>NZ_JAKFEB010000179.1:0-6163 GCF_036677305.1 Brevundimonas sp. | reverse complement strand
GACCATCCCCGACGCGGGGCCGGGGCGCAAGCGCGTCCTAGAACTGCCGCCAGCTGTCGCCGGGCTCGCGTTCGCCCGGGTCGATGGTCTGCTGGCCCCAGGCGGCGACCATGAGGAATTTGTGGCTGCGGATGCGGAACTCGCCGGTCATCGGCACCACGGCTCCCAGCGGCGCGCCCGTGCGCGGCTCGTAGAGGAAGCCCGAGAACTCGGCCACCCCGACCCGGTCCCGGCGGCTGTAGATCGACAGCTCGGGCAAGGAGACGACGTTCAGGCTCTCGCTGATCGGCACCCGCATCTCGGGCAGGCCGAAGACGCGGCGCATCTGCTCCAGCGACAGGGCCCCGGCGCGCAGTTCGAACACGGCGTCGGCGTCGTTCTTCGACTGCGCCATGGCGTAGCCGGCGTCGGACAGGGCCGAGCGGATGGCGCTGACGGCGTAGGCCGAGTTCTCGGCCTGGAAGAAGGCGGCGTCCACGAAGACCCGCGACCCGGCCGGGATCGGCAGGGTCAGGCCCTCGACCGCGCGGTCGGCCGCGCGCGCGACCAGCAGCTGTTCGGTCGCCGTGCGCCCCGGATAGGTCTCCGAGGTGGAGGCGCAGGCCGCCAGCGCCGCGGCCGCGGCGATGACGCCGATCAGGGTCCGCACGGTCACCAGCTGCCGATGTTCGGCATGGAGGCCCAGGGTTCGGCGGGCGCCAGGGGCGATCCTTCCTGCAGCAGTTCGATGGAGATGCCGTCGGGCGAGCGCACGAAGGCCATGTTGCCGTCGCGCGGCGGGCGGTTGATGACGACGCCCCCGTCCATCAGCCGCTGGCAGACCGCATGGATGTCGTCGACCTTGTAGGCCAGATGGCCGAAATTGCGCCCGCCGTCGTACGGCTGCGGGTCCCAGTTGAAGGTCAGCTCCACCTCGGGCGACCGCTCGGCCTCGGCGCGGCCCCGGTCCGACGGCGCGGCGAGGAAGACCAGGGTGTAGCGCCCGGCCTCGTTCTCGGTCCGGCGTGTTTCCACCAGACCCAGCAGGTCGCGGTAGAAATGCAGGGAAGCGTCCAGGTCCGTGACCCGGACCATGGTGTGCAGATAGCGCATGGAACGTCCGTCCTTGGGGAGGCGGGAGGCGCCTCTATAGCGACCGTTGGCCGCGATCGCGAATAACGGCCTGTTTCGGTTGATGCGCCCGCCCGCGCCGCCTGCTAGACGCCACCCGTCGGCTTCCGCCAAGGGATCAAATGCTTCGCAAGCTCTACGACTGGGTCTTCGACCTTGCCCGCAGCAAACACGCCACCCCGGCCCTGGCCGCGGTCTCGTTCGCCGAGAGCTCCTTCTTCCCGATTCCGCCCGACGTGATGCTGGCCCCGATGGTCCTGGCGCGCCCGGACCGCGCCTATTTCTACGCCGGGGTCTGCACCCTGGCGTCGGTGCTGGGCGGCGTACTGGGCTATGCCATCGGCTATTTCCTGACCGACGTCGGGATGATGATCCTGGCCTGGCTGGGCAAGGCCGACACCTTCGAGGCGTCCAAGGCCCTGTTCCAGCAGCACGGCGCCTGGGTGATCCTGATCAAGGGGCTGACGCCCATCCCCTTCAAGCTGATCACCATCGCCTCGGGCATTTTCCAGTTCAACTTCGCGCTGTTCGTGGCCCTGTGCGTCCTCACCCGCGGCGCGCGGTTCTACGCCGAGGCCTTCATCCTCAAACGCTGGGGTCCCCCCATGCTCGAAATGGTCGAAAAGCGGCTGGCGATGTGGACCGTCATCGGCCTGGTGGTGCTGATCGGCGCCATAGCGGCGGTGAAGCTTCTCTGATCCGGCGAGCCGCATCGACGCGGCGTCCGGGCCCGGCTATGAACGTCGTCCGATGAGAGCCCTTTACCGACTCCTGACCCGGTGGTGGACCGCCTTCGCGCTCGCCGCCTCGCTGGCGCTGCTGGGCGCGGCCCATGCGTTCGAACGGTTCGCGGGCCTCGCTCCCTGCAACCTGTGCCTCAAGCAGCGCGAGGTCTACTGGGGCGCCGTGGCGATCGCCCTGACCGCCACCGTCTGGCACCTTGTCAGCCGCGGCAGCCGGGGCACGCCCCGCATCGCGGCCTTCCTGCTGGCCGTGGTCTTCGCCACCGGAACCATCACCGCCGTCTTCCACATGGGCGGCGAGATGAAGTGGTGGGAGTTGCCTGCGACCTGTTCAGGCGGCGGCGAGGTCAACCTCGAGGGGCTGGCCGCCCTGGCCCTGGGCACCGGACCGATCGAGACGCCGATCTTCTGCGACACGGTGACGTGGCGCTTCCTCGGCCTGTCGATGGCAGGATGGAACGCCCTGATCTCGGCGGCCCTCGCCGTGTTCAGCCTTCTCGCCGCCAAGAGGCCCAAGGATGCCAGAGCGCCTGGAAACTGAGCGCCCCGCAGCGGATCCGTTAGCCGACCGGCGCATTCCGCTGGCCCGGCCGGGCCGCGGCGCGAGCAGGCGCCGTCGCGCCGAAATCCTGCGCGTCGATCACGCGGGCGAATACGCCGCCGTCCACATCTACCGCGCCCAGAAGGCCGTGTTCGAGGGCCGCGCCGGCAAGTCGGCCCTGGCCGCCGACCTGGGCGAGATGAAAGATCAGGAGGCGGTGCATCTGGCCCGCTTCGACGCCCTGCTGAACGCCGAACGGGTGCGGCCCACCCTGATGACGCCGGTCTGGCGCCTGGCCGCCATGGCGTTGGGAACCGGCACCGCCCTGATGGGCGAGAAGGCCGCCCACGCCTGCACCGAGGCGGTCGAAAGCGTGATCGAGGCGCATTACGCCGACCAGATCGCCGAACTGCGTGACCGCGACCCCGCCCTGGCCGCGGAGCTCTCGGTCTTCCGCGAGGAGGAGCTGGCCCACCACGACCACGCCGTCGACCACGGGGCCCGCGAGGCGCCCGGCTATGACCTGCTCAGCGCGGTCATCAAGGCCGGCTGCCGTGTCGCCATAAAGATCAGCGAAAAGGTCTGATCGCCCGCCCGGGTTGCGATCCCCGGCCCGGCTGGCATTATGGGATCAACCTTTTCACAGGAGTTCCTGGTGTTCCTCCCCGTCCTGTTCGCGTCCGCACTGATCCTGCAGCAGACCTCTCCCGCCGCGCAGACCGCTGCGCCTGCCACCGCCCAGACGCCGGCCGCGACCGCTGAAACCGGTCAGGTGGCGAACCTGCCGCCCGTGAACGTGGCCGCCACGCCAGCCCAGCCGACCCAGGTCTGCCGGACCGAGGCCGTCACCGGTTCGCGCTTCGGCCGCCGCGTCTGCCGCAACACCGTCCAGACCGCCGAGGAAGCCGCCGCCAGCCGCGAAATGCTGCGCCGCATGCAAGGCGCCCGCATGCCGGACGGCGGCTGACCCTCCTTCAGGGTTTCCGGGTCTCCACATCGAAGGCCAGAAGCAGGGTCCGCTGACGCGGGTTGTCGTTGTCGTCCGACAGCATGTAGAGCCGCGTCCCCGCCGCGCCCGACACGGCCGCCACGCCCTCGAAATTGTCCGTCGTCGACGGCAGGCTGAGGGTCGCCAGCACCGGCCCGGGCCGGCCTGACGCATCCATGCGGCGCAGGCGCGCGCGCATGTCGAACGGCGCGCGGTAAAGGCGCTCGACCACGAACCAGCCGTCGCCCGCCGGATCGCGGTCCATGCCGGTGACGCGCCAGTCCGAGATCGCAGGCGGCGTCGCGGGCGGCGGCGCGACCTCGACGCATCGGGACCCGCAGTCCCAGACGCCGCCGGTTTCCGCCGCCGCGCGCAAGCCGTCAGGCCCGGCCGCCAGCGCTTCCAGACCGTCATTGCCGGGCGCGACCGGCGGAGCCGCCCGCGGCGAAGGCCTGTTTCTCAAGGCGTCGAGCGGGCCGTAGGACCACAGGCGCGGCGTCTGTTCGAAGCCGATCACCAGTTCCCCCTCCGCCGTGACGGCCAGGCTTTCCGCGTCGCCATCCGACTTGGTCGCGAAGGCGCGCCCGTCCTCGCCCGTCAGTCCGCGCAGGCGCAGATCCGAAACGCCCGCCAGCCGGCCGCGCCGGTCGAGAGACAGACGCCCGCGCACCAGATCGCCCGAGTCCGTGACCGCCACCATGTCGCCGTCCGCGAGCTTCAGGTCCGACAGGCCGTGCAGGCGGTCGCCCCTCGGCGCGATGATCTGGACCCCGCCCGCGAACCGCACGCCCGGAGCCAGCCGGACCCCGCCGGGCGCGCCCAGCCCGATCGTGCGGATTTCCGCCGCCGCCGGCGTCCAGCCGTCCGCGACGCCGCGCCAGGGCTCCGGGACCACGCCCGCGCTCGCGCAGGCGCCCGTCAGCAATGTCAGGACGACGGCGGCGAGCCGCCTCACGCGGCCTTCCGGCGGCGGCCCGAGGCCACGGCCTTGGGCTCGGAGTCGAACAGGGCGGCCAGGTTCTCGACCATGGCCCCGGCCAGCTGCTCGACATCGACGATGGTGACGGCGCGGCGGTACCAGCGGGTCACGTCATGGCCGATGCCGATGGCCATCAGCTCGACCGGCGACCGGGTCTCGATCTCGGCGATGATCTGGCGCAGGTGCTTGTCCAGATACAGGGCCGCATTGGCCGACTGGGTGGAATCGTCGACCGGCGAGCCGTCGGAAATGACCATCAGGATGCGCCGCGACTCCGTACGGGCCAGCAGCCGTTCGTGCGCCCAGGTCAGGGCCTCGCCGTCGATGTTTTCCTTGAGCAGCCCCTCGCGCATCATCAGGCCGAGGCTCTTCTTGGCCCGCCGCCAGGGCGCGTCGGCGGACTTGTAGATGATGTGCCGCAGGTCGTTCAGCCGGCCCGGATTGGCGGGCTTGCCGGCCGTGATCCAGGCCTCGCGCGCCTGGCCGCCCTTCCACGCCCGGGTGGTGAAGCCGAGGATCTCGACCTTGACCCCGCACCGCTCCAGCGTCCGCGCCAGAATGTCGGCGCACACCGCTGCGACCATGATCGGCCGCCCGCGCATGGAACCGGAGTTGTCCAGCAGCAGGGTCACCACCGTGTCGCGGAACGGGCTCTCGCTCTCGGCCTTGAAGCTCAGCGGACTGGTCGGGTCGGTGATGATCCGGGTCAGGCGGGCGGTGTCCAGCACCCCCTCCTCGAGATCGAAATGCCAGCTGCGGTTCTGCTGCGCCATCAGGCGGCGCTGCAGCTTGTTGGCCAGACGCGACACCACCGACGACAGCGCCGTCAACTGCTGGTCCAGCAGGGCGCGCAGCCGCTCCAGCTCGTTCGGGTCGCACAGGTCGGCGGCGTCCACCACCTCGTCATAGGCGGTGGTGAAGACCCGGTAGGCGTCGATGGCCCGGCCGTCGTCCATGGTCTGCTGGCGGTTGGGCAGGGAGCCTTCATTGACGTCGGGGCCGTCGTCCGAGGCCTCGCCGTCGGGATCGCCGGGCGCGCCGTCCGGTCGGCTGTCGCGGTCCTCGCCCTGGTCCTTGTCGTCGGTCGAGCCGTCCATCGACTGGCCCTCGCCGCCGCCGGCGTCGTCTTCCTCGTCCTGGTCGTCGGCCGCGTCCGGGTCCTGCGGATCGGGCTCCTCGTCGCCCTGGTCGTCCGAGGCGTCGTCGCCGCGACCGTCGCCGGGATCGAGGTCCAGCGCGCGCAGCACGTCCTTCAGCCGCTCGGCGAAGGCCGTCTGGTCGCCCGCCACCTCGGCAAGGGCGTTGAGTTTGTCGCCCGCCTTGTCCTCGAGAGAGGTGCGGACGAGGTCGAGCATCGCGCCCGCTCCGTCGGGCGCGCGCTGTCCCGTCAGGCGTTCGCGCACCAGCAGGGCCACGGCCTCGGGCAGGGGCACGCGCTCGGCGTCGGCGCGCAGGGCCCCCATCTTCTCCAGCCGGGTCAAAAGAGCGGCGCTCAGATTGGCCCGAACGCCGGCGAGGGCGGTCGACCCCACGGCCTCGACGCGCGCCTGTTCGACCGCTTCAAAGACATCGGCGGCGCGCTGATCCGCGGGCCGGAGCCGGGCGTGCAGGCCTTCGTCGTGATTGGCCAGCCGCAGGGCCAGGCGGTCCGCCTGGCCGCGCAGGGCGGCGTTGCCGTTGGCGCCCGGATCGCGCGGCGGATGCGGCAGCGTCAGGACGCCGTTGGAAAGCTTCGGCCCGTCCGAACCGAAGGCGACCTCAAGCTCGGACTGCTCCGCCAGCGCCCGCGCCGCATGGGCGAG
>NZ_JAKFEB010000178.1:0-4019 GCF_036677305.1 Brevundimonas sp. | reverse complement strand
CTGTTCGACTGGCTGACCAGCCAGAAGAAGGGCTTCCTGGGCAGCCGCGACATCAAGTGGAACTTCACCAAATTCCTGACCGACCGTGAGGGCCGCGTGGTCGCGCGCTACGCCCCCCAGGTCGAACCCGAGGCCATCAAGGCCGATATCGAGAAGCTGATCTGACATGGCCGCTGAATTCGACCTCATCGTCATCGGTTCGGGCCCCGGCGGCTATGTCGCCGCCATCCGCGCCAGCCAGCTGGGCCAGAAGGTCGCCATCGTCGAGCGAGAGAGCCTGGGCGGCATCTGCCTGAACTGGGGCTGCATCCCGACCAAGGCCCTGCTGAAGTCGGCCGAGAAGTACGAAAGCCTGTCGCACCTGAAGGATTACGGCCTGTCCGCCGACAAGGTCGGATTTGACTTCGACACCATCATCCAGCGCTCGCGCGGGGTGGCCGCCACGATGAACAAGGGCGTCACCTATCTGATGAAGAAGAACAAGATCGAGGTGATCGAAGGCACGGCCAAGCTGGAGAAGGGCGCTGCGGCCCCGAAGGTCGTCGTCGCCCTGAAGGCCGGCGGATCGCGCACGGTCGAGGCGAAGGCGGTGATGCTGGCGGTCGGCGCGCGCGCAAAGGCCATCCCCCAGATCGGGCTGGAAGCCGACGGCGACCGCATCTGGGCCTATCGCGAGGCCATGGCGCCGAAGAAGATGCCCGCCTCCATCGTCGTGATCGGCTCGGGCGCCATCGGCGTCGAGTTCGGCAGCTTCTACCGGGCGCTGGGCGCCGACGTCACCGTGGTCGAGGCCGTCGACCGGATCATGCCGGTCGAGGACGAGGAGGTGTCCAAGGCGGCGCAGAAGGCGTTCGAGAAACGCGGCATGAAGTTCCGCACCGGCTGCAAGGTCACGAAGGTGTCGAAGGGCGGCAAGGGCGTGCAGGTGGCCATCGAGGCCGGCGGCAAGGCCGAGACGCTGGAGGCCGAGGTCTGCATCTCGGCGGTCGGCATCACCGCCAACACCGACGGCATCGGGCTGGAGGCGCTGGGCGTCAACATGGACCGCGGCCACATCACCATCGACGGCCACTGCCAGACCAATGTGAAGGGGCTGTACGCCATCGGCGACTGCGCCGGCGCGCCCTGGCTGGCGCACAAGGCCTCGCACGAGGGCATCCACGCCGCCGAGCACATCGCCGGCTACAAGACGCCCAACGTCAACTCGCCCATCGCCGGCTGCACCTACGCCCAGCCGCAGGTCGCCTCGGTCGGCATCACCGAACAGGGCGCCCGCGAGGCGAAGCGCGAGGTCAAGGTCGGCCGCTTCCCCTTCCGGGTGAACGGCAAGGCGGTCGCCGCCGGCGAGATCGAGGGCTTCGTGAAGGTGATCTTCGACGCGAAGACCGGCGCCCTGATCGGCGCCCACATGATCGGGGCCGAGGTCACCGAGATGATCCAGGGCTATGTCACCGCCATCGCCATGGAGGCGACCGAGGAAGACATCCACGGCATCGTCTATCCGCACCCCACCATGTCCGAGGCCATGCACGAGGCGGCGCTGGACGCCTATGGGCGGGTGATCCACATCTGAAGCTGTTTCTCCCTCCCCTTTATGGGGAGGGTGTCGGCGAAGCCGACGGGTGGGGTGCGCCAAGGGCGGGCTCTGCGGATGCCGCATCACACCCCACCCGGCCTCGCTGCGCTCGGCCACCCTCCCCATGAAGGGGAGGGAGAGAGGTTGCCGCACCTACCCCGCCAGCACGTCCACGCTCATCCGCTCCAGCAGGGCTCCGCCCTGACCCACGGCCGCCAGACGGCTGGAGGCGTGGCCGAGAACGTTGGCGGCGTAGACCTCGTACAGCGCGATCTTGCCTTCCAGCCACGTCGGGTCGCCCTGACCGCCGTCCAGCTGGTCGCGGGCGTAGAGGGCGCCCTGGGCCAGCATCCAGCCGCCCGTGACGTCGCCCAGCAGCTTCAGATAGGCGTCGGCTGCCGCCAGCACATCCGCAGCGCCGTCGGCCGCGGCCTTGCGGTCCAGCAGCCACAGGGTCGCGTCCTCGACCGCCTCGATGGCGGCCGAGAACCGCTCCACGGGCTTGCCGGAATACAGACGCGGCAGTTTCGCCAGCGTCGCCTTCATGTCGGCGATCAGGTCGCGGGCCGACTGGCCGTCGTCCATCGACAGCTTGCGGCCCACCAGGTCCATGGCCTGGATGCCGTTGGTGCCCTCGTAGATCGGGGCGATGCGGGCGTCGCGATAGTACTGGGCCGCGCCCGTCTCCTCGATGAATCCCATGCCGCCGTGGATCTGGACCCCCGATGAGGCGACCTCGCAGCCCACGTCGGTCGACCAGGCCTTGGCGATGGGGGTGAACAGGTCCTCGCGGCCCTTCCAGCGGCGGCGTTCCTCCTCGGTCGCCGCGTGCTTCGCAAGGTCGGCGGCGACGCCGGTGGACAGGCAGATGGCCCGGGCGGCCGCGACCTTGGCCTTCATCACCGACAGGGCGCGGCGCACGTCGGGATGATCGATGATCGGGGCGTTGGCCTCGCCGGTCCAGACGGACCGGCCCTGACGCCGCTCCTGCGCATGGGCGAGGGCGTGTTGATAGGCCCGTTCGGCGACGCCCACGCCCTCGACACCGACGGCGAGGCGGGCGGCGTTCATCATGACGAACATGTGGGCGAGGCCCTGATTGGGTTCGCCGACCAGTTCGGCGGTGGCGCCCTCATAGGCCATGACGCAGGTCGGCGAGGCGTGGATGCCCAGCTTGTGCTCGACGCCCACGGGCCGGAAGCCGTTGCGGTCGCCCAGCGCGCCGTCGTCCTTGACCAGGTATTTGGAGGCGAGGAACAGGCTGATCCCCTTGGGCCCGGCCGGCGCGTCGGGCAGGCGGGCCAGCACCATGTGGACGATGTTGTCCGTGGCGTCGTGATCGCCCCAGGTGATGAAGATCTTCTGGCCGTTCAGGGCGTAGGTGCCGTCGCCGTTCGGGGTCGCCGTGGCCGTCAGGGCGCCGAGGTCCGAGCCCGCCTGCGGCTCGGTCAGGACCATGGCCCCGGTCCATTCGCCCGAGACCAGTTTCGACAGATAGATCTCCCGCTGCGACGGCGTGCCGTGCGCCTCCAGGGCCTCGATCGTCGCCAGCGACAGCATGGGGCACAGGCCGAAGGCCATGTTGGCCGCGTGGACGGTCTCGTAGGCCGCCAGTTCCAGCGCCTTGGGCAGTTGCTGGCCGCCGGCGTGGGCCGGAGCGGACAAACCCGTCCAGCCGCCCTCGGCGAACTGGCGATAGGCGTCGGCGAAGCCGGGGGCGGCGGTGACCGATCCATTCGCATAGGTCGAGCCCTTCTGGTCGCCGATGCGGTTCAGGGGCGCGAGGACGCCTTCCGAGAACTGCGCCGCCGCCTCCAGCACCGCGCCCAGCACATCGGCGTCATAGTCGGGAAAGGCGCCGGTGGCGGCGACCCGGTCGATGCCGGCCACGGCCTGCAGGGCGAAGGCGATGTCGCGGACGGGCGCGCGGTAGGTCATGGCAGGATCCCGGTTCGAACTGTTCCGCGTTCATGCCGCCTTGCCGCCGGGGCATGCAAGCGGCGGCTTGGCGAACGCGCCGGGGCGGGTCAAGGTGAAGGGGTTCGAAGGAGGTCATCGTGGCTGAACCGCGCAACCGCTATTCCACCGTTTCGCTGACCCTTCACTGGCTGACGGCGGCCCTGGTCGTGACCCAGGTTCTGCTGATCGCCGCGCACGAGGCGACCGAAGGGCCGCTGTCGCGCGAGTTCGTCCAGGTCCACAAGTCGGTCGGCCTGACCATCCTGGTCCTGACGCTCGGCCGGATCGTCTGGCGGCTCGCCAATCCCGCCCTTCCGCTGCCGGAGGCGATGCCGCCCTGGCAGAAGCTGCTGGCGCGGGCCACCCACGTCCTCTTCTACGTCTTCCTGATCGCCATGCCGCTGGTCGGCTGGGCGGCGTCGTCGGCGGGCGGCCGCGAGATCGTCTGGTTCGGCCTGTTCGAATGGCCGCTCCTGCCCATCGG
>NZ_JAKFEB010000177.1:0-19758 GCF_036677305.1 Brevundimonas sp. | reverse complement strand
CGGTCGCGGTGGATGTAGAGCTTCAGCCCGCGCATCGCGTCGGCCTGTTCCTTGGTGGCGATCTCTTTCGCGCGGCCGACCACGGCGGTCTTCTCGGGCCGGGCCGAGGTCAGGGTCAGGCCGGGCGTGCCGTCGGCGCGCAGCAGGACGCCGTATTTCAGCAGGGCCATCGGCTCGGCCGTCCAGGCGGTGACCCGCACCTCGCCCTTGACCCCGAACCCGCCGGCGACCTGGCCGACGAGGATGAGTTTGCTGTCGGTCGTCATGGCAAGAAACTCCGTACGCCCCGGCGACTGCCGGGACCCAGATCCAAACGCCGTGGCCAGATAGCAGAAAAGCAGCACCCGAGCTTCGGGCGCTGCTTTCTGTCATCTGGATCCCGGCATTCGCCGGGATGCACGGATGAGGCTTAGGCCTCGGTCTTCTCTTCTTCGGTCGCTTCAGCGGCCGGGGCTTCTTCGGCGGCGGCTTCAGCCGGGGCTTCTTCCGTCACTTCAGCGGCCGGAGCCTCTTCAGCAGCAGCCTCGGCCGGGGCTTCTTCAGCAGCAGCTTCGGGCTCGGGCGCCGGAGCGTTCTTGGCGGCTTCGGCGGCGGCCTTGGCTTCTTCCTTGGCGCGGACGGCGGCTTCGGCGGCTTCCACCTTGGCGGCGGCTTCGGCTTCCGCACGGTCGGCTTCGCGCTGGGCGCGCTCGGCGGCGCGTTCCTGGGCCTTCTTGCCCGGCTGCGCCTTGTTCGGGTTGTTCGACTGGGTCCACTTGACCTTGCCGGCCAGGGCTTCGTCCTGGCTCAGGAAGCGGGCCACGCGGTCGGTCGGCTGGGCGCCCTTGGAGAGCCATTCCGAGATCCGGTCGGCCTTCAGGGTGACGCGCTTCTGCTCGCCGTCGCGCGGCAGCATCGGGTTGTAGGTGCCGACGCGCTCGATGAATTTGCCGTCGCGGGGCGAGTGGCTGTCGGCGACGACGATGTAGTAGTAGGGGCGCTTCTTGGCGCCGCCGCGGGCCAGACGAATCTTAAGCATTTTCAGTCTCTTTCTTTGGTCGTTCTATTTCTTGGGAGGGAAGCCCGGCAGGCTTGGAAGGCCCCCCGGAAGTTGTCCGCCGCCCAGGTTCGCGATGCGATCCTGAAGGGCTTTCATGTCTTCGGCGCTGGGCTCGGGCATGCGGCCGCCCCCCATCGCCTTGAGGCGGGCCATGTCGGGGCCGCCGCCCATTCCGCCGCCGAGACCGCCCATCATGGCGGCCATCTGTTTCAGCCCCTTGCCGCCGCCGCGCGACATGGACTTCACCATGTCGGCCATCTGGCGGTGCTGTTTGAGCAGGCGGTTGATGTCCTGGACCTCGACGCCGGCGCCGGCGGCGACGCGCTTCTTGCGGCTGGCGTTCAGCAGGTCGGGCTTCTTGCGCTCGGCCTTGGTCATCGAGGAGATGATGGCTTCCTGGCGCGCGATCATGCGGTCGTCGACGCCGCTGTCGGCCATCTGGGCCTTCATCTTGGCGACGCCGGGCAGCATGCCCATGATGCCCTGAAGACCGCCCATCTTCTTCATCTGTTGCAGCTGGCCCGCGAGGTCGTTCAGGTCGAACTGGCCCTTGGCCAGTTTGCGGGCCATGGCCTCGGCCTTGGATTGGTCCAGCTCCTGCGACGCCTTCTCGACCAGGGCGACGATGTCCCCCTGACCCAGGATGCGGCCGGCGACGCGGCGGGCGTCGAACACTTCCAGCGCGTCGACCTTCTCGCCCGCGCCGATGTATTTGATCGGCAGGCCGGTGACGGCGCGCATCGACAGCATGGCCCCGCCGCGCCCGTCGCCGTCGGCGCGGGTCAGGACCAGGCCGGTCAGCGGCAGACGGTCGTGGAAGGCCTTGGCGGTGCGGACGGCGTCCTGACCGGTCAGGCTGTCGGCGACCAGCAGGGTTTCGACGGGTTTGGAGACGGCGGCGACTTCCGCCACCTCGGCCATCAGGGCCTCGTCCAGGGTGATCCGGCCGGCGGTGTCGAGGATCAGGACGTCATAGCCCTGGAGTTTCGCCGACTGCAGCGCGCGCTTGGTGATCTGGATCGGCGACTCGCCCGCCACGATCGGCAGGACAGCCACCTCGATCTGTTCGCCCAGCTTGGCCAGCTGTTCCATGGCGGCCGGACGACGCGTGTCCAGCGAGGCCATCATGACCTTCTTGCGGTCGAACTTCGTCAGGCGCAGCGCCAGCTTGGCCGAGGTCGTCGTCTTGCCCGAGCCCTGCAGGCCGGCCATCAGGATGACGGCGGGCGGCGTGGCGTTCAGGTTGATCGGGGTGGGCTCGTCCCCGCCCAGCATCTCGACCAGGCCGTCATAGACGATCTTGACCACCTGATCGGCGGGCTTGACCGAGCGGATGACGTCCTCGCCCGTGGCGCGTTCGGTGGCGAAGGCGATGAAGTCCTTGACGACGGGCAGGGCGACGTCGGCCTCGAGCAGCGCCACGCGGACTTCGCGCATCGCCTCGGCCACGTCCTTTTCGGACAGGGCGCCGCGCCCGGTGATCCGGTCGAAGACGCCTGTCAGCCGCTCGTTCAGAGCCTCGAACATTCACAACCTCGTTGCGACGGGTGAAACGGTCTCCATAGCGAAATGGCCTCCGGCGACGATCACGTCGGCGGAGGGTTCTCGCCATCCTCGTCCGGTCGAAACCGGGGTCGTGATGGTGGAGACGCGAGGTTCACTTGCGTCGGAAGCGGCGGCTTATGGCGGAAAAGTCGAGCGGAGTCGAGCAACAACGTTCAGCACTTTCAACAACGGCGCCCTGATCTGATCACCGTTCAGGTTTCCGCGAATTCATCCAGCGTCGCTATTTCGCCGCCGAATGCTCACGAGGCTGCAACGGACCGGGCGCATCCCACACATCGTCGCCGACAAGAGCGACGTTGATCTCCCCAGGAGTTCGTCATGAAAGCCCTCGCTTCTCTCGCCGCCATCGCGGCCCTCGCCATCGCCGGCTCCGCCTCGGCCCAGGAGGCGCGGATCGCCTGGGGTGATCTGGACATGTCCAGCGCCGCCGGCGCCAACGCCTTCGACGCCCGGGTCGGAGCCGCCGCCCGGACCCTCTGCCGCGGCGTCAGGAAGCCCGGCAGCCTCATGAGCGACCGCGCATACTGCCGCGCCGCCGTGCAGCGGGAGGCCGTCCGGCTGCTGCCGGGGCCGGTGCAGGTCGACTATGCCCTCAGCCGCCTCCCCGTCGTCGTCTGACACCGGCAGGGCCGCCCGCCCCGGCGGCCCTGTTTGACATAAGGCGGGCTTCTGGCTGGCTAAGCAGTTCTCGACCTGAAAGCGAGTGATTGTAGTGTTTCCGGTCTGGATACTGTCACGCGAGCCTATCATCTGCCTTGTCGTCGCACTCTCCGCGACTGGAGGATATTCAGATGACCAGAACCGCCCTCGCCCTCGCCGCCGCGATGCTGCTCCATGCAGCCCCGGCGGCGGCCCAGACCGTCCGCGTGCCGTTCGGCGACCTCAACCTGTCGACCGCCGCGGGGGCTGAAGCCTTCGACGCCCGCGCAGCCGCCGCGGCCCGCGCGGCGTGCGCCGTCGGCCCGCGCCTCGTCAACGACAACTGCGTCCGCCGCGTGCAGCAGGAGGCCGTGCGCAGCCTGCCTTCCGCCCGTCAGGACGACTATGTCCGCGCTCGCCGCGGCGACCGCATCCTGGCCATGGTGGCCCCGAACTGGCCGGCGTGAGCCGCACGGAAGAAAGGCCGGCGGAGCCATCCGCCGGCCTTTCCATCTACCCCCGCTCCGCGCGGCGCCCTCAGGTCGGGCGCTAGCGCGGCAGGGCTGTCTACGACGTCGGGAAGCCCCGGACCTTCAGCAGGGCCGTCACATCCGGGTCGCGGCCGCGGAAGCGGCGATAGGCCTCGGCGCGGTCGGTGGTGTTGCCCTCGGCCAGGATGATGGCCTTGTAGCGGGCCCCGATGTCCGGATTGAAGACGTCGCCCGACTCCTCGAAATAGGCCCAGGTGTCGGCGTCCATCACCTCTGACCAGAGGTAGCTGTAATAGCCGGCCGAATAGGCGTCCGAGGTGAACAGGTGATTGAACTGCGGCAGGCGGTGCCGCATCACGATCTCCTTCGGCATGCCGTAGCGGGCCAGGCTCTCGCGCTCGAAGGCGTCGATGTCGGTCGGCGGCGTGGTCTGGGTGTGCAGGTCCATGTCGACCAGGGCCGAGGACAGATAGCTGACCGTCGCATAGCCCTGGTTGAAGGTCTGGGCCGCCTGCACCTTGTCGACCAGCGCCTGCGGCATGGGCTCGCCGGTCTGGTAGTGCTTCATATAGCCGTCGAGGATCGGCCGGCTCAGCACCCAGTGCTCATGCACCTGCGACGGATATTCGACATAGTCGCGCGGCGTGCCGCCGAGGGCCGGGTAGGTCACCTTGGACGAATAGGCGTGCAGGGTGTGGCCGAACTCGTGGAACAGGGTCTCGGCGTCGTCCAGCGAGATCAGGATCGGCTCGCCGCCCTCGGCCTTGACGAAATTGTTGTTGTTCGAGCCGAGGGTGTTCTTCTCGCCGTCATAGGTCGAATGCGACCGGTAGGTCGTCATCCAGGCGCCCGACCGCTTGCCGGCCCGCGCATAGTCGTCGGCGTAGTACAGGCCGATCGGCCGGCCCGCGTCCTTGACCTCATAGACGGTCACGTCCGGATGGAAGACCGGCACGGCGCCGGCGGGCAGTTTGTCGAAGGTGAAGCCGTACAGGCGGCGCGCCATTTCGAACGAGCCGGCGCGGACGTTGTTGAGCTCGAAATAGGGTTTCAGCTCGTTCTGGTCGAGGTCGTACTTCGCCTTCCGGACCTTCTCGGCATAGTACAGATAATCCCACGGCTCGATGTCGTGGCCGGCGATCGCGCGCATGTCGGCGACCTCTTCGGTCACCCGCGCCTTGGCCGGGGCCCAGACCCGGTTCATCAGGTCCATGGCCGCGCGCGGCGTCTTGGCCATGGTGTCCTGCATCCGCCATTCGGCGTGGTTGGTGAAGCCCAGCAGGCGGGCGCGGTCCTGACGCAGCTTCACGATCTCGGCGATGGTCGCATTGGTGTCGTTGCGGTCGCCGTTGTCGCCGCGGTTGACGAATTTGCGCCAGACCACTTCGCGCAGACCGCGGTCGTCGGCGAAGCTGAGGAACGGGTCGACGCTGGAGCGGGTGTTGACGATGGCCCAGCCCTGGACGTTGCGGCTGCGCGCGGCGGCGGCCGCGGCGGCCTTGTTCGAGGCGGGCAGGCCGGCGACGCCGGCTTCGGTCGGGATGACGGTCCAGGTGTTCTCGTCGGCCACGACCTTCTGGCTGAAGGCGGTGAAGGCGTTGGCCAGGGCGGTGTTGATCCGGCCCAGCTCGGCCTTGCCGGCGGCGTTCAGGGCCGCGCCGTTGCGTACGAAGGCGTCGCGGCTGCGCTCGGCGATCCGCGTCTGTTCGGCGGTCAGCCCCATGGCGCGCGCATTGTCGGCCACGGTCTTGATGCGGGCGAACAGCTTCTCGTTGAAGGTGATCTCGTCGCCGGCCGCCGACAGCAGGGGCGACACCTCGGTGTCGACTTCGTTGTAGTCGTCCGAACCGATGTTCGAGGTCATCACGCCATAGATGGAACCGGCGCGGTCCAGCGGCTCGCCCGCCATCTGCATGGCGACCATGGTGTTGGCGAAGGTCGGCGGTTCCGGATTGTTGGCGATCGCCTCGATCTCGGCGCGCTGCAGGTCGATGCCCTCCAGCAGGGCGGCGCGCAGTTTCGGGGCCGTCACCTTGTCCCAGGGCGGAACGCCGCCGAACGGGCCCGTCCAGGGCTGCAGCAGCTCGGCGCGGGGGGTCTGCGACGGCAGGATCGCGCGGGCGACGGCGGCGTCGGCGGCCAGGGTGGTTGTCGGCGTTCCTCCGCCCATGGGCATTCCGTTCGAGGCGCAGGCCGACAGCGCAAACATGCTGCCCCCGGCGATGAGAAGGTGACGTCTGTGCATGAGAAACTCCCTGGGTGGCGTTCGTTCCCGCGACCCTAGGCGCTCCAGCCCGCGACTGTCACATGACAGGGCCGTAATCTTCGCCGGTGGACGGGGGCGGACGGCGAGTCTAAAGCCCGGCCATGGCGATTGGCGTATTCGACTCCGGCGTGGGCGGGCTGACGGTCCACCGCGAACTGACGCGGCGGTTTCCCGACCGGGACTTCGTCTATCTGGCCGACCAGGCCAACGCCCCCTATGGCGGCCGCGGCGGCGAGGAGATCGTCGAACTTACCCGCGCAGGATGCGAGCGGCTGTTCGAGGCGGGGGCGAACGTCATCGTCCTGGCCTGCAACACCGCCAGCGCCATCGCCCTGCGCCGTCTGCAGCAGACCTGGGTGCCCGAGGCGCGGGCGCGGCACGGGCGTCCGATCAATGTGCTGGGCATCATCGTCCCGACCATCGAGGCGGCCACGGGCCTGCCCTGGACCTATGAGGCCGAGCGGCGCGGCGAGAAGATCGAGGCCATCGACATCACCGGCGTCTTCTGCACGGCGGCGACGGCCATGAGCCGGGTCTACGAGATCGAGATCGACAAGCGACGCGAGGATCTGGCGGTCTTCTCCGAACCCTGCCCGGGTCTGGCCGGCCTGATCGAGCTCGGCGCCCCGACGGAAGAGCTGAAGGTGGTGGTCGAGGATCACGTCGATTCCCTGCGCCGCCGCATCGGCCGTCATCCGGACCAGGCCATTCTCGGCTGCACCCACTATGAGATCGTCGCCGACCTGTTCGCCGCGGCGCTTCCGCCCGGCACGCCGGTGATCCACCAGCCGACCGCCGTCGCCGACGCGCTGGCGCGCTATTTCGAGCGTCATCCGGAATACGATCTGGGCGGTTCGGGCCGCCGCGACTTCCTGACCAGCGGCAGGGCCGGTCCGCAGTCGGATCTGGTCGGCCAGTTCTGGGGCGCGCCCCTGACCTTCACCCCGGCCTGATCCGATGAAAGCGCCCGCAGACGCCGCCGACCAGCTGAGAGCCTTCGGCCTGACCTATCCCGAGGTCGCCCTGAAAAGCCCCTGGCCCGGCCACGCCGACCTGGCGGTGAAGGACAAGACCTTCGCCTATCTGAGCGTGGCGGGCGAGCCGTTCAGCCTCTCGTGCAAACTGCCCTTCTCGGCGGAACAGGCCCGCGAGATGCCGTTCGTGACGCCCACCGGCTACGGCCTGGGCAAGAGCGGCTGGGTCACGGCCTCGTGGCCGGAGGACCTCGCCGACCCCATGGCCCTGTTCCGCAGCTGGATCGACGAAAGCTACCGGGCCCAGGCGCCGAAGAAGCTGATCGCCCTGGCTCCGGCCTTCCAGCCCTGACTTGACGGCGCAGCCGTTCCGTCGCCCCTTGGCGGCGGGAGGATTGCCGATGCTCAGACCCCTGCTCGCCGCCGTTCTGGTCCTTTGCGCGACGCCCGCCTCCGCCGAGGTGGTGGCGCGGACCGCCGACAGCTTCACCCTGCGCTATGCGGAGGCCGCGGACATCGAACCCGATGAAATTCCCGGCGCCCTGAGGGGATTGTCCAGATGGTGGGAGCCTGCCCACACCTACACCGGTTCTGCGGCCAACCTGAGCCTCGACCTGACGCCCGGCGGCTGCTGGTGCGAAAAATTCCCGGACGGGACGGACTTCGATCACGCACGCACGGTGTCGGCCGGCCCCGACCGGTTCGTCTTCGAGGCTCCGTTCGGCCCCTTGCGCGGCAAGACGACCAGCGCCCGGCTGACCGTCAGCTGGCAGGCGACGAACGACGTATGGACCCCGATATGGACCATGGCGGTCGAGGGCCCGGGGATCGGCGCGATGGCCGACACCGTGGATTCAGTCATGAGCAACGCCTACCAGCGCTGGCTCTACTTCCTGGAAAACGCAGCCTCGCCGCCGACCTAGCCGGCCAGAGCGGCTTCCGAGGCGACGATCCGGCTGGCGGCGTGGACCACCGCGCCGATGCGCAGGGCGGCCTGGACCTGGGTCGCGGGCACGCCGTGCTTGCGCAGCTCGCTCTCGTGGGCGTCCAGACAGGCGCCGCAGCCGTTGATCGCCGACACCGCCGTCGACCACAGCTCGAAGTCCATCTTGTCGACGCCCGGATTGCCGATGACGTTCATGCGCAGGCGGGCCGGGATGGTCGTGTATTCCTGGTTCTTCATCAGGTGCAGCGACCGGTAGTAGATGTTGTTCATGCCCATGATGGCGGCGGCGGACTTGGCCGCGCTCATGGCCTCGGGCGACAGCACGGTGGCGGCCTGGGCCTCGATCGCCTTGACGACCGGCGCGACGCCGATGGCGTGGGCCGAGGCGAGGAAGGTCCCCCATTTCTGCTGGTCGTTCAGCACCGTCTCGGACGCCAGCGAACCGAGGTTCAGGGAGATGTCCTTGGCATAGGCGGGAATGAGATCGCGAAGGGCGTCGATCGACATGGGAAACTCCGTCAGAAGAAGTGCGAAGCGCGCTCAGGCAGAGAGCCGCCGCGCGGCGAGCGCTAGCGCGCAAAAAAGGGCCGGAAACGAAACAGGCGGCGGCTCGCGCCGCCGCCTGTCAGGAAGACGCTGGCGATACTTTTACGCCGCCAGGGTCTCGCCGCCCACCGGGCGGTTGCAGGCGCACAGCTCGTCGGTCTGCAGGGCGTCGACGACACGCAGGGTGTCGGCGGGGGCGCGGCCCACGTTCAGATTGGTGACGTAGACGTGCTGCACGACGTTGTGCGGGTCGACCACGAAGGTGGCGCGCAGGGCCACGCCCTCGGCCTCGTCCAGGACGCCGAGGTCCCGGGCGAATTTGCCGCCGTTGTCAGCGAACTGCCAGATCGGCAGTTTCGACAGGTCGGCGTGGTCACGGCGCCAGGCCAGCTTGACGAACTCGTTGTCGGTCGAGCCGCCCAGCACGACGGTGTCGCGGTCGTCGAAATCACGCGCCAGCGAGGCGAACTCGGCGATCTCGGTCGGGCAGACGAAGGTGAAGTCCTTCGGGTAGAAGAAGATGACCTTCCACTTGCCCTCGAAGCTGTCCTGGGTGACGGGCTCGAAGGCCGAGACGCCGTTTTCCTCGTGGCTGTTGAAGCCCGGCTTGACGCCGATGATCTTGAAATCCGGCAGTTTTTGACCGACGCCCAGCATCGCTGTTCTCCTGAAGTCTCTGAAGGAAGGAAGTCCGGAGCGCCGGGGGAGCGGCGCTGCGGATGCGAAATGGCTTGTGCGCTGCACAAAGTCAATGATTGGACTCCATAATGTTCTATAGATTTTGCCTATGGATCACATAGGCCCGGCCGCGCCTTTACGAAGCTCGACCCGCCCGGCAAGGTCGGTCCGTCAATCATGAGAGAGCCCCGCATGCGTCGACTGTCCGCCGTCCTCCTGCTCGCCGCCGTCGCGGCTCCCGCCCTCGCCCTTCCCGCCGCCGCCCAGACACCGCCGGCCACGATCGGCGAGCGCTATGTGCCGGCGCCCTGGTGGATGCGCGACCCGGTGATCGCTTCGGTCGGCTATGTCCGCGCCGAGGTAGCCGCCAACCGGGCCAGTTTCGGCGCGACGTTCCAGTCCGTCGACCGTTCCGCCGCCGACGCCTCGCGCAAGGCCGCCGACCAGGTGCGCGCGCTCAGCCAGGCCCTGGCCGCCTATGGCGTCGACAAGGTGCGGGTCGAGACCAGCCTGACGACCCAGCCGCTCTACGACCAGTATCGCGACGAGAACGGCGTGCTGCGCGACAACGCCCGCGCCGACCAGATCGAGCGCTATCAGGCCAACGCCAACGTCAGCGTCACCGTTCGCGACGCCTCGGTCCTGGAGCGCGTCTACGCCACCGTCCTGGCCGCCCAGCCCACCTCGACCAGCCCCGTGTCGTTCCATCTGGAGCCCGACAACGCCGTCAAGACCTGGCTGCAGGGCGAGGCGGTCAAGGATGCGGCGCGCCGGGCGCGCGAGGCGGCCTCCAACGCGGGCGCCACGCTGGGCGGCGTGCGGGTGATCGACCCCACAGGGCGGGCCTGCCAGACCGACGTCCTGGCCGGCTGGCCGTCCTATGCCTCGGGTGGCGGGCTGGCGACGGATGTCGATGCGATCACGGTCACCGGGTCCCGCATGGAGCGCGAGTTTGCGCCCCCGTCGGCTCCGCCCCCGCCGCCGCCGCCGCGTCCCGGCGTCGCGCCGTCCGAGGAACAGATCGAGGCCGCCCGGCTGGCGCTGCAGCCGCCGCTGCGCGAACTGACCGACCGGGCCTGCGTCGTCTACGGACTGAACTGACGGGTCATGGTCGGGGATTTCAAAGCCGACCCCGCCTTCGACGCGGGCTCCGTCGTCGTCTGCGACTGGCCTCTGTGCGAGGTGCGGCTGCAGGACGACGCCCGCTTTCCCTGGCTGATCCTGATCCCCCGCCGGCCCGGCCTGCATGAGCTTGAAGAGCTTACGCCCTCCGAGCGCGCCGCCCTGATGGACGAGATCGTCCGCGCCGGCGATCTGGTGCGGGCGCTCGGCGAGGCCGCGGGCCGGCCGGTGCAGAAGCTCAACGTCGGGGCGCTCGGCAATGTCACGGCCCAGCTGCACGCGCATGTCGTCGGCCGCCGCCACGACGACGGCCTGTGGCCCGATCCCGTCTGGGGCCGGGGCGCGGCCCTGCCGTATGGCGCGAACGGACTGCAGGCGGCGGTCTCACGCCTTCGCCTTCTGGCGCGCGAGGTCCCGGCGAAATAAGCGGCGCAGTGCGTTCTCGCCCTCAAGCTTCGTTGACCCCCGCCGCCCCGCTGCTTAAAGCCAGAGCACCGATTTTGAGCGGCTGAATTCGCTCAGGTTTCTGAGAACCATTCGCATTATGTCGACCTCTCCCCTCCCGGGCGACGCTTCCAACGATCCGACCGACGATCAGACGGGCCGTTTCGTGATGCAGCCCAACGGCCGCGTCCGCCCCCTTTCGCCGCATCTTCAGATCTGGCGCTGGCACGTGACCATGTTCGCCTCGATCCTGAACCGCATGACGGGCGGCGCCCTGTCGGTCGGATCGGTGCTGATCGCCCTGTGGCTGCTGGCCCTGGCCTTCGGTCCGGACGCCTATGCGACCTTCACCGGCTGGATGGGGTCGCCGCTGGGCCTGCTGGTCTGGTTCGGCCTGACCCTCGCCCTGTTCCTGCACCTGACCGGCGGCCTCCGCCACCTGATCTGGGACGCCGCCGTCGGCCTGTCGCCGAAGTCGGCCGACGCCCTGTCCTGGGCCTCGATCATCGTCGGCGTCGTCGGGGCCGTGGCCTTCTGGGTCGTCCTGTTCGTTTCGGGGAGGGTCGTGCTGTGAGCCGCGAAACCAAGGCCTTCATCAAGGGCGTCAAGGTCTCCGAGCGCCACGGCGCCGGCGAATGGACCGCCGAACGGCTGTCGTCCCTGATCCTCGTCCCCCTGACCCTGTGGGGTCTGTGGAGCGGCTTCGTCCTCTCGGGCGGCGGCTATGACGGCGCGCGCGAATGGTTCGCCTCGCCGGTCAATGCGGTGCTTCTGGCCGTGACCCTGCTGGTCAGCGTCTGGCACATGAACATGGGCCTGAAGGTCATCGTCGACGACTACATCCACAAGCCCGTGTCGCGCACCGCGCTGCTGGGCGTGATCGGCCTGCTTTGCCTCGTGATCGCGGCGGCGGGCGTCTTCTTCATCGTACGGCTGGCGCTGGGCTCCGCCCCCCTGCCCGCCGGCTTCGGGATCTGACGGCTGATGGCTGCTTATGAATTCGTCGATCACGCCTATGACGTCGTCGTCGTCGGCGCGGGCGGCTCGGGCCTTCGCGCCGCCCTCGGCGCCGCCCAGCAGGGGCTGAAGGTCGCCTGCGTCACCAAGGTCTTCCCGACCCGCTCGCACACGGTTGCGGCCCAAGGCGGCATCTCCGCCTCGCTCGGCAACATGGGCGAGGATTCCTGGCAGTGGCATATGTACGACACCGTCAAGGGGTCGGACTGGCTGGGCGACCAGGACGCGATCGAATACCTCGTCCGCAACGCGCCCAAGGCCGTCTACGAACTTGAGCACTGGGGCGTGCCCTTCTCGCGCACCGATGAAGGCAAGATCTACCAGCGCGCCTTCGGCGGCATGACCCGCAATTTCGGCGAGGGCCCGGTGCAGCGCACCTGCGCCGCCGCCGACCGCACCGGTCACGCCATCCTGCACACCCTGTACGGCCAGTCGGTCCGCCGCGAGGTCGAGTTCTTCGTCGAATATTTCGGCCTCGACCTGATCATGCAGGACGGCGCCTGCACCGGCGTGACGGCGCTGAAGCTGGATGACGGCACCCTGCATCGCTTCCGCGCCAAGCTGGTCATCCTGGCCACCGGCGGCTACGGCCGCGCCTATTTCTCGGCCACCTCGGCCCACACCTGCACCGGCGACGGCAACGCCATGGTGCTGCGCGCCGGCCTGCCGCTGCAGGACATGGAGTTCGTGCAGTTCCATCCGACCGGCATCTACGGCGCCGGCTGCCTGATCACCGAGGGCGCGCGCGGCGAGGGCGGTTATCTGACCAACTCGGAAGGCGAGCGATTCATGGAGCGCTATGCGCCGACCGTGAAGGACCTGGCTCCGCGCGACATGGTCAGCCGCTCCATGACCATCGAGATCCGCGAAGGCCGCGGCGTGGGTCCGAACAAGGACCACATCAACCTGCACCTCGACCACCTCGACCCGAAGATCCTGCACGAGCGCCTGCCGGGAATTTCCGAGAGCGCCAAGATCTTCGCCGGCGTCGACGTGACCAAACAGCCGATCCCGGTCCTGCCGACGGTCCACTACAACATGGGCGGCATCCCCACGAACTATCACGGCGAGGTCCTGACCAAGGTCGGCGACAACGCCGACAGCGTCGTGCCCGGCCTGATGGCTGTCGGCGAGGCGGCCTGCGTCTCGGTGCACGGCGCCAACCGCCTGGGCTCCAACTCCCTGACCGATCTGGTCGTCTTCGGCCGCGCCGCCGGCCTGCGCTGCGGCGAGGTGGTGGACAAGGCGTCGAAGGTGCCGGACGCTCCGGCCTCGACCACCGACGGCCACCTGGCCCGCCTGGACCGCTTCCGTCACGCTGACGGCTCGACCCCGACGTCGAAGCTGCGCATCGACATGCAGCGCGCCATGCAGTCCGACGCCGCCGTCTTCCGCACAGGCAAGACGCTGGAGGAGGGCGTGGCCAAGCTGCGCGCCATCCACGCCGCCGGCGACGACATCAGGACCACGGACCGCGGCCTGATCTGGAACACGGACCTGGTCGAGACGATGGAATACGACAACCTGATCGATCAGGCGCTCGTCACCATCGAGGGCGCCCTGAACCGCACCGAGTCGCGCGGCGCCCACGCCCGCGAGGACTATCCGGATCGGGACGACGTGAACTGGATGAAGCACACCCTCGCCTGGAAGGTCCCCGGCGACGCGGTGAAGATCGATTATCGGCCGGTGCACAATTACACGATGTCGAAGGACATCGATTACATCGAGCCCAAGGCGCGGGTTTACTAATGGTCCAGCTGACTCTCCCCAAGGGCTCCAAACCCTCCAAAGGCAAGGTCCACAAGGCCCCGGCCGGCGCGAAGAACGTGAAGACCTACAAGGTCTATCGCTACGACCCAGAGGTCGACGCCGACCCGCGCTGGGACAGCTTCGAGATCTCGGCCGACGATCACGGCCCGATGCTGCTGGACGCCCTGATCCACATCAAGAACGAGATCGACCCGACCCTGACCTTCCGTCGGTCGTGCCGCGAGGGCATCTGCGGTTCGTGCTCGATGAACATCGACGGTCGCAACACCCTGGCCTGCACCAAGGGCTGGGAGGAATGCTCGTCCTCGACCATCTCGATCGCGCCCCTGCCGCACCAGCCGGTGGTCAAGGATCTGGTGACGGACCTGACCCTGTTCTACGCCCAGTACGACTCGATCCAGCCCTACCTCCAGTCCGACGAGCCGGACCCGGAGAAGGAGCGCATCCAGCTGCCGGAAGACCGGGCCAAGCTGGACGGTCTGTACGAGTGCATCCTGTGCGCCTGCTGCTCGACGTCCTGCCCGAGCTACTGGTGGAACCAGACGGAATACCTGGGTCCCGCGGCCCTGCTTCAGTCCTACCGCTGGATCGCCGACAGCCGCGACGACGCCACGGACAAGCGGCTCGACGACCTTGAGGACCCCTTCAAGCTCTACCGCTGCCACACCATCATGAACTGCGCCCAGGTCTGCCCCAAGGGGCTGAACCCGGCAGAGGCGATCGCGAAAACCAAGAAGCTGATGGTTTCGCCGTCGCGGAAAAAGACCGAGGCCGCCTGACTTGGCCAAGGTGACCTACATCGAACATGACGGCCGCGAGCATGTGGTCGAGGTCAAGAACGGCCTCTCGGTCATGGAGGGGGCGATCCGCAACAACGTCCCGGGCATCGACGCCGACTGCGGCGGGGCCTGCGCCTGCGCCACCTGCCACGTCTATGTCGACGAGGCCTTCGCCGCCGAGACGGGCCGCGCCTCGGCCATGGAGGAGTCGATGCTGGACTTCGCCGAGAACGTCCAGCCGAACAGCCGCCTGTCGTGCCAGATCCGGGTGTCCGACGATCTGGACGGGCTGATCGTGCGCCTGCCCGAGAACCAGCACTGACCGGCCCCGTGGGACGGGCGGATCCCCGACTCGTCGATCTGATCGGCCGCCTGATCGCGACGGGGTCCCGCGCCGGCGTCGGGCCGCCCGTGATCGCCATCGTGGGGGCGCAGGGCTCGGGCAAGACGACCCTCGCACGCGCCGCCGCCGAAAAGTTCGGCGGGGTGCAGATCTCGATCGACGACGTCTATCTGACCCGCGCCCGGCGGGAGGCTATGGCGGAGGAGGTGCATCCGCTGTTCCTGACGCGGGGCCCTCCCGGAACGCACGACCTGCGGATGCTGGGCCGGCTGATCAAGGCTCTCGGCACGGCCCGGCCCGACGACAAGACCCTGCTCCCCGACTTCGACAAGCGCGGGGACGATCGCCGGCCCATTCGCGAATGGCGCGTCTTCGAGGGACGGCCGCGCGCCATCCTGATCGACGCATGGTGCCTGGGCGCCCTGCCGGAAGACGAGGACGGCCTGGCGGAGCCGGTCAATACGCTGGAGCGCGACCGCGACCCGGACGGGGCCTGGCGGCGCGCCGTCAACGGCTTCGTGGCCGGCTCCTACGCCGACTTCGCCGCCCGGTTCGACGCCATCGTGTTCCTGAAGGCGCCGGATTTCGACGTGGTCCTCGACTGGCGCAGCCAGCAGGAGGCGGATCTGCTGAAAATCCCCGCCTCCCGGCTTCCCCAGGCGGAACGCCGCCGCCTCGCGGAATTCATCCAGTATTTCGAACGCATCACGCGGCGGATGCTGGACGGCCGCGTTATTGCACATACGGTCGTGCCGCTTGATCGCGACCGTCGCCCCGGCTCCATACCCGAATGACGCAACAGCCTCCCGATCGCCGCTTCGAGACCCGACACGCCGCGAGCGCGCGCGGCGTCGTTGTCGCGCCGGGGCTGGAGCTGCCCTGCCTGATCGTCGACCAGTCCGCCGGGGGGCTGCGCATCCGGCTGGACCGCAGCTTCGCCCTGACGGGCGACGTCATCGTCATCGACCTTTCCCGCGCCATGGCGATCGAATGCCGGGTGGCCTGGAACAAGGGACTGGAGGTCGGGCTGAAACAGTCCGGCCAGACGTCGCTGCGGGGCCTGGTGCCGTCGCGTCTCGCCGCCGCGCGCGACGCCTTCCGGCGAGCCGGAGGCTAGGCCGCCTCGGCCGGCGCGCCCGACAGGGATTCTTCCATTTCGAGGAAGGACGGCTGGGCCGAGGACGGAATGTCGCCGCGGCCGATCTCGACCGAAATCTGCGCCGCATTGCCGTGCAGGTGGGCCACCAGGACCGACTGGATGATCTTGTAGAAGGCCGATTCCTCGTCGACGATCGACTTCAGCCGCGAGGCGATGGGGCCGACGAGGCCGTAGGCCAGGAAGACGCCCAGGAAGGTGCCGACCAGGGCGCCCCCGATCATGCCGCCGAGGACTTCAGGCGGCTCCGAGATCGAGCCCATGGTCTTGATGACCCCCAGCACAGCCGCGACGATGCCGAGCGCGGGCAGGGCGTCTGCGAGGGCGGTCAGCGCGTGCGGAGCCTCCAGCGCCTCGTGGTGGTGTTTCTCCAGCTGCTTTTCCATGGCGTCCTCGATCTGGTGGGGGTCCTCGAGGTTCATGGTCATCATGCGCAGGGTGTCGCAGATGAAGTCCGTGGCGAAATGGTCCTTCAGCACCTTGGGGTATTTCTGGAAGATGGCGCTCTCGGCCGGTTTCTCGATATGGCTTTCAAGCGCGATGACGCCCTTGGACTTCATGGTCTTGGTCAGCTGGAACAGCAGGGACAGCAGGTCCTTGTAGTCCTGCTTCTTCCATTTCGGGCCCGCGAAGGACTTGCCGAGGCCGCCCAGCGTCGCCTTCATCGTGGTGGTGCTGTTCGAGATCAGGAAGGCGGCCAGGCCGGCGCCGCCGATGGCCATCATCTCGTGGGGCAGGGCGTGCAGGATCACCTCGAACTTGCCGCCCGAGATGACGTAGCTGCCGAACACGAGGGCGAACAGCAGCACGATGCCGATAATCTGGAACATGGAAGAGCGTCAGGTCCTGCGCGCGCGAGAGACGCCGACCATCGCCATTAATGATTAAGGGGCGGCTAACCCTAAAGTCGTGTCTCGCCGTTCAGGATCGCCTGACGCGCACCGTCGCTCAGCCGGGCGTAACCGTTCTTGCCGCCGCGCACATACAGGCCGCCTTCGACCTTCTCGGGATCGAACCCGTCGGCCACCAGATCGATCTTCCGGTATTTGAAGGTGCCGGTGGTGTCCGCCGACTTGATCAGCCGCACGAAGACCGGCCGCGCATAGGCCGGCAACTCCTGGTCGACCCAGTCCGCGAAGAGCCTGGGCGCGAATTTGCCGTCGATCACCAGCGCGACCATCCCCGCCTTGCCGTCGTGGCCGGGAACCGGGACGCCGTAGGCGATGACCTCCCGGACCCCCGGGGCGTCGGCCAGCCGCTGCTCGACCTCGGCGGTCGAGACGTTCTCGCCCTTCCAGCGGAAGGTGTCGCCGATCCGGTCGATGAAATAGACATAGCCTTCGCTGTCCTGCTTCATCAGGTCGCCGGTGCGGAACCAGCGGTCGCCGCGCGCGAAGACGTCGCGCAGGATCTTCTTCTCCGAGGCCGCCTTGTCGGCATAGCCCGAGAAGGCGTGGCGGATGTCGTCGCCGATCATGCCGAGGGCTTCCCCGACTTCTCCCGCCTTCGCCAGCTGGCACAGGCCGTCGGGACCGCGAACGGGCTCCTCGGTCTCCATGTCGAACCGGACCAGGCGGAAATTGATCTGCTTCTTCAGGAATCCCGGCACGCGGCCGATGGCCCCCGGCTTGCTGTCGAAGTTGAACACCGAGACATTGCCCTCGGTGGAGCCGTAGAATTCCAGGATGTCCGGAATGGCGAACCGCTTCTGGAAATCGGGCCAGACATCGGGCCGCAGGCCGTTGCCGAACGCCAGACGCAGCTTGTGAGACCGTTCGTCGGGGTTTTCGGGACAGTTGACCAGATAGCGGCACAGCTCGCCGATATAGACGAACAGGGTGGCGCCCGAGGCCTTCACGTCAGGCCAGAAGCTGGTCGCAGAGAAGCGCTTGCGCAGCACCAGCTTGCCGCCGTTCAGCAGGGCTGGGCCGACCCCGACCAGACCGCCGGTCGAATGGTACAGGGGCAGGACGTTGAAGGTGACGTCCTTGTCGGTCGCCGCCGTGGCCCCGGCGAAGGCGCGCATATAGGTGCGGGCCCGGGCGTGGGTGATCCGCGCCGCCTTCGGCATGCCGGTCGTGCCCGAGGTGTAGATGTACATCGCCGTGTCGCGGTTGGTCAGGCCGAACCGCGCCGAGCGCGCCGGCCGCACCGAAGACCCGCTGCGCACCGGCTTGTCGAGGCCGCGCCGCTCGTCGGCCTCGTCCTCGTCCTTCAGCCCCAGCACCCACAGCATCAGATTCCGGCCCGACAGGGCGCGGGCGTCCTCGACCCGTTTCCAGCAGTCCTCGTCCGTCACCACCTGCGAGGCGTTGGAGATCGACAGGCAGTGGGCCAGGGCGTGGCCCGACAGGTTGGTGTTGATCAGGGCGGTGGCCACCCCGACCTTGGCGAAGCCCAGCCAGGCGGCGATGTATTCGGCCCGGTTCAGCATCACCAGGGCGATGGTGTCGCCCCGCTTCAGCCGCCGGCTCTGGGCCCAGTGGCCGAACCGGTTCGCCATGGCGTCCAGCTCGCGATAGGTCAGGGTGCGGCGGTCGTCCTCGATCGCGGCGTGTTCGGGGAATTTGTCGACGGCCTCTTCCCAGTCGTCGCAGACGAGATCGGCGCTATCGAGCGTGATCGGCTTGATGCGATTGAGCAGGCGTCGCAGCCCCTTGGCGAAACGCAGGTTGCGCTGGATGTTCGCCACCAGACCCATCGTCGAATCCACTCCGTCGTCAGTCGCCCCTTCTGGTGATGGACAAGCCCGCCCCCGCGGTCAACCGGCAGGGGAATCCGAATGGCGTTTCATGCCGTCCGGGCGCGGGTTTGCCCGGGGGGCGTGGCGCCGATGCGGCGGTGACGTAGCGTCACCGTGCCGATTTGGGAGCGGCGCTTGAAGATCGCCGCGAGCTTGGGCTTAATCGGCGAACAGGGGTGTGCGGCGTGGGGCCGCGACAAGGCCCCGGGGGAGTTTATCCAATGCGACTTCTTATCGCCGCCACGGCCTGCGCCCTGGTCATGACCGGGGCAGCGTCGGCCCAGGACTACAACGCCGATCCCAACTACGGCGACATCACCCTGGCGCCGGGCTTCACGCCCGATCCGCATCTTGTCAGCCTGCGCGCCGGCGGAGACGTCAGCGCCACGGCGGCCGGCAGCGGCTGCTCGGGCTACATCACCAGCGCGCCGGACTTCCGGCTGAACTGGAGCGGCAAGGGGTCGCTGAACATCAAGATCTCGGTCCTGTCCAAGGCCGACACCACCCTGGTGGTGAACGGGCCCAACGGCGAGTGGTACTGCGACGACGACACGGGCGAGGACAACAACCCGCTCATCACCCTGGCCTCGACCGGCGGACGATATGAAATCTGGGTCGGAACCTATTCGAGCGGTGATCCGCAGCCGGCCGTCCTGTCGATTTCAGAAATCAACAACTTCTGAATCCTGACGCCAAGTAAAGCATCAACATAAAGCTTCACCGTTGTCGCCTCAATTGTGGCGACAACGGTGTTTCTTCGCGGCTTCATCAGGATCGCGGAACCGTGGTCTGACAAGACTGTTCCTTCTCCCACGTTATTGGAGGAACAGACATGACCGTCACCTATAACCCTGATCCGCTGAACCCGTATTCGGACCGGGCCGAGGTCCGGCCGCTCACCGGCGACCGGATGGACCTGAACGCCCGGCCCGACGTGGTCGAAGAGCCTTTCGTCCCCGTCTACGCCCGTCGCGGCAAGGCCGCGCGCCGCACGTCCGGCAAGGTGCCGACCTGGATGATCCTGGCGCCCGTCGGCGTCATCGCCCTCGGCGCCATCGGCGCCATGCTGATGATGGACAACGGCGGTGAGACCGCCGCGCCCCTGGCCGAACCGGCCGCGACCGCGCCGGTCCTTGATACGACGCCGCTGGCGTCCGCCGCGCCGCTCGCCGCCGCCTCGACGCCGGCGCCTGTGGCCGCCGTCGCGGCTCCGGCCCCGGTGGTGCGCGAGGCCCC
>NZ_JAKFEB010000176.1:0-3497 GCF_036677305.1 Brevundimonas sp. | reverse complement strand
GCGATTCATGGCGGACGTCCTGGAAACGGGGATCACGGGCGGGCCGGGGCGGCGGGAGCGGCGGCGGCCGGAGCGGCCGGCGGGGCCGCCGCAGCGGGCTGGGCCGGAGCGGCGACGGGAAGAGCGGCCTGGGCCCGGATGATGGCGGTGAGATTGGCCGCGGCGCCCGAGTCGATCGCGGAGATCGCCAGGTCGGCGCGCTGGCTCACGATCTCGGGGGTGTCGAGACCGTTCTTGAGCAGGACGAGCGCCTCGCGCGCAGGCGCGGTCTGGCCGTGCTGGAGACGGGCCATGGCGAGGGCCTCGAGCGCGAACGGGCTGAACGGGCGGCCGTCCTTGGCGATCGGCGCAAGCCGGGCCTCGATCTGGGGCAGGGTTTCGCTGTCCATGGCCAGCCAGGCGGCCTTGAGAACCGCGGCGTCGCGGAGCAGCGGATCGCCCGAGGCCTTGGCCGCCTCGTCGAAACGGGCGATGGCGTCGGGAACGCGGTTGGCGTCGAGGGCGATGTTGGCGCGCTGCATCAGGGCCATGGCCTTGTAGGCCCCGTTGCCTTCCCTGGCCGCCTGGGTGAAGGCCGCATCGGCGCCGACGGGGTTGTTGGCCGCCATCGATTCCATGCCGCGGTCATAGGCGATCGAGGCCTTGTCGGCCTTCGAGGTCTGCATGCTGTCCCAGCCCCAGAAGGCCAGGGCCGCGATCAGCGCGACCAGAAGCACGCCGCCGACAACCGGCAGCCAGGTGCGGGCGAGCCGCTTGTAGCGGTCGGAGCGAAGCTCCTCCTCGACCTGCTCGAAAACATCAACCACGGATACGTCGCCCCCGGAAAACGGCGCTCAGGCCGTTGAATTTCAATCCGGCCGGACCCTAGAGGGTCAGCCTGCCCGCCGCAACGCAGCCCTTAGGGCGTAACGGGCTTTTTCGAGAAGTAGGTCTCGACTTCGGCAGGAAAACGGCGGGCTTTCACGTCGGCGGCGTAGGCGGCGACCGCCCGGTCGATCTCTCCCCGCATGTCGGCGTAGCGGCGGACGAATTTCGGCGTCCAGTCGAACAGGCCCAGCATATCGGGCGTCACGAGGATCTGGCCGTCGCAGGCGGCCGAGGCGCCGATGCCTATGGTGGGCTTGTCGACGGCGGCGGTGATGTCGCGGGCCAGCCCCTCGGCGACGCCCTCGATGACGATGGAAAAGGCCCCTGCGTCAGCGGTGGCCTCGGCTTCCGACATGACGCGCAGGCGCTCCTCGTCAGTGCGCCCCTTGGCCTTGAAGGCGCCGTCGGTCAGCACGGCCTGGGGCCGCAGGCCGACGTGGCCCATGACCGGAATGCCGCGCTGGACCAGATAGGCGATGGTTTCCGCGACCGTGGGACCGCTTTCCAGCTTCACGCCCTGGGCGCCGGTCTCCTTCATCACGCGGGCGCAGTTCTCGTAGGCCAGTTCCTTGCCGCCCTCGTAGCTGCCGAAGGGCATGTCGATCACGACCATGGCCCTCCTGGACCCGCGCATGACGGCCTGGCCGTGGAGAATCATCATCTCCAGGGTGACGCCGACGGTGTTGGGCATGCCGTGCACGACCATGCCGACGCTGTCGCCGACCAGCAGCAGGTCGCAATGGTCGTCCAGCAGGGCCGCGGTCGGGGCGTCATAGGCCGTCAGGCAGACGATGGGCTCGCCGCCCTTGCGCGACCGGATGTCGGGCGCCGCGAGACGGCGGACGGTTTCCTGCTTCTGGCTGGACATGGGCGGAGCTCCAGAGGATGGGCCCCCTAGATAGGGCCCAACCAAACCCCCGTCATCCTCGGGCTTGTCCCGAGGACCCATTTATCCGCCATAAGGTCGATTGAAGACCAGGCGCCGGGCCCGTCCTCCTGCTCGCGCTGATCGCCGCCATGGGTCCTCGGGACAGGCCCGAGGATGACGGATCAGTTTGGGGGCGGCCGGTTCACATCTCCTGCGACAGCTTCATCACGCCGGCCGCGGCCAGGGCGATCAGGGCGCCGGCGGCGATCCAGAACAGCTGCATGCCGCCCATGGACCCCAGCTCCAGATTGCCGAGACCGAACTGGTCGAGGCCGCCCTGGACGGCGCTCTGGACGCTGAGCGAGGTGGAGCGGATGCCCTGGCCGAGGGCGTCGCCCGCGACGACGCCGTCGCCGTCGCCGAGGCCCAGGTTCACGCTCATCGTCTCGCGCACGGCCACGACGCCGCCGATGACGCCGGCGAGGCCGAGGGCGAAGACACGCATGCGGGAGCCCTTCTGCAGGCGCTGTTCGACCCGGGCGGTGAACAGGGCCGCATCGGGAAGCTGCGGGGAGCGCGCGAACAGGCGCTCGATTTGGGGATCGAACTCGTCAGCCGACATGCTGCGTTCCTCCCAGGGGCTGCGCGGATTGCGGTTGTAGCCGCGCGCGGAGTTTATCCAGACCACGTTTGACATGAGACTTCACCGTGCCGAGTGGCAAATTCAGGGCGGCGGCGATCTCGGGATGCGCCATGCCGGCCCCGTGACAAAGGGAGACACACAGTCTTTCAGGCTCGCTGAGGCCCTTGAGCGCCTCGTCGAGATCCATCAGGCCCGCCTGATCAGCGGCGGGTGCGACATCTTCCTGTTCGACTTCAGCGATATAGCGGGCTTCCTTCGCAACGCGCTTGATATAGAGGCGCGCCGCGATCCGCTTGACCCAGGCGGCGAAGGTGCCTTCGCCCCGGAACTCCGCGCACCGCTCGAACGCCTGGATGAAGGCGTCCTGGGCGATGTCGTCGGCGAGCGAGGCTTGCGCCCCCATCCGCCGCAGCAGGCCGCGCACCGCCGAGCCGTGGCGGCGCACCAGCTCGCCGAACTCCCGCCGTCCGCCCGCCGCCGCGAGGGCGGCGAGCTCGACGTCGTGCCGGTCGATCAGAGGTTGGGTCATGATCAGTCCCCCTGTCCGACCCGGCTCAGTCCTTGTTCTTGTTGAAGAAGCTCAGGACCAGGAAGGCCAGGCCGATGGTGGCCGGGATGGCGGCGATGCCCAGCAGGCCGTCGCCGACCTCGCCGTGCCAGTCGTTGCCGCCCTGCCAGCCCATGTTGTTGATCAGGCTGAAGGCCGCGATGCCGACGCCGACCGCCAGCCAGATGATGCCGCGGCGGATGTCGCGGGTCCGCGAGGGCAGGTTCTTGGTGACGTCCCTGGTCAGGGCGTCCAGCACTTCAGCCGGCAGGTCCTGGCCCTTGTCGATGGCGCGGCGGACGGTTTCCTGGGTTTCGCGGCGCTCGCGGAACTTCAGATAGGTCGGGCCGAAGGCGATGGCGGTGATGCAGCCGAAGACCGACAGAATGGCCACCAGCGGAATGAAGTCTTCCATGTGGGTATCCCCTTTTAATCCCGGACCGGAGCCTGATGCTTCGGCCTTCTGACGACAAGAGGCTGTGAAGAGGCCGCATGGATGCGGACGGCGAGGTGAAACTTTCGTAAGGCGGAGGGACCCACCGACCGGAGACCTCCGATGATCGATCGCCGCA
>NZ_JAKFEB010000175.1:0-64658 GCF_036677305.1 Brevundimonas sp. | reverse complement strand
GCGTTCAGGGACTCGGCGATGACGGACCACTGCACCGTCACGTCATAGACGCCGCGCTCGGGCGGGTCGTAGCGGCTGCCGACCGACAGGGTTTCGTCGACCGACCACGAGGCCGAGACGTGGTCCAGGATGATCCGGCGGCCCCGTTCGATGGAAACGGCGTCTGTCTCGACCCGGCTCTCGTCGCCGAGCCGCGACCGGATGTGGCGGATCACGACGTCGTCGGCGGCCACCACCAGGGGATGGTCGCGCAAGGTAACGCCGCCGCCGGGCGCCGTCTGGCCCGCCACGGTGATGCGCCCGCGCCGGACCGTCAGGGGCGAGGCCAGCCGGATGGTCCCGCCGATGTCGAACACCACGGTGCGCGGACCGTCGGCCTCGACCGCGGCGCGAAGACTGCCCGGGCCGGCGTCGTCCAGATTGGTCACGCGCAGCACGCGCCCGCCGCGCCCGCCGGCCGCCATCCGGCCCGCCCCCTCCGCCCCGGGGAAGGCGACCGGGCCGATGTCCGGCGCCTGCGACGACGCGGGGTGTGCTCCCAAAGTCACGCCGATCAGCGTTATGGCCGCGCTTGTCTGCGCGGTGCGCAGAAGGGGGCTTCCCAAAATACGGATCATGGGGGTAGGCTCCGATTGCTACCGGTGTCAGAAACTATTGCACGCCAAGATGACACCGGTGTCAAACGGGACGGCCCAGGCGGGCCAACCGCAAAAATCGATAGACCGGGGTCACCTCGGCGTTCTGTATGCCCAATTGGGAGGAGGCATATGATGCAAGCCATTCAGCCGGGGATGACCCGCGCCTTTCGCCGTAGCCTTTTCGCGGGAGCGTCCGGCCTGGCCGTCGCCCTGTCGCTGGGGGTTGGCGTCGCCGCCGCACAGGATGCGCCGCGTCAGGACGAGCCGACCGAAGTCGACGAGGTCGTCGTCACCGGTTTCCGCGCCAGCCTGAGCGCCGGCCTCGACGCCAAGCGGCGTGAGAACAACATGGTCGACGTGATCGTCGCCGAGGACATCGCCGACTTCCCGGACCTGAACCTGGCCGAGTCGATCCAGCGCGTTCCGGGCGTCTCCATCGACCGTGACGCAGGCGAGGGCCGCACGATCACGGTCCGCGGCCTCGGTCCCGACTTCACCCGCACCCGCCTGAACGGCATGGAGGCCCAGGCCACCGCCGGCGGCACCGACTCCTCGGGCGGCGCCAACCGCGGCCGCGGCTTCGACTTCAACGTCTTCGCCTCCGAACTCTTCAACTCGATCACCGTGCGCAAGACCGCCGCGGCCGAAACCGAAGAGGGCTCGCTGGGCGCGACCGTGGACCTGCTGTCGACCCGCCCGTTCGACCGGAACGGCTTCACCGCCGCCGCCTCGGTCCAGGTCGGCTACAACGACCTCTCGGAAGAGTACAATCCGCGCTACGCCTTCCTGCTCAGCGACACCTTCGGCGCCAATGACGAGTTCGGCGCCCTTGTTTCGCTGGCCTACAGCGAGCGCAGCCTGCTCGAGGAGGGCTTCAGCTCGGTCCGCTGGGCGCCCGCGGCGGCGCCGGGTTCGACCAACAGCGGCGGCTTCTGTTCGCCCGTCGGTTTCGCACCCCAGAACCCGGGCAACAGCGGCGCGAACGGGTCGAACGCCGCCAACTGCGCCACGGGCGTGCCGCGTCCCGCCAACACGGCGGCGAACAACACCGCCTATACGACGGCCAACCAGGCCAGCGTCTTCATTCCCCGCCTGCCGCGCTACGGCCGCCTGACCCACGAGCAGGAACGCCTGGGCGTCACCGGCTCCTTCCAGTGGCGGCCGGCCGAGACCACCCTGTTCACGGTGGACGTCCTCTACTCCAAGCTTGACGCCACCCGTCAGGAAGACTTCCTCGAAGCCCTGTCCTTCAGCCGCAACGCGGCGGCCGGCGGTCAGACCCAGATCCACGTGCGCGACGCTGCGGTCGAGAACAACATGCTGGTCTACGGCGTGTTCGACAATGTGGACATCCGCTCGGAGAGCCGTTTCGACGAGCTGACGACCGCCTACACCCAGATCGACTTCAAGGCCGAGCACGACTTCTCGGATCGCCTGCGCGGCAGCTTCTACTACGGCAATGCGAACTCGAATTTCGAGAACCCGGTCCAGACGACCGTCACCCTCGATCGTCAGAACACCCAGGGCTATTCGTGGGACTTCCGCGGCAATCCGGACGCGCCGGTCATCAGCTACGGCTTCGACGTCGCCAATCCGGCCAACTGGGCCTGGCGCGGCGCCAACCTGGGCACCGGCGTGGCCGCCCTGCCGCGTTCGGAAATCCGCCTGCGGCCCAACGGCGTGGACACCACCTTCACCACCGCCCAGGCTGACATCGAATACGACGCCACCGAGTTCGTCACCCTCAAGGCGGGGGTCAATTTCAAGACCTACAGCTCCGATTCCCATGAATCGCGTCGCACCGACGAAACCCTCGTCCCGCAGCTGCCGGCCGGCGTCACCGTGGCCAATATCTCCAACCTGCTGACGGGCTTCGGCCAGGACCTGGTCCCGACCGGCACCGACACGAGCTGGCTGCGACCGGACCTCGACGCCATCGCCGACCTGTTCAACATCTACTGCAACTGCGACACCGGCGTGCCTGGCGGCGACTTCCGCATGACCAGCATCACCAACGGCAACGCCCGCGCCGGCAACCGGTCGATCTACGAACAGGATCTGGCCTTCTACATCCAGGCCGACTTCAACACCGAGGTCTTCGACATGCCGCTGCGCGGCAACATCGGGGTCCGCCAGGTCAACACCGTCCTGGAAGCCGAGGGCTACAGCTCCACCGGCGGCGGCACCCTGGTGCTCGGCGAGAACGAGTATTCCGACACCCTGCCTTCGCTGAACATGGTGCTGGAGCCGGTCGAGGACCTGTTCCTGCGCTTCGGCGCGGCCAAGGTGATGGCGCGCCCGCCGATCAACAACAACCTCGCCGGCACCAACTTCCTGGTTCCGACCACCTCGCTGTCGACCGGCCCGAACTTCACCGCCACCATCGGCAATGTGAAGCTTGAGCCGTTCCGCGCCGACACCTACGACTTCAGCATCGAATGGTATTTCGCGCCGGAAAGCCTGCTGTCCTTCGCCTATTTCTACAAGGACATCGACACCTACATTCAGCTCGTTCGCCAGGACCTGCCCTATGCGGCCCTGACCGCCCTGAACCCGTCGGCGTTCGCTCCGGCCTTCTGCACCGGGACCTGCACCGCCTCGACCATCTTCCAGCTGACGGCGGCGGTGAACACCGAAGGCGGCCCGCTGAAGGGCTTCGAGATCAGCTACCAGCAGCCGTTCCGCTTCCTGCCGGGCTTCCTGTCGAACACCGGCGTGCAGCTGAACTACACCCACGTCGAGTCCGAGATCGACTACTGCAATGACGCGACCTGCGCGGTCTTCGTCACCGCAGACCTGATCAACCTGTCGCCCCAGTCCTACAACGCCACCCTCTACTACGAGGACAGCAAGCTGTCGGCGCGCATCTCGGCGGCGATCCGGGACGAGTATCTCCAGAACGTCCCCGGGCGGAACGGCAACAACATCGAGGGCAAGAAGGAAACCTTCAACCTCGACGCCTCGGCCTCGTACCAGATCACCGACGAGATCCAGCTCACCCTGGAAGCCCTGAACCTGACCGACGAGGCGAACCACCAGTTCGTCGGCGACGGCCTCGATCGGGAAAGCACCTCGGTCTACCACCACACGGGCCGCCAGGTGTTCGTCGGCGCCCGCTACCGCTTCTAGTAACGCGTTCTCCTGAACGTCACTTCGGGGCCGGCGGCGAAAGTCGCCGGCCCTCTTTCTTTGGCCGCTACCGCCGTCGGGACGCGGCGTATAGGATTTCGGGATGTCTGCCCTGCCGAACCTCCGCCCGTCCGAACAGTGCCGCTGGGACATGGTCGCCCTGGGCGAGGTCATGCTGCGGTTCGATCCCGGCGAGCGACGCGTCCGCAACGCGCGGTCCTTCGATGTCTGGGAGGGCGGCGGCGAATACAACGTCGTCCGGGCCATGACGAAGTCTTTCGACCTGCGCGGAGCCGTGGTCACGGCCCTGCCCGACAACGACCTGGGCCGGCTGGCCGATGACCTGATCGGCCAGGGCGGGGTGGACCGCAGCCACATCCTGTGGCGCGCCGCCGACGGCATGGGGCGCAACACCCGTCTGGGTCTGAATTTCACCGAGCGCGGCTTCGGCGTCCGGCCCGCGCGGGGCCTGTCCGACCGCGCCAATTCGGCGGCCAGCCAGATGCGCCCGGGCGAGATCGACTGGGACCGGCTGTTCGGCGACGAGGGCGTGCGCTGGTTCCACACCGGCGGCATCTTCGCCGCCCTGTCGACCTCGACGGCCGAGGTCGCCATCGAGGCGGTCGAGGCCGCCCGCAGGCACGGGACCGTGGTCTCCTACGATCTCAACTATCGCGCCAGCCTGTGGAACAGCCACCCGGATCCGGACGCCGCCCGACGTGTGAACCGCGCCATCGCCGGCGCCGTCGATGTCATGATCGGCGACGGCCACGGGTTCGAAACCTGCCTCGGCATCGACCTGCCGGCGCCGAAGGCCGACGCCGACGCCGGCCTCGGGGCGTCGGCGTTCGCCTCGGCCGCCGAAGCGTTCAGCGCTCTCTACCCCCAGGCCAGGGTCGTCGCCGCCACCTTGCGCCGCCCCTCGACGGCCAGCCGCAACGACTGGTCGGCGGCGGCCTGGAGCGGCGGTGAACTGCATACGGCGCCGGTCTGGACCGATCTGGAAATTCTGGACCGGGTGGGAGGCGGGGACAGCTTCGTCTCGGGTCTGGCCTGGGCGTTGATCGAGGGCCTGTCCGTGAAGGAAGCGGTGGCCTGGGGCGCGGCCCATGGCGCCCTGGCCATGACCACGCCGGGCGACGCCTCGATGGTGTCGCGTCAGGAGATCGCGGCCCTGCTGGCCGGCGGCGACGGCCGCTCGATCCGGTGACGCTGACGCGCCGCGATACCCTGGGCGCCTTCGCGGCCAGCGCGGTTTCCATGACCTCCACGCGCGCCGGGGCCGCCGCATCGCCCCGCGCGCGGACGATCCACGGCCCGGTCACAGGATCGCGCGACCATGGCATCCTGTCGTTCAAGGGCGTGCGCTACGGCGCCGACACCCGCCCGACCCGTTTTCAGCCGCCGCGTCCCCCCGCCCCATGGTCGCGACCGGTCGAGGCGCTCGACTACGGCGCCGCCTGTCCCCAGTCGGGCGGAGAGGCCAACCAGTCCGAGGACTGCCTGTTCCTCAACGTCTGGACGCCGGGCCTCGACGCCGGACGGCGGCCGGTCATGGTCTATGTCCATGGCGGCGGCTATTCGACCGGATCAGGCTCATCGCCCCTGTATGACGGCTCGAGGCTGGCCGCGCGCGGCGACGTGGTCGTGGTCACGCTGAATCACCGGCTCAACCTGTTCGGCTACGCCTATCTGGCCCGGCTGGATGCGGGCTTCCCCCATTCGGGCAATGCGGGTCAGCTGGACCTGATCCAGGCGCTGCAATGGGTGCAGGACAATATCCAGGCCTTCGGCGGCGATCCGGGACGGGTCATGGTCTTCGGCCAGTCCGGCGGCGGCGCCAAGATCGCGACCCTGATGGCCACGCCGTCGGCCGCCGGCCTGTTCCATCGCGCCGCGACCATGAGCGGCCAGCAGGTGACGGCGTCGGGCCCGCTGAACGCCACCCGGCGCACGCATGCATGGCTGCACGCCGCGGGCGTCGCGCCGGACCGGGTTGGAGCCCTGCTCGAAATGCCGGCCGAGGCCCTGCTGGACGCCGCGCGGACAACGGACCCCGTGCTCGGCTACGGCGGTCTCTATTTCGGCCCCGTGGTGGATCACCAGACCCTGTTCCGCCACCCGTTCTATCCGGACGCTCCATCCCAGTCGGCGGAAGTGCCGATGATCATCGGCAACACCCGGGACGAGACCCTCGCCTTCCTGGGCGGCAACCCGGCCAATGCCGGCCTGACCTGGGAGACGCTGCCCGGACGGATGGCTCCCGACGTCATGCGCATCGACGTCGCGCCGGAAGTCGTCATCGCCGAATACCGCCGTCTGTATCCCGGCTGGTCGCCGGATCAGGTGCTGATCGGCGCCTCGACGGCGGGCCGATCGTGGCGCGCCGCGATCATCGAGGCCGAGGCCCGGGCGGTCCAGGGGGCCCCGGCCTGGGTCTACCAGATGGATTTCCCCGGCACTCTCGAGAACGGCCGCTCCGGAGCCTTCCACACGGTGGACATCCCCCTGGCGTTCGACAATGTGGACGCCTCTGGATCCAGGGTCACGGGCCCCGCGGCGCACGGCGTGGCCGCTCGCCTCAGCGACGCCTTCATCGCCTTCGCGCGATCGGGTGATCCCAACCATGCCGGCCTCCCGGCCTGGACCCCCTACGGGCTCGCCGAACGCGAGACCATGGTGTTCGCTGCCGAGACCCGGATGCAGAACGATCCGCGCGGCGACGAACGCCGCTTCTTCTCGCGGACGCCCTATATCCAGCCCGGCTCCTGAAGGCGCCGCCTATCGGGTGGAATGGATGCCCAGGGCGCTGGTGGCCCACCGGCGGAGCGGGGCGCTCCACACGTCCGGGTCCGGGGACGGCGCCATCGGCGACCTGCCCTGTTTCGCCAGCAGCGCCGACCCTGAAGGAAAGTCCAGGTCCCAGCCCCCGAGCCAGCGCTCCTTGGCCACATCGTAGACCGAGACCGAAACGACGTTGGTCACGACGTCCGAGGGGACGGCCGGGCAGCAGGCCTGCGCCACGGCGACATGGGCGTCGAAATCCTCCTGGCTGGCCCACCGCTCGATCAACAGCACCCTTCCGGGCTCAAGCGGATCGGGGCTGTAGGCGCAGGTCAGGCAGCCCTTTGCGTTCCGGGTCTCGCGGATGCGGTCCAGCTGGTCGCGAATGAAGGCCTCCCGTCGCGCGGGGGCCACGTCGATGGTTCCGGTGACGATGATCATTGCCGGTCTCATTGCTGGCTCGCATTGGCGGCGCGAACGTCGTCGCCCGGAGGCGACATGCGTTCGACCGAAGCCCCCATGAAGGCTCGCAACGGCTCTCGGGCGCCACCGGGCAAAACCCTTATTTCGGGATGCATTTGCGAGAAAGGACCGCACCGGAAACGGCGCGGCGAAGCGGCCACGGCCCCGCACGTTAGCACGGGGCCGTCTCCACGGTGGGCTATGACACCCAATGCTCAGGGTCAGGGGTTCCGAGCCCTGTGATCTGACCTCATTTGGTCGGCGCGCCACATCGGGTGGAGACCCGAAACGGCGCGCAGCGAATCCCCGTACCGGCAATGATCGGCAACATTCACGTCGATCGATCAGGACATCTCAAGTATCGACGGTATCGAAATGTGACGAGGATCGGGACTTGCTCGTTAAAACCTAGGGGGTCCACCTGATACCGAGCGTCAGCGCACATCGGTACGCCGATATCCTGGCGGGCCATCTCGGCCTCGCTTGACGAGGACACGACGATGACAAGAACAAGGAATGTATTCGCGGCGTTGATGGTCGCCGCAGCGGCATCCTGCGCCGTCGCCGGCGCGGCTCTCGCCCAGGAACCCAGGGAAGTCGGCGGCGTGATCACGGCGAACGAGGGATCGACCGTCGTCATCCGGAACGCCGAGGGCGATCACCGGGTGAATCTGACCAGCTCCACCAGAATTCGCGGCACCACCGGGGTGCTGAATGTCCGCGGCGAGGATCATCCCGCCGCCGATCTCATCCCGGGCCTCACCGTATCGGTCGAGGGCGTGCAGGACGGCGCCGGCGTCACCGCCGCCGAAGTCATCTTCAAGGAAGGCGACCTTCGCACCGCCCGGGCGATCGCCGGCGGGCTGGTCGGCACCGAGGCGCGCGTCGCCGAAAACGCGGAACGCATCGACAACGTGGGACAGCTTGTCCAGGCGGGCCGGACCAAGGTCTTCTTCGCGCTGGGCAGCTCAGCCCTGACCGATGAGGCCAAGGCCAGTCTCGACGCGATCGCGGCCCAGGCGCGCGGGCTCAACACCGCCTACCGGTTTGCCGTCGTCGGTCGCGCGGATCCGACGGGCAACGCCGCGGCCAACGAGCGGCTCAGCCAGCGGCGGGCGCAGGCCGTCATCCGGTATCTGGAACGGTCCGCCGGCATCACGCCTGACAAATTCCTTCTGCCCGCCGCCCTGGGTTCGGCGCCCGTGGCGCACGACCCGGACGTCCCGCAGAACGACGCCGAGGCTCGTCGCGTGACCGTGACGCTCGCGGTCAGCGCCTCGGCCCGGCGCCCCTGAACCCCACGTCCACCCACCCGCTCCGGACGAAGGTCGGGAGCCGTGAGGGGGAGGCGAGCCTGACGGCTGGCCTCCCCTTTGCAATTCCGGGTCGGGTCGCGGCAAGGCTTCGAGGCCGCGCGCGGACGCCTCAATTCCGGGGATCGCTGCCCGGGGTTTCCGACTTGAGCCGCCGATCGATCGGCGCGTCCGGCGCATCCTCCGCCGGTACGACGCGTGGAGCGGCCAGGCGATCGAGCGACTCCACGGCCCCGTCCCAGGGCAGGGCTCCCCGATCGCGGATCCGCTCATAGTTGGCGGCGGGGTCGTAGGGGATCAGTTCAGGATCGAGATCGGGCCCCTCCAGCCGCCCCATGGCGGCCAGCAGGTTCGCCTGGGCCACGTATTCGTTGCGCTGGGCGCTGACCAGGCCGATCTCGGCGTTGCGCAGTTCCAGCTCCTGGTTGAGCACATCCAGGGTGGTGCGCAGGCCGACGTCCGCCTCGTCCCGCACGCCCGCGACCGCGACGGTTCCCGCCCGCACCGACTCCCGGCCGGTGCCCAGGGCCGCCCGGGCGGACAGAGCCTGGGCATAGGCCGAACTGACCGCCTGCAGCGTGTTGCGACGCTCGCGTTCCACATTGATCTGGGCCGCGTTGGCGCGCTCGTAGGCCTCGGCGATCCGCGAGCCGTTCAGGCCCCCGGTCGACAGGGGCACCGACAGGGTCGCGCCGGCCAGGAACTGGGTGTTGTCGATGATGTCGCCCAGCTGGTCGAAGTCGTCGTTCGAGCCGCCGTACGATGCGGTCAGTCGGGCCGACGGCATGTTTTCGGACTTGGCCGCCGCGACCGCGGCCTCCGCCGCCTGCAGCTGATAGCCCGCGGCGCGGATGCCGGGATTGTCCAGGTTGGCGATATCCAGCGCCTGATCGAAGTCAGTCGGAATCCCGGGCAGCGGCGGCATGGGTTCCAGATCGCCCGGCGTCTGGCCCACGACCGAGGCGTAGGCCGCGCGGGATATGCCCAGCTGTCCCTGTGCGTCCGTGAAATCGGTCTCGGCCTGGCTCAGGCGGGCCTCGGACTGGGCGACGTCGGTGCGGGTGATCTCTCCGACCTCGAACCGTGACGTGGTGTCGTACAGCTGCCGGCGCAGAACCACGACGTTGTCCCGGCGGATGCGCAGTATCTCCGTGTCGCGAACGACATCGGCATAGGCCTGGATGACCGACGCCAGGACCTGCTGCTCGATATCCCGCAGGCCTTCCCGTCCGGCCATGATCGTCGCTTCGGCCGCCGTGATCGCGTGGGAGATCCGGCCGCCGGAGTACAGGATCTGCGACAGCCCGATGCTGACCGACGCGCTGTCGCTGTCCTCCGACCCCAGCGGGGATTCCACCTTCGCATAGGCGCCGGCGACCGACACATCCACCCGTGGCCGCAGACCCGACCGGGCCTGCACGATCAGCTCGTCCAGCGCCCGCTGGTTGGCGCGCTGATACAGCAGCGACGGATTGGTCTGGTACGCCAGCGCCAGGGCTTCCCTCAGCGTATCCGCCCATGCCGGCGCGCCGAGCCCCGCCGCAAGGGTCATCACGGCGAACGGGACGAGGGCGCGGGTGCGTTTCATCATGACCAGGGTCCCGAATGACAGCGGTCAGCCCCGCCCCGCGCGCCTCTGGACCTTCCCCCGCCCGAGCAGAGGAAGGCCCCACCCCCGGACCGGCCTAGGGCGTCTGCACCACCGTCGTCGTCGTCGCCGGATCGTCGACCGTGACATAGACCACCGTGTCCCCCTCGTACTGGGGTTGGTAGTAGACGCCGCCGCAGTAGTAGTAGGACACGTAATAGGGCGAGCAGCCGTAGGGCAGGGCGAACATCCGGGCGCCGATGCCGATGGCCGCGCCGACGGCGATGCCTCCGGCGATGGGGTGATCCCAATCCCAGCCGCCATCGCCCCAGCCGCCGTCAGCATCGATGTTGATGTCGCCGGTGTTGATGCGATTGCCGCTGTTATTGATCCGGTCGCCGCCGTTGATCCGGTCGCCGCCATTGATGCGGTCGCCGCCGTTTATGCGATCGCCGGTGTTGGTCCGGTTGCCGGTGCGGTCGCCGGAGGTCCGGTTGCCCGAGCGGTCGCCGGTCGAGGGCCGGTTTCCTGCGCGGTCCCCGGTCGCGGCCCGGTTGCCGGCGCCGGCCGACCGATCGCTGGCTCCCGCGCTGCGGTTCGACGCCGACGCCCGGTTTCCCGCCGAGGCCGAACGGGAGCCCATGCTGCTGGAGCGTGAACTCATCCCGCTGGAGCGGGCGCTCATGCCGCCGCCGGAGAAACCTCCGCGCGAAGAGGCGCCGATGCTGGATCGGGCGCCGCCGCCGCCGCCGCGGCGTTGGGCTTCGGCCATGGTGGGCACGACCGTGGCGATGACGGTGACCATCATCAGCGCGGCGGCCTGGGCAACCTTCCGGGTTTTCATGACGCTTCTCACAGGGGTTCGACGGTCGCGATGCCGATAGGCATGGCGCCGCTGGGCGGGGTGAAGGTGAAGGAGTCCGCGGTAAGCTGCGGAGGCTCGTTCCAGGTCAGCTGACCCTCGTAGCGGGGCAGTGAGGTCTGGGCGCGGTCGATGATGACGATCCTGCGCGGCAGGGGCTTGTCGCCGCGCTGGATCCAGATCTGCCAGTCGACCGAGCCTTCCCGGAACGCCAGGTGATCGCAGTCGACGCCGTCGATCCGGGTTACCCCGATCACCGAAGCGGTCTCGGGTCCGGGACGGGTGTGCTGGCTCAGGTCGGTCCAGGCGAACAGGTCCTGGAGAGGGATGGCGAGGCCGTATCTGGCTTCCGCCAGGTCCAGCGCTTCGCGCGCGGTGGGCGGCGCATCGACGGTCGCATAGACGCCGCGTTCCGGCGCGTACAACGTCATCTGCTTGCCGTCATAGATGAGCTGCCGCACCCGGTGATCGGTAGCGACTTCCACCCGGAAACCGTCGGGACGGCGGACCAGATACCGGTTGATCCCGTCAATCTGGATTTTCTGGTCGTCGGCGGTGACCAGATCCTGGCTGGTGCGGGCGACGATCTCGAAGGTGGTGAGGGTTTTCAGGTAGGCGCTCATGCGCTCGAGGGTCTCGAGAGCCGCGGGTTCAACTGCCACTTCGGGCGGCGATGGCGCGGCTTCCGCAGGCGGGGGTGCTGTCTGGGCCGCGGCCATGGGCGCGGCGGCGGTTGCCAACGCAAGCACCAGGCCGGCGCCGAGTGTCAGACGAAGCGATCTCATGCCGTGATCTCCAACGCTGTATTGGCGCGCAGCAATGCGGCCCTTGGAGAGGCTCTACCTTTCAGGGGCCAAACCAAATCGGGCGAAACCCCGAAGGATTTTGCCCCAGTACCCGGGCGCGGAGCGATTGGGAGAACGGCACCGGACACAGCCGGGGCGTGCCGCGCCGCGACGGCCGGGAGGCGGACTCACGGCGCCTTCGGGCCAGGCCGATCGGCGTCAGGCCTGGATGAGGTTCTGCTTGATCGCGAAGCGGACGAACTCAGCGGCCGTGCGTACCCCGGCCTTTCGCATCGCCGCGGCGCGGTGGCATTCCACGGTCTTGATGCTGCGCACCAGTTTGCGGGCGATCTGCTTGTTGGAATTGCCCTCGGCGATCAGCTGCGCCACCTCGAGTTCGCGCATGGTGAAGCTTTCCAGGCGCGAACGCTTGCGGTCGTTGACTGCCGCGTCGAGCAGGAATTCCGAGACCGCGGACGAGAAATAGGTGCGCCTCGCTCCCAGTGAGGAAATGGCCGCCTCGAGGTTCGCGGCGCTGTCGGTCTTGAGCAGATAGCCTCGCGCCCCGGCGCCGAGGCCGCCGCTGATCGTGTCGTCCTCGTCATGCATCGTATAGAGAAGCACGCTGGTGTTCGGGAGGTCCTGGTGCAGCCGGCGGGTGACCCCGACGCCGTTCATGGTCGGCAGCGAGACGTCCAGAACGACAACGTCCGGCCGCTCCTTCATGGCGAGATCCAGCGCGGCCTGGCCGTCGTCAGCCTCGCCGCAGACCTCCCAGCCCGGATGGCATTCCACGACGTTCCTCACGCCGCGCCGGATCAACTCGTGGTCGTCCGCAATCAGAACCCGAAGCATTGCCAGCCCCCCAGCCCAAGAGTCCATCCAACTCTGAAGAAACCCTAGCATACAACCGAAGAAACCCCACCAAAGAAAACACTCATTTTCTATGGGTAGAAACCCTGAGAGGCCCCGTAACTTGACTATCCAGAATGATTTATGGCCATTTACTACAACAGGCAAAGTCTTGATTCTGTCGCTTAACTGATGCCCGGCCGGACTGTTTTCGCGATGCAAGCTTAGGGAGTCGCCGCGCTCCATTCAGGCCTAGACCTGATTTTTTCGCATCAAAGAGTTCGTACGCTGCCCGCTACCGCTCCGGCTGGAGGGCGCATGCTGCGAATTTTGATCGCGGACGAAAACGAAATCGTGCGCCTCGGCGTGCGTCACGTCATCGAGGCACACGACGGCTGGGAGGTTTGCGGCGAGGCCGCGGACGGTCAGTCGGCCCTGGAGATGGCCCTTCGGGAACGCCCGGACATTGTGATCTTCGATGTCTCGCTGCCGGTGCTGGGCGGCATACTGCTGACCCGACGGCTGCACAGCGCCCTGCCGGCGACTCGGGTTCTCATATTCACAATGGCGGCCGACGAGGAAACCGTGAGCAACTGCCTCGTCGCCGGCGCACGGGGCTATCTGCTCAAGACGGAGACCTGTCCGCTTCTGGAGGCCGCCTTCACCGCGCTGGCGACCGGCAAGCCCTACTTCTCGCCGGTGGTCGCCGAAATATTGCTGGAGGCGGCCGTGAACGATCGAAGGCGTTCAAGCCTCGAGGCGTTCACCCCCAGAGAACTGCAGATCGCCCAGCTGATCGCCGAGGGCGCATCCAACAGGGACGTCGCGGACCTGCTCGATATCGCGGTCAAGACGGTCGAAAGCCACCGTGCGTCGGCGATGCGAAAGGCGGGGGTGCGGACCGCCGGGCAGTTCGTTCGCTTCGCCATCAGGAACAACCTGATCCAGGCCTGATCCAGGTCCGGCGCAGGCCGGAATTCCCGGCTCCTCCTTACGTCGGGGCGTCCCGGGCACTCCGGGTTTGTTGAGAACGGCTCGGTGCAGTCTGACGAACACCTAGGGCCTGAGCCCGATGGGCCGAAGGGCGCCAATCGTTCTAGATGGGCCTGCTCAGCAAGAGGCCTTGGGACTTGTCGAGCTCAGCGGGCCACCTACCCGCAGACACGGCCCCGCGCTTGCGCCCCCCCGAAGGCGCGGGGCCACCTTGGCCACCCGATAGAAACCGGTGTCGACCTTCAGGGCTCTTCAGTGGGGCTGATGGATCCGACCGCCCGCTTGCTCTCCACTCGCCGGGTCACGGCGTGCTGGACGGCCGCGAGAAGAGCGGCAGACGAGAGTGCGAACATCATCACTCCGCTGGCGCCCTGGAATGGCGCGAGAAAGCGAAAGCGACCCTCAAGCAGGACGTCGCCATACCCCAGGGTCGTGAAGGTCACGGCCGAGAAATAGGCGGCCGTTTCGAAATCCTGGAAGGCTCCGATGGAGCGGTACAACAGCGCCCAGATGAGAATCTGGATCAGGGTGCCGACCATCAGGCAGACCATCATCGTGGACAACTGGAAGAAGTCGCTGCGCGCTGTGTATCCGGCCGGCCTGCGCTTTGCCGCCCATGCGAAGTATCGCACCGCAAAGGTCAGGGTCGACGCCTGCAAGGCCAGACAGGCGGACATCGCCAGAAGCCCCAGGATGATGCTGAGGATCATGACGGCGGATTGTTCGCGACCAGCGCCGGCGGGACCTGCTGTTGCCGGAACCAGTCCATGAACAGCACATAGGCGACGGCCAGCAGGACCGGGCCCACGAACAGGCCGAGAAGGCCGTCCGCAATCATGCCGCCGATGACGCCGATCAGGATCACCGGCATGGGCACCTCCAGACCACGGCCCAGCAGCAACGGCTTGAGGAAGTTGTCGCTAAGGCCGGCGACGAAGGTCCAGGCGCCGAAAATCAGGGCCGGGGTGAGCGGCTCCTTCAGGAACACATAGGCGATGACAGGCAGGCTCACGATGACCGCCGGCACCTGAACGATTCCGAGCAGGAACACGACCAGGGTTACAAGAATCGCGCCGGGCAGACCGATCAGGAAGAAGCCGGCGCCGAGCAGCGCCGCCTGTATCGCCGCAACGCCCACGACGCCCAGGGCGACGCCCCGGATCGTTGACACCGTAAGGGCCACGAGGCGGCTGCCCTGGTCTGCGCTGCGGGTGAGGATCTGGGCGAGCCGCCGGCTGAAGCTGGTGACGCTTCCACCATAGGCGATCAGAATGGTCCCGATCACGAACGAGAGAATGAAGGCCAGCTCCGCCGTCGCCATCTTTCCGGCGAAGGCCACCAGCGAGGCTGTGAACGAACGGACGGCCGATCGATGCTCGGCGAGGGTCGCTGGAAGATTCACCGCAGCGCTGGCCCATGCCTCGAACATTCTGGCGCCCACAACCGGCACCTCGGCGAGCCCGGCAGGCGGGGGCGGCAGGGGCAGGGTGTGATTCTGCAGATCCGCGATGAGCCCGGAGATGGCCGAGGACAGAGAGGCCGTGAGCAGGACCATCGGCGCGACCGCCAGAACCACGCCCGCGATGCCGATGAGCCAGGCCGACCAGGTGTTGCCGATGCGGCCGGCCAGCCAGAGGTGCAGGGGATAGAGCAGCACCGCCAGTATGACGGACCATGCCAGGATGCTGGCGAACGGCAGCACGACGCGCGCGCAGGCGAAGACCAGCAGGGCCAGCAGGCTGAGCTGCATCACCTGGAGGATGCCGAAGCGGGGTCTCGACGGGCCGTCGATCGGCGGAGAGGCGATGGTCATCCGGGTCTCCCGATCCAAGGGACGAGTCACGCCAGCAGCGATTGGCGCGCTACAGCTCATCACGAGGGGCAGGCCTTCATGACGTCGCCCCGCCACCAGCGGCGGATGCCGATCCTACGGGGGCAGCGTCCCGCGACGGCATCAGGCGCAGCCCGTAGGCAGCCGCACGAATGGCCTTAGCCAGATCGTTTCGGGATCGCCGCGCGGACAGCTTGGAAGCGCGGGCATTTGCGGGTGTGTCTTCCGCGACAGCCTTCGCGGGCCGACCGTGTTCCCCCTAGGGTTCAACCCGATGGAACCTGTGCCGCAGGCCTCGAATACTGGCCTTCCGAATTACAGGAGGGCTCATGTCAAACCATCTGAGGAACGGCGCGCTGCTGGCCGCCATGGCGGTGGCGGGGGTTGCGTCCCTGGCCGCCGCACCCGCCAGCGCACAGGCGCTGGACGAGCGATTCTGGCTTGAGGGGTCCGCCTATTTTCCGGGCATTGAAACCAAGATCAACGTGTCCCGTCCCGGCCAGCCCGGCACGGACATCGACGCCGAGAGCGATCTCGGCATGGAGGACACCGACACCCTGCCGGCGATCTACGGCGGATGGCGGTTCAGCCCGCGGTGGATCGTTACGGGCGAATTCTACGCCCTGGACCGCGAGGCGTCCAAGTCGCTGGAACGGACCATCGAATTCGACGGCACGACCTATCCCATCGGGGTGAGCCTCGACTCCAAGATTGCGTCGAACGTGTACCGCGCCACCATCGGCTATTCGTTCATTCACAACGACCGGAGCGAGCTCGGCGCCTCCCTGGGGCTGCACGCCACGGACTTCACGCTCGAACTGGAAGGCGAGGCCCAGGTCGGTCCCGCCGTTCGTCAGGTCGTTGCAAGACGACGGGACTTCCTGGCGCCCATGCCGACCATCGGGGTGTACGGCACCTACGAGATCACGCCGAAGGTCATCCTGAACGGACGCGTGGACTTCCTGTCCCTTGAAGTCGACGAATACGGCGGCGGCATCACCAACGCCCAGGCGTCGGTGTCCTACCGGTTCACCCGGATGTTCTCGGCCGGCGTGGCCTACCGCTATGTCGCCTACGACCTCCAGGTCGAGAAAACCGACTACAACGCCGACATCGATTATAATTTCAGCGGTCCGTCGGTTTTCGCCCGGGTCAGTTTCTAGGCCTGGCGACAAGCCGGCGATTGGCATCGGACCCGGCAATGCCGGGTCCGATCTTTCTTGCCTGGATGCGATGCAGGAACGGCCGCCCCGGGGAGGCGGACCTACGGGACGCTGACCGCTTCCTCCGGGGCATAGCCGGGCGGGTATTTGTCCCAGGCATAGCCGGCGGCGGCCATGGCGCGGCCCCGTTCGAAAAGGGCGGTCATGTATCTGCTGTCGAATTCGCTGTTCTTCACCACGGTGAAGTCGCGCGGAATATAGGCCAGGTTGTAGTCGATGCCGTCGCGTCGGGACGACAGGAACATGCGATTGAGATCCCCCACGCCCTGGGCCTGGATCAGGGCGGACACCGACCGGTTGACGATGCTCATGAGCCGGCGATCCACGCTGGCCCAGTCGGGGTCCAGACGGGAGTTGCGGATGATGTAGAGGTGCCGGTCCCGCTCCAGCCCCGCCTGTCTCGCCAGGTCCCCGACGTGGACCGTGGGAGGATACAGGAAGACCTGACGGCTGGCCCCGCCGTCGACGTGCATCTCCTGATAGGGCTGACCATCGACCGTGACGTCGATCATGATCGGAGGAAAGGCGCCGGGGATGGCGGCCGAGGCCAGGGTGATGCGCCGGAACAGCTCGAGCGCGGCCGGATCCTGGCTGGAGGCGATGGCGCCCATGTTCCAGTAGACGGCTTCCCGGGCGTCCAGATTGGTCGTGCCGATGAAGAGGATGCGCCCCTTGGCGTATTCGGCGGCGATGCGGTCGAGCAGTTCGCGGGTGACATAACGGCTGACCATTTCCGCCATGGGCGCGGTATCGGCCATGGCGTCGCTGAACATCAGGGCGGTGATGTCCCGCTTCTTGAAGATGTTGTCGTCCGTCACCTGGGTGTAGGTTTCCCGGAGGATCGGGTCGTAGTCGGACCCGAGGAAGGCGAAGGGCGCGATCAAGGCCCCGGTGCTGATCCCCGTGACGTATTTGAAGGTCGGACGCGTCCCGGCCTCGGTCCAGCCGACCAGCAATCCCGCGCCGAACGCTCCGTCGCCGCCGCCGCCCGACACCGCCAGATAGGAAACCGGCGGCAGGGGCGTTCCTTCAGGCAGCTGCGCGCGGATCGCGCGCTCCCGCTCGACGGCCGCTCCCATGATCCGCACGAAGGTCTCGGGATCCCTGTCCGGGAAAAAACGGGCGTCGGGGATCGAGGTTATGGCGCGCGCGGTGTCGGCGCTGGGCACGGCCTCGAGCCGCTGCGGCGTGGCGCAGGCGGAGAGGAGCAGCTGCAATGCCGCCACCACGGCGACTGAGATGCTGGCCGGTGACGCGGAGGGTCTGTCCATCTTGAGATACCGCAAGGTGTCTGCCCCCTTGGGGGACCTCTCTCAATGTCGCCGTGACGAACAGGCGTTGCCATCAGGGAAAACCCGCAACACCGGACCGGGGCGAACTCGGTCCTCAACCCTGAGCGGGAGCGGGGGGCGTCGGCCCGGGCTGGACCCGGCGCAGGGGCGACACAACGACAAGGGCGACGACCGCCCAGACCCCGGCGACCAGGATATGGATGATGCGCAGGAGGTAGGATTGCTCGGACCCGCCGGGCAGGGGAGTCACCGCCAGGCCGAGGATCAGCATGAAGGTGCCGGCCGCGAGTCGGTACAGGTCGGCGGACGGACCGGGGCGCGTCAGTCCGCGGGCGAACCACAGCGTCGTCAGGAAGACGGTCAACAGGAAGAAGAACAGGTTGTCCGCGAGGAGCACGACCTGCTGGGCCGCGACCGCCAGCAGCCCGCCGATCGAATTGCCGAGGATCATGTTCATGCCGGCGGTGCGCGTGCGGGTCGGTTCGAGCTCATTCAGAATGGTGATCGTCATCATCACCATGACGAAGTTGTGGATGGCCGAGCCCAGTAGGAGGTAGGCCAGCAGGGGGACCAGCACCAGGACGTCGGCAAGGGCGACCCGCGCCGCAGAGGCCGGTGAAAGGCGCAGCGGCGCCGCGCGCGGAGGGGCTTCCTGGGGCGCGGGCGGAAGCGCCGGCACCAGCAGATGACTGATCAACATGGTCGCCGCAGCTGCGACCGTGTTCCGCTGCAGGAACCCGGCGACGAAATGGCCCAACTCGAGCGAGACCGTCGCGAAGAGCGGAATGACGCAGAATCCGACCTGCAGGAGCAGGATGACGACGCCCGGAGCCCCCCGCCACTTGGCGTAGAAGGTGGCGAAGATCACCAGGGTGAGGACGATCAACTGCACAAGCGGCGCATCGCCCAGCACGGACACAAGCAGCATCGAGGCGGTCGTGCCGACCCACATCACGACCGGCAGGAGCGCGGCCTGGATAGGGTTTGGAAACGTCGGCATCGCCGGGATCATCTTCACGGCCAGCATCGGCGCGAGGAAGCTGATCGGCCAGCCCAGCCAGACGGCGATGGCGAAGCCCAGGGTCCCCGCGACGGCCATGCGCAGCATGAAGCGGTCGGTTGCCGAGAAGCGGGGTCGCAACGCTCCGGCATCGCTCGGCTGGGCGGCGGTCATGTCAGTTCAGATAGCTGAGCCACGACACGAGCCGGATCCAGATCCGCCCCACGATGTCCGTCAGCCCGTTTACGCCGGTGTAGACGACGACACTGGCCTGCGACCCGACGCGCACGTCGCCGGGGCGCTTTTCGGGGTCGAGACGAATCCGCACCACGAACCGCTGGGGATCGCGAACCCAGCCGCTGTCGTTGTTGACCGTGGGAAGCCCCGTCTGGGGGTCGGTGTCACGATTGTCGATGCCCCAGCCGACGCTGTCGACCTTGCCGGGGTAGACCCGGCCCGGCCGTACATCGAGCACGATGGCGACGGGGTCGCCGACCTTGATGTGCTCAAGGGAGTTTTCCCTGAACTCGGCCTCTATCCAGACGGCGTCGTTCTCCACGAACGTCATGACCGCCTGACCCGCGCCCGCGAACCGGCCGGGTGCGAGCTGAAGGTTGGTGACCCTGCCGTTTGAAGGCGCCCGCACCACGGTATCGGCCAGATCCCGGCGGGCGGCGCTGAGCGCGGCCTGTGCCTGACGGATCTGGGGATTGTCGGCGCCCGACGGGCCAAGGCTTTGCCGGGCCTGCTCGAGTTCGGCCCTGCTCCGCGCCACATCTGCGATCGCATTGCGGACGCTGGCGCGGGAGTCGTCGCCCCGGCTGGGGCTGCTGACGCCGCGCCGGACCAGTTCGAAGACCCGTTCGCTCTGGACCCTGGCGTTGACCAGGGTCGCCTCGGACGCGGCCAGCCGGGCCTCGGCGGCGACCACGCTGGCCGTTGAGGCTCCGACTGACTGGCCGGCGGTGGAGAGTTGCGCCTGGGCGGCCTCGACCGCGATCTCGTATCGTTCGTTGTCGATTGTGAACAGGACGTCCCCGGTCCGGACCAGCTGGTTGTCGCGAACGCCGATGTGGTTGACCCGGCCGCTCACGTCCGGGGCGATCATGATCACGCTGGACTGGACGGCGCTCTGGTCGGTGTAGGGCGTCCAGCGATCGGCGAAGAGGCCGTAGACGAATATGACCATGGCGGTGAGGAGCACGATCACCGTCAGCTTGCGCAAGGGGCTCATGGGCGCCCGTGGCGGTTTGGCAGGCGCCGTCGGCTCGTCCGAGGGCGGGGGCGCTGGAGGGGGCGCGGACGCCGGCGGCTCCGGTTGGGGGGCGGGGGCCTTTACCGCGTCATCCATGGCTCAAGCCTCGCTCGCCCCTGACCCAGCAGGGCCGCGCGTTGACCGGCGCTGTCACGCCGCCGCGGGGCCATCGGCCTTCGGGCCGAGCCGGCGGTAGAAGCGCACGATGACTTCCTCCACCACCAGCATGACGACGACCACCACGATGAGGGTGATGATCCCGTGGAAGACGCCCGAGAAATGCACCTGGTCGCCGAAGGCCAACGCCAGCGCTTCCAGGATGACGAATTTGGAGCCGAACAGGACCAGCCAGGCGCAGAAGAAGCGCATGAACTTCATGAACCCGCCCGGGCGAGCCTTGAAGAAGCCCGCCACGACATGCTCGATCGCGATCGTCACCTTCAGCAGTATCTGAAGCAGCACTGCGGCCAGCACCATGACGGTGAAGGACGCGACGTGAACCTTGTCCCAGTATTCGTCGAACAGTCCGAGGACGAGCAGGTCGATCAGCATCCCCGTGAAATAGCGCGCGAACATCCGCTGGCGGTCGGACGGCGCCTGTATCGTGGCCGGCATCAAGCTGTCGTTCGCCGCTGTCATGCCTGCCCCTCTGTCTACCAGCCGCGCCCGGATGCGATTCCGCGCGAATACAGACGCCATCTATCCGGGTGTTCACGGCGCCAGACATCAGGTTTGACCCCTAGAAGCAGCGCGCCGTGTGCCGAGGGGCGGGGCCCGAGCGTTTACGGAGCTGTCTGTCCCTTGGGCGGAAAACCCGCGACGAGCTGGGTCATCGGCGTCTGGTCGATGCGGATCGTCCCGCCCTGCGGCCGGTCGAGATCGAGGATCAGCAGGATGGCCAGGCTCAGCAGGGTGAACAGGATCACCGTCGTTGCGCGGTGGCGGGCCCGGGCTCCGGTCAGCCCATAGCCGAGCATCGCCGCGGTCAGCAGGGCGTAGAGGACGAGGGCCCTCAGGATGGTCAGAGGCACCCGCGCGTCATTCATCGCCTCCCGTTCGACCCCGATGTCGAGCACGGCGTTGATCGACGCCCCCACGAACGCCGCCAGCGCGGTGGTCGATACCGGAGCCAGGGACGAGAGAGCCGCCGTCTGCAATGCGCTGCGCTGAATCGCCGAGGACCGGGCCAGGGACGGCCTGTCGGTCGTGTCGGCCAGGCCATAGGCCGCGCGCGTCCGGGCGTAGTCCCGCAACATGTCCGCCAGCCGGGCGCCGTCCGGAGGAGGCAGCAGTTGCACCCGCATCTCGGCGGTCCCGATGGCGTTGGCTTCCTCCGTCACCAGGTGACGACGTCCCTCGTAACGGTCCACCGCGAGGCCGAAGGTGAAAGCGATCAGAAGCGCAAGAAGGCCCAGCACGCCTGACAGGAGGTATCCCTTGTCGGAGACTTCCTCGGCCGACTCGCCGGCATCGGCCGACACGCGGCGCCGGATCCAGCCGCCGACCTCCCTCATCAGGCATTGGGCGAGAAACAGCAGTCCCGCGATGAGGAGGAGCGGCGCGTCGTTGATGAAGGCCGTGAGTCCGTCCATGGCGACCTGCCTCCCCGGGAGCGCCTCCGACCGCCGTCAGCCGTCCTCGCTGTAGGCGGTGCTGAACTGCCCGTCGTACAGTCCGCCGATTATCCAGGTCATCGTAAACCCGTCGACGAAGCCGAGCTCGTAGGTCTCGTAGAGGACGCCGCCCCGATCTTCCGCCTTGAGGAGAGTGATCTTCTGCACGTCCCCGAAGCGCTCAAGCGTGAGCGCGATCTGGTCGATGCGACGCTGGCACGCCAGCTGAACCCCGGCGGACATGAGTTCGGAACAGGTCCCGGCCCTGGCGTCGGCGACGATCCGGGTCAGGGCCTCTGCGTACTGCCCGCCCTGCGCCTCCGCGGCCTGGCCTTCCTGGGCCGAGGCGGAAAAGGCCAGCAGGGAAGCCGCCGCGGCCCCGCACAGAATTTGGTGGATGCGCATGACGGCCCCCTCGTTTTCCTGCCCTGACGATAGGCGGGCGGGCAGGGCGGGCAATCAGGCCTTTCCCCGGTAGGGCGCAGTCCGGCGCCGGGGCGTTTCGGCGTCGGGGGGTCAGGCCGTCGGATGCTTCCGGATCACCAGATTGCGGATCTCGGTCATGTCCTCCATGGCGAACCGCACGCCCTCGCGGCCCAGTCCGGAGTCCTTCACCCCGCCGTAGGGCATGTTGTCGACGCGATAGCTGGGCACGTCGCCGATCAGAACCCCGCCGACTTCCAGCACCTCCCAGGCCCGCATGGCCTTGTGGATGTCGCGGGTGAAGAGGCCCGCCTGCAGGCCGAAGCGGCTGTCATTGACCTCTTCCAGCGCCGCCTCGAAATCGGAGAAGCGGGACAGGATCGCCACCGGGCCGAACGCTTCCTCCTCGCGGATCTTCAGACCGCGTCCGACGCCTTCCAGCAGGGTCGCCTCCAGCATCGCGCCTTCGCGGCGCCCCCCGCACAGAAGCGTCGCGCCCGCGGCGGTGGCCTCGGTGATCCAGTCCTCCAGTCGGCGGGCTTCGCCCTCGTCGATCATGGGACCGATGAAGACGTTTTCGTCCTGCGGGTCGCCCGAGACCAGCGAGCGGGTCTTCGCGACCAGCCGGTCGCGCAGGGCGTCATAGATGTCGTCGTGGATCAGGATGCGCTGCACCCCGATGCAGGACTGGCCCGACTGGTAGAAGGCGCCGAAGATGATCCGGTCGGTGGCGTCGTGCAGATCGGCGTCCCGGTCGACGATCACGGCGGCGTTTCCGCCGAGCTCCAGCACCACCTTCTTCTTTCCGGACTTCGCCTTGAGCGCCCAGCCCACTTCCGGCGAGCCGGTGAACGACAGCAGCTTCAAGCGGTCGTCGGTGGTGAACAGGTCCGCGCCGTCGCGGGTGGCGGGCAGGATCGAGAAGGCGCCCTTGGGCAGATCGGTTTCGGCCAGAACCTCGCCGATGATCAGCGCGCCCAGCGGCGTGCGCGAGGCCGGTTTCATCACGAACGGGCAGCCCACCGCCAGGGCGGGGGCGATCTTGTGGGCCGCGAGGTTGAGCGGGAAGTTGAACGGCGAGATGAAGGAACAGGGGCCGATCGGCACGCGCTTCCACATGCCCTGATACCCTTTTGCCCGGGCGGAGATATCCAGCGGCTGGACCTCGCCGGTCATGCGCACGGATTCCTCGGCCGCGATGCGGAAGGTGTCGATCAGCCGGCTGACCTCGCCGCGGGAATCCTTGATCGGCTTTCCGGCCTCGATGCACAGGGCATAGGCCAGTTCGTCGGCCCGTTCCTGGAACCGCGTCACGCAGTGGGCGAGGACCGCCTGCCGCTCATAGGCCGCCATCTCGGCCATGGGCCGGACCGCCTCGACCGCCGCGCCGATGGCCCTGTCGATGGTCGCGGCGTCGGCCATGGCCACCCGCGTCGCCACCTCGCCGGAGTATTTGTCCGTGACCGCGAGATCCTGATTGGGGGTCAGCGCCTCATTGGCCAGATAAAGCGGATACGAGGGCTTCAGGGACGGCATGGGAGATCGCTCCACGATGGGACTGCGACCAGCCTACAACGCAGCGTGCGCGTCGGGCACCTGATTATTCATAGGGTTACGTGACGGAAGGCCGCCGGGTTGAGGTCGCCCGCGCTCAGGCGGACGACCTCAGGGGCAGGATCAGACCTTGGCCGGCTCGTAGCGCGGCGACAGCAGGTGGATGACGAACAGGGCGATCAGATAGGCCGAGGCCGCGACCACGAAGATGGGCGTGTAGCTGCCGATCTTGTCCAGGACGTAGCCGGCGTATTTGGCCATGGCCATGCCGCCGAAGCCGCCGATCATGCCGCCGATGCCCACCACCGAGCCCACCGCCGAGCGCGGGAAGACGTCGCCCGGCATGGCGTAGAGGTTGGCCGAGAAGCCCTGGTGGGCGGCCGTGGCGATGCCGATGATCAGGACCGCGGTCCAGACGTTGGAGGCCATGCCCGCGAAGGCCACGGGGATGACGGCCAGGGCGCAGATCAACATGGTCAGCTTGCGTGCGGCGTTCAGGCTCATGCCGCGCTTGAGGAACTGGCTGGACAGCCATCCTCCGCCGATCGAACCGACGTCGCTGAGCAGATAGATGGCGATCAGCGGCGGGCCGAAGGTCAGAAGGTTGAGGTCGTACTGGGTGCCCAGGAAGCCTGGCAGCCAGAACAGGAAGAACCACCAGATCGGGTCGATCAGGAATTTGCCCAGCGCATAGGCCCAGGTCTCCTTGACGGTCAGCAGCTTCAGCCAGCCGATCTTGTGCGCGGGGTCGGGCGCGTCCTGGGCGATATAGGCCAGCTCTTCGGGGGTGACCTTCTTGTGCTCGCTGGGCCGCTTGTAGACCCAGAACCAGACGGGCACCCACAGGAAGCCGAGCGCGCCGACGATGATCAGGGCCATGCGCCAATTGGGCTCCTCGACCGTGCCCAGCCAGATCGAGGCGATGAACGGAATGATCAGCGGGGTGACGATGGCGCCGATGTTGGTGCCGGCGTTGAACAGGCCGACAGCGAACGCGCGTTCCTTCTTGGGGAACCACTCGGTCACGGCCTTGATGCCCGCCGGGAAGCCGCCGCCTTCACCCACGCCCAGCGCCAGACGGGCGAAGATGGCGGTGTTCAGACTGCGGATGCCGGCGTGGGCGATGAAGGCGATCTGCCAGAGGATGAAGGCGATGCCGAAGCCCCATCGGGCCCCGATCTTGTCGACGATCCGGCCCCACAACAGGTAGGAGATGGCGTAGGCGAACTGGAACCAGAAGACGATGTCGGCATAGTTGGTCTCGGTCCAACTGAACTCGGCCATCAGCGTGGGCTTGAGCACGCCCAGCGCCTGACGGTCGACGTAGTTGATGACCATGGCGGCGAACAGCAGCCACACCACCACCCAGCGGTACTTGCCCGCGGGCGCGGGCTGGTTCGCAGTCGCGCCTGCAACGTTGCTCATGATCCCTCGTCCCGTTCGTTTCCTGCCGGTCCGTCCTGTTTCCGGGCGGTTGTCGGCGACGTCAGACCGCAGAATGCGGACGCATGGTAACCGGTGTCAATGCCTGTTCGTGCGCAGCCTAAAGGTAGCCTCCAACCTGCCAGGGGACGAATTCGTTGTCGCCGATTCCGAGCGTTTCCGACTTCGACGGTTCGCCCGAGGCGACGGCCAGCATGCGGGCGAAGATGATCTCGCCCATGGCGGCCAATGAGACGCCGTCCAGGACCGGCGAGGCGTCGATGTCGATGTCCTCGTCCATCCAGCTCGCCACGCGGGCGTTGGAGGCCAGTTTGATCGACGGCGCCGGCTTGGCCCCGAACACCGAACCGCGTCCCGTGGTGAAGGCCAGAAGATTGGCGCCCGAGGCGATCTGGCCGGTCGCCGAGCAGGGATCGTAGCCGGGGCTGTCCATGAAGCTGAGGCCCCGCGCGGTCACGGGCTCGGCGTAGCCGATCACGTCGTTGAGCGGCGTGCCTCCCGCCTTGGCCACGGCGCCGAGGGATTTTTCGAGAATGGTCGTCAGGCCGCCGGCGAGATTGCCGGGCGAGGGGTTGTTGTTCAGCGCCATGTCGTGCCGGTCGGCATAGGCCCGCCACCAGTCCAGCCGGGCCAGCAACCTGTCTGCGACCTCGGGCGACGTCGCCCGCCGCAACAGAAGGTGTTCGGCGCCCCAGATCTCCGGCGTTTCGGACAGCATGGCCCGGCCGCCGTGGGCGACCAGCAGGTCGACGGCGGCGCCGAGCGCGGGATTGGCTGTGACTCCGGACCAGCCGTCCGACCCGCCGCACTGCAGGCCGACGGTCAGGTGAGCGGCGGACACCCGCTGGCGGCGCGCCGCCGCAGCGTCGGCGATCATCTCGCGGACGATAGCCACGCCGGCCTCGATGGCCCGGCGGGTGCCGCCGGCTTCCTGGATGGTCAGGGTGCGCAGGCCGGGGGAGGGTGCAAGGCCTTCCCTGGCCAGCCAGTCCGGGATCTGGTTCGCCTCGCAACCCAGGCCGACGACGAGGACGGCCGCGAAATTCGGATGGCGGGCGTAGCCGGCCATGGTCCGCTGCAGGACGGCCGTGTCCACGCTCAGGGACGAACCCCCGCAACCGCCCTGATGGGTGAAGGCCACGACGCCGTCGACCCCTTGGGGCAGGGCTGAGTCGGGGAAGGCGTCCGCGATCCGGCGGGCGACGGTCGCCGAACAGTTCACGCTGGTCAGGACGCCGATGTAGTTGCGCGTGCCGACCGTTCCATCCGGGCGGACGAAGCCTTCGAAGGTCGCCCCGTGGAGACCGGCTGCGGGCTGCGCGTCCGCCCCGATCGAGGCGTCTGCGCGGGCTTCGCTCATCGCCAGATTATGGACGTGGACGTGGGCGCCGGCGGCGATGTCGCTGACCGCTTCGCCGATGACCTGCCCGTATTTGCGCACCACGGTTCCGGCGGCGATGGCATGACGGGCGATCTTGTGGCCGGCCGGTATGGCGTCGACCGCCCGCAGGTCCAGGCTCTCGATTACAGCGCCCGGTTCGAGCGGTTCGAGCGCGATCGCCACATCGTCTGCCGGAGTCAGCGTCAGCGCCCGGGTCATTCCGCGACCCTCCTGGAGACGCGAACAGGGGTTCCGGCGCTGGATCGCGCGGCGAGTCGAGGGTTCGCGAACCGCGACGGACGGGCGTGTCCCTGAGTGCGCATGAGGCGATCCTGACCAGCGGCTGACCAGACACCGGTTACCACAACTCGCAGCGGATCGGCCTTTCCCACCGGGATTCACCAAACCGGGCGCCGGTCGCGCGGGGGAAATGCTGCAACAGCGAGGGCCTCCGTGGGGTCGAGAGCGGCAATTCGACCGCGGAATGCCGCCAAGAAAGGGCAGCAAGTTGCAGAATTAAGAAGAGTTCCCGGACAATCCGCAAAAAAGTCCCATAAAACGCCGTGCGCCCACTTGTCTATTTCGCAAATGCGGTAAACATTTCGCACATGCGTAATGCTGGCCCGGGGGATCCCATGACTCGACTTCGTATCGGACTTGCGGCGGCTCTGACCCTTACGGCGAGCGGACTGACCGGCGCGGCTTCAGCCGCCGCGCCGGCCGCTCCGCCTGCCGCGCTTCTGGCGCACCAGACGACGCTCGCCCTCGACGGCGCGGCGACGGGCTGGATCCTGACATCGACCGCCCTGGTCCTGCTGATGACCCTGCCGGGTCTGGCCCTGTTCTACGGCGGCATGGTCCGGCGCAAGAACGTCATCGCCACAATCACCCAGTCGCTGGGCGTGGCCTCGGTGGTCACCCTGGCCTGGTTCATAGCGGGCTACAGCCTGTCGTTCGGCGTGGGCCAGCCGATCGGCGGTTACCCGGGCGAAGAGGTGCAGAGCTACATCGGCTCGTTGCAGTCGCTGTTCCTGAACGGCGTGACGCCGACCACGGCGCACAGTTTGACGCCCGGTCTGCCGGAATATCTCTGGATCGCCTATCAGCTGACCTTCGCCATCATCACCCCTGCGCTGATCGCGGGGGCGTTCGCGGAACGCATCAAATATTCGGGCCTGCTGCTGTTCACCGGCCTGTGGACACTGCTGGTCTACGCCCCGATCTGTCACTGGGTATGGGGCGGCGGCTTCCTGGGCGCCGCGGGCGTGCTGGATTTCGCCGGCGGCGCCGTGGTGCACGTCAACGCGGGCGTGGCCGGTCTGGTCTGCGCCATCTTCCTCGGCGCGCGGAAGGGCTACGGCAAGGAGAGCATCGTCGCCCACAATCCGGTGCTGACCATGATCGGCGCCTCGCTGCTGCTGGTCGGCTGGATCGGCTTCAACGCCGGCTCGGCCTGGACCGCGGACTCGATCGCCTCGGTCGCCATTCTGAACACCATCCTGGCCGCCATGGCCGGCTCCCTGACCTGGAAGATCGTCGAGATCATGGAGAAGCGGAAGCCGTCGCTGATCGGCGTGCTTTCGGGCCTGATCGCCGGCCTGGTCGCCATCACGCCCGCTGCGGGTCTGGTCGATCCGAAAGGGGCGGTGATCATCGGGCTGGCCTCGGGCCCGGTCTGCTACGCGGCCTCGGTCTGGATCAAGAAATTGCTGCGCTATGACGACAGCCTGGACGCCTTCGGCATCCACGGCGCCGGCGGCATCCTGGGCGCGGTTCTGACCGGCGTCTTCGCCTCGGCCGCCGTCAACGGCGTGGCGGAGGGCGCGACGGTCGCCAAACAGCTCTGGGGTCTGGGCGTGACGATCGGCTGGAGCGCCGTCGTCACCTTCCTGATCCTCATCGTCTGCAAGTTCACGACCGGTCTTCGGGTCTCCGCCATGCAGGAGGTCGAAGGTCTGGACGGGCATCTGCACGGCGAGGTGATGGAGGGGGTCTGACCGAACCACAGCCGGCGCGAAGCCTCCCCTCCGCGCCGTCGCCCAGTAGGCGTGAGTCTCGAACAGCCATCGATAACAAGGGGATACGATGATGAGATCAGCTTTCGCCTGCGCGGTCGCTGCGGCCGCCCTGCTGACCGCCGGGGCCGCCGCCGCCCAGTCCGCGCCCGAGGCGGCCTGGAACGTCGGGGTGGTCAGCGACTATGTCTTCCGCGGCTTCAGCCAGACGGACGAAGAGCCCGCCATCCAGGGCGGCGTGGACGTCACGATCGGCGCCTTCTACGTCGGGGCCTGGGCGTCCAGCGTCGATTTCGGCGATGACACCGACGCCGAGGTGGACCTCTACGGCGGCTTCCGCGGCGAGGCCGGGGGCTTCGCTTTCGACGTGGGAGCGATCGGCTATGGCTATGTCAACGCGCCGGACGGCGCCGACTACGACTTCCTGGAGTTCAAGGCCGCGGCGTCGCGCGCCGTGGGGCCGGCGACGTTCGGGGCGGCGCTCTACTGGTCGCCGGACTTCTTCGGCCTGGACGAGGAAGCGACTTACGCCGAAGGCAGCGTCGCCTTCACGCCGGCCGAAAAATGGACCGTATCGGGCGCGGTCGGCCATCAGTGGCTGGACGTGAACGACGACTATGCGACGTGGAATCTCGGGGCCGGCTACGCCGTCACCGAACACGTGGCGATTGATGTCCGGTACTACGACACTGACGTGGACGGCCCGTTGTCCGACTCGCGCGGCGTGGCCGGAATCAAGGTCCTCTTCTGAATGCGCCGCACAAACCAGACCGGTCAGGCGTTATGATTTTCGGCGCCTGACCGGCATATTTTTGCACCCGCGGGGGCTTCTGCTGCATATGTTGCACGGAAGTTGCCACATCTCGTTCCTGACCCTAAGCCCTGTGCGATAGCGAAGGGATCGATGTGGCGTCCGTGAACCAGACCTTTGTCGTGACTCCGAGGACCGGCCCGGCCAAGGCCGGAGCCGCCGACCGGGTGCGCGGATTCGACGAGATCTATGCGGACTTCACCCCCGTCGCCGGGGCGGGCCAGTCGAGCCGTTGCGCCCAGTGCGGCGTGCCCTTCTGCCAGACCGGCTGCCCGCTGCAGAACAACATCCCCGACTGGCTGAAGCTGGCTGCAGAAGGCCGGGCCGAAGAGGCCTGGCGACAGGCCGAAGCCACCTCGACCCTGCCGGAGATCTGCGGCCGCATCTGTCCGCAGGACCGGCTGTGCGAAGGCAGTTGCACCCTGGAGCAGGCGGGCTGGGAAACGGTGACCATCGGCTCGGTCGAACGCTGGCTGGGCGACATGGCCTTCGAGAACGGCTGGGTCGATCCGATCCGGCCGCGGATCGAGCGCGGGACCTCCGTCGGAATCGTCGGCGCGGGACCGGCCGGGATGGCCGCTGCGGACCGGCTGCGGTCGGCCGGCTATGCGGTGACCGTCTACGACCGCCACGACCGGGCGGGCGGCCTGCTCACCTATGGCATTCCCGGCTTCAAGCTGGAGAAGCACGTGGTCCGGCGACGGCTGGACCGATTGGCCGATGGCGGCGTCGAGTTCCGGCTGGGCGTGGACGTCGGCGGAGATCTGCCGTTCGCCGAGGTGCGGGCGGCCCATGATGCGGTGCTGGTGGCGACGGGCGTCTATCAGGCGCGGCGGCTGACGGCGCCCGGGTGCGGGTCTGACGGCGTGGTCGCGGCGCTCGACTATCTGATCGCCTCCAACCGGAAGGGGTTCGGCGACGCCGTGCCGGCCTTTGACGGCGGGGTCCTGAACGCCTCGGGCAAGCGGGTGGTGGTGATCGGCGGCGGTGATACGGCCATGGACTGCGTGCGCACCGCCGTACGGCAGGGCGCGGTCTCGGTGACCTGCCTGTATCGCCGCGACCGGGACAATATGCCGGGCAGCGCGCGCGAGGTCGCCAACGCCGAGGAGGAGGGCGTGGTCTTCGAATGGCTGGCCGCGCCGCGCGCCGTGCTGGGCGAGGCCGAGCGGGTGACCGGCGTGCGGGCCCAGCGGATGGCGCTGGCGGCGCAGTCGGTCGATGGCCGCTGGAGCGTCGAGCCGGTTCCGGGCGGCGAGTTCGACCTCGCCGCCGATCTGGTGATCGAGGCCCTGGGCTTCGATCCCGAGGACATGCCGGACCTGTTCTCCGAGCCCGATCTGGCCCTGACCGAATGGCGGACGATCCGCACCGCGGGCCATACGAAGGCGACGACCCTCGAAGGCGTGTTCGCCGCCGGCGACATCGTCCGCGGGGCCTCGTTGGTGGTGTGGGCGGTGCGGGACGGACAGGACGCGGCGGCCGAGATCGACGCCTGGTTGACCAGCCGCCAGAGGGCGGCGGCATGACCTTCGATCCCGAACAATACCTGGCGGCCCGCCAGCGGCTGATCGACGGCCACGCCTATGATCCCGCGTCCGAACGTGACGCCTGCGGGGTCGGTCTGGTCGCCGCCATCGACGGCAAGCCGCGTCGCGAAGTCGTCGATCTGGCGCTGAAGGCGTTGAAGGCCGTCTGGCACCGGGGCGCGGTTGACGCCGACGGCAAGTCCGGCGACGGGGCCGGCATCCTGATCGGCTTGCCGCGCGCCTTCTTCGAGAGCCAGGTGCGCGACGCCGGGCATGAGCCGCGGCGGGGACCCATCGCCGTGGGCATGATCTTCCTGCCGCGCGTCGATCTGGCCGCCCAGGAGCGGGCCCGGACCATCGTCGAGCGCGAGGTGATGGCGGCCGGCTTCTGGCTGTACGGCTGGCGTCAGGTGCCGACCCATGTCTCCGTGCTGGGCCAGCGCGCCGCCGCGACCCGGCCGGAGATCGAGCAGATCATGCTCAGCGCGCCCGAGGGTCTGGACGGCGAGGAACTGGAGCGGGCCCTGTACCTGCTGCGCCGCCGGATCGAGGCGCGGGCGACGGCGGCGGGGCTGCAGCATTTCTATGTCTGCTCGCTGTCGGCGCGGTCGGTCATCTACAAGGGGATGATGCTGGCCCAGGCGCTGGCGGACTTCTATCCGGACCTGAACGACCCGCGGGTCGAGGCCAATGTGGCCCTGTTCCATCAGCGATATTCGACCAACACCTTCCCCGAATGGCGGCTGGCCCAGCCGTTCCGGATGCTGGCCCACAACGGCGAGATCAACACCCTGCGCGGCAACGCCGGCTGGATGCGCAGTCACGAGATCCGCATGACGGCCGAGGCCTTCGGCGCCGACGACGCGACGGTCAAGCCGGTGATCCAGGCGGGGGGGTCGGACTCGGCGGCGCTGGACAATGTGTTCGAGGTTCTGGTCCGCGCCGGACGGCCCGCCCCCATGGTCAAGGCCCTGCTCATTCCCGAGGCGCCGATCGAGGGCGTGATCAGCGACGATCATCGGGCCCTCTACGCCTACTGCAACGCGGTGATGGAGCCATGGGACGGGCCGGCCGCGATCTGCGCCACCGACGGCCGCTGGGTGGTCGCGGGCAAGGACCGCAACGGCCTGCGCCCGCTGCGGGTGGCCGAGACGGTGGACGGCCTGCTGATCTGCGGCTCCGAAGTCGGAATGACGGGCGTCGCCGACGACCGGATCAAGCGCCGACTGCACATCGGCGGCGGGCGGATGATCTCCGTCGATCTGGAGGCCGGCGTTCTCTACGACGAGACCCGGACCGTCGACCGGCTGGCGGCGGCCCTGCCGTACCGCCAGTGGCTGTCGAACATGGTCGAACTCGAGCCGATGATCGGTCCGGGACCCGAGCCGCGCCGGCTGTCGGGCGAGGGGCTGACCCGCTTCCAGGCCGCCGTCGGCTGGACCCAGGAGGACATCGACACACTGCTGGATCCGATGGCCGGAGAGGGCAAGGAGGCGGTCGCCTCCATGGGCGACGATACGCCGCCCGCCGTCCTGTCGCATCAGGATCGGCCCTTCGCCCACTATTTCCGCCAGGCCTTCGCCCAGGTCACCAACCCGCCGATCGACTCGCTGCGTGAAGCGGGGGCGATGAGCCTGCGGACGCGGTTCAAGAACCTCGGCAATATCCTCGCCCAGGACGAGACCCAGACGCAGGTCTTCGTTCTGGACAGCCCGGTGCTCACGACGGGCATGTACGAGCGGATGCTGGAAGTGGTCGGAGCCGGGGCGACGACGGTCATCGACTGCACCTTCCCTGCCGGGGACGGCGCCCTGAAACAGGCGCTGGACCGCATCCGCGACGAGGCGGTGGCGGCGGCTAAGAGCGGCGCGGGCCTGATCGTGCTGACCGACGAACGGATGGGGGAGGGGCGGCCGCTGATCCCCATGATCCTGGCCACGGCCGCCGTGCACGGCCGGCTGGTCGACGAAGGGTTGCGCACCTTCTGCTCGCTGGTGGTGCGCGCGGCCGAGGCGATCGACGCCCACACATTCGCGGTCCTGGTCGGATGCGGGGCGACGGCGGTCAACGGCTGGCTGGCCCAGGAGACCTTCCTCGAGCGGCTGGCCGGCGGGCGTTATCCGGGACTGACGCTTCGCGACGCCTGCCTGAACCACAAGGCCGCGGTCGAGGCCGGGCTGATGAAGATTCTCGCCAAGAAGGGCATCTCGGTCATCTCGGCCTATCGCGGGGCGTGCGAATTCGAGGCGCTGGGGCTGAGCCGCGCGCTCGTGGCCGAATTCTTCCCGGGCATGACCTCGCGCATCTCGGGCATCGGCCTGGCCGGGATCGAGGCCCAGGTCACCCGCAAGACGGCGCGGGGCTTCGAGGCCTGGCGCCCGGCGCTGCGCATCGGCGGCGCGCATCGCATCCGGGCGGGCGAGGAAACCCACGGCTGGGACGCGGAACTGATCCACCGTTTGCAGGACGCCACCACGCGCGGCGACTACGGGCGATACAAGGCCTACAGCCGCCGGGCGCGTGAACTGCCGTCAACCGCGCTCCGGGACCTGCTCGATTTCCGGGACGCCGTTCCGGTCGCCGTCGACGAGGTAGAGAGCGTCAACGATATCCGCCGCCGGTTCGTTACGCCCGGAATGTCGCTGGGCGCCCTGTCTCCCGAGGCGCACGAGACGCTGAACATCGCCATGAACCGCATCGGCGCGCGGTCCGTCTCCGGCGAGGGCGGAGAAGACCCCGAGCGCTATGCGCCGCGCCCCAACGGCGACAACGCCAACAGCGCGGTCAAACAGATCGCATCCGGCCGGTTCGGCGTCACCGCCGAATATCTGAACCAGTGCCGCGAGATCGAGATCAAGGTGGCCCAGGGCGCCAAGCCCGGCGAGGGCGGCCAGATTCCCGGTTTCAAGGTCACCGAATTCATCGCCCGGATGCGCCATTCGACGCCGGGCGTCGGCCTGATCAGCCCGCCGCCGCATCATGACATCTATTCGATCGAGGACCTGGCCCAACTGATCTACGACCTGAAACAGGTCAATCCGGACGCGCGGGTGACGGTCAAGCTGGTGGCCCAGTCGGGCATCGGCGCGGTCGCGGCGGGCGTGGCCAAGGCCAAGGCGGACGTGATCCTGATCGCCGGCCACAACGGCGGCACGGGCGCCTCGGCGCTCGGGTCGATCAAACATGCGGGACTGCCCTGGGAGTTGGGTCTGTCCGAGGCGCATCAGGTGCTGAGCCTGAACGGTCTGCGCGGCCGTGTCCGGCTGCGCACCGACGGCGGTCTTCGGACCGGCCGGGACATCGTCATCGCCGCCATGCTGGGGGCCGAGGAGTTCGGCATCGGCACGGCCAGCCTGATCGCCGTCGGCTGCCTGATGGTGCGTCAGTGTCATTCCAACACCTGTCCGGTCGGGGTCTGCGTCCAGGACGAACGACTGCGCGCCATGTTCACCGGGACGCCGGAGAAGGTGGTCAACCTGTTCAGCTTCATCGCCGAGGAGACCCGCGAGGTGCTCGCCTCCCTGGGCCTGCGGTCCCTCGATGAAGCGGTGGGCCGCACCGACCTTCTTCGCCAGGTGTCGCGCGGCGACGCCCATCTGGACGACCTCGATCTGAACCCGCTGCTCGTCCGGGTCGGGGAGGGCGAGACGCGCTGCGCCGAGCCGCCCTGGAACGCCGTGCCTGACACGCTGGACGCGCGGATCGTCGAGGACGCGGCGGGCTTCCTGGACCAGCGCGAAAAGATGTCGCTGACCTATGCCGTGGCCAATACCCAGAGGGCCATCGGCGCCCGGATTTCATCGCATATCGTCCGCCGCTACGGTTCGACCCTGCCGGCGGGTCACCTGACATTGAAGCTGCGCGGGGCGGCGGGGCAGTCGCTGGCCGCCTGGGGCGTTGCGGGCCTGCGTATCGAACTGGACGGCGAGGCGAACGACTATGTCGGCAAGGGCCTGTCGGGGGCTGAAGTCATCGTCCGTCCCTCGGCCTGGGCCGCGGGAGAAGCCCTGATCGGAAACACCTGCCTGTACGGCGCCACCTCCGGGGCCCTGTTCGCGGCGGGCGCGGCGGGGGAGCGGTTCGCGGTCAGGAACTCCGGCGCGGAAGCGGTGGTGGAGGGATGCGGCGCGCACGGCTGTGAATACATGACGGGTGGAACGGTCGTGATCCTCGGCTCGACAGGGTGGAATTTCGGCGCCGGAATGTCCGGCGGCGAGGCCTTCATCCATGATCCGGACGGGACCGCCCTTGTCCGGGTCAACAGCGACTCAATCGTGAGCGGCGTCCCTGCGGGGGACGCGGCCGAGCGACTTCGGACGCTGGTCGCGCGCCACGCGGCCGAAACCCGATCTCCGCTCGCGATCCGCCTGATCGAGATGTGGCCGAGCGCCGTCCGCGAGTTTCGCCATCTTCTGCCGAGGCTTGAAGGGCAGGCTTCCGTCACCGCCCGGCGGGCATGATCGAACTCAGCCCGCGGTCCAGCCGCCGTCGACGATCAGCGAACTTCCGGTCATCAGGCTGGAGGCGTCCGACGCCAGCAGCAGAAGCGGACCCGTCAACTCCTCCATGCGGCCGAGCCGCCCGAACTTGATTCTGCTCAGGACATGTTCGCGCGTGCCCGGAGTGTCCAGGATGGGGCGGGTCAGGGCCGTGTCGATGAATGTCGGGCAGATGGTGTTCACCCGAATGCCGTGGGGCGCGAGATCGATCGCCATGCAGCGGGTCAGACCTTCGAGCCCCCATTTCGAGGCGCTGTAGAGCGAGCGGCCGCCGCCTCCCACGTGGCCCATCTGCGACGAGACATTGATGATCGAACCGGGCTTCCTGGCGTCCAGCAGCCCTTTCGCCACCGCCTGGGCGACGAACAGGGCGGCCTTGAGATTGACGTTCAGGACGGCGTCGTAGTCTTCCTCCGTCACGTCCACGAGGGACCGGATGCGGTTGATGCCCGCATTGTTGAGCAGGATGTCGAACGGGCCGCGCGCCTCTATCTCGTGGCGAACGGCGGCGATGTCGTTCACATCGAGGACGAAGGCGTCAGCATCGAATCCCGCGTCACGGATTTCCGCGACCCGGGCCTCGAGCTCCGAAGCCGTCCGGGCGCACAGGGTGACGGCCGCGCCGGCCTGGGCGAAGACAGCCGCGGCGGCGGCGCCGATACCGCGCCCCGCTCCCGTGACGAGCGCTCTTTTGCCGTCGAGCCGGAACGAGGGCGGGGGCGGGGTGAGCGTCATGATCCTATCCGTTGACGGCCTGGAGCTGAGGCGTCCCCCGGCCGGGATGCTGGACCTCGTGCAGGTACTGGGCTGCGCCGGAGGCGGGGACGGCTTCATTCGAGCGGTCGGAAATCCCGGCCCATTGCGCCTGGATCTGTTCGGCCGCATCCGGCGCGTCTCCGACATAGACGCCCCGGGTCATGGTGACATGCGCCTGTTCGAAGGCGCCGGCGCCCGCCAGCAGGACAACCCGCGTCGGCGCGTCGTCCGCGGCCAACGCCACGACGCCAGGGCTGACCAGGTCCGACGACAGGCCCTTGAGGTCGTCTTCGGAATAGAGGCCGGCCGTCATCTGGGTGGAGGCGCTGGGCGCCAGGCAGTTCACGCGGATGCCGGACTTCTCGCCTTCGAGCGCGAGGGTTTGCATCAGCCCCACCAGGGCCATCTTGGCTGCGGAATAGTTCGACTGGCCGAAATTTCCGTAGAGGCCCGACGAGGAAGTCGTGAAGACTATCCGGCCATAGCCCTTCTCGCGCATGTGCGGCCAGACGGCCTTGGTGACGTTCACCGATCCCATGAGGTGCACGTCGATCACTGTCGCGAAGTCGTCCAGGTCCATCTTGGCGAAGGTGCGGTCCCGCAGGATGCCGGCGTTGTTGACCAGGATATCGACGGAGCCCCAACGTTCTATCGCGCCCGCGACCATGGCCTCGACGGCGTCGCGATCGGTGACGCTGCACGTCCATGCCACGGCTTCGCCGCCGGCCTCCTGAATCTCGCGCGCCACCGCTTCGGCGCCGGCGGGCGACATGTCGTTGACGACGACACGCGCTCCATACCGCGCCAGCGCGAGCGCGTGACTGCGGCCCAGGCCGCCTCCAGCGCCCGTCACGATCGCCACCCGGCGAGTCAGGTCAATGGTCATACGTCGCTCCTGATGCGTTCGCCGCCCTCTACGAACGACCGGAACCTGCCCCGACATTGGCCGGAAGGTCAATATTCACTCGTCGGCTAGTGAAGATTGACACGGCGCCGCTTCAGTGGGACCGTGCCTGTCATGGCGTCGCAAGAGCGCCGAGGAAACATCTCGAGGGAGGAACGCCATGGGCCGCAAGCTCTGGATCACGACATCTGCCGCCGTACTGCTCTGGGCCGGAGCCGCACAGGCCCAGCAAACGACGCCGGCCGCCGGCAACACAGCCGCCGAACAGCAGGAAACGGCGCTGGAAGACGTCGTCGTCACCGCTGAGCGCCGCACGACGAATCTGCAGGAGACCGCCGTCGCGGCGACCGTGCTGAGCGGCGCGGACCTCGAGAACAAGGGCGTGACCTCGCTGGAGCAACTCCAGTTCGTGGCCCCTTCGACCACGGTGCAGAATTTCGGTCAGGGCAATTTCTTCAACGTGCGCGGTATCGGCAAATCCGAGCCGACCACGGCCATCGGCGTGGGCGTCACGACCTATCGCGACGGCGTGCCGGTCTTCCCGGGCTATTTCCAGACCGAGCCCTACTATGACATCGGCAGCGTCGAGCTTCTGCGCGGGCCGCAGGGCACGTTCGCCGGCACCAACGCCACGGGCGGCGCGGTCTTCATCAACGCGCGCAACCCCGACTTCACGGGCGTGAACGGCTATGTGATGGGGCAGGTCGGCAGCTACGAGAACGTCAAGCTGCAGGGCGCGGTCAATGTGCCGATCACCGACACGCTGGCGGCGCGCTTCGCCTTCAACTCAGAGATCCGCGACAGTTTCCACGAGATCACCGGCGCCTATTCGGGCACGCCGGGTGAAATCGAGGCCCGCAGCCTGCGCGCCAGCTTCCTGTGGACGCCGACGCCGGCCCTGCGGGTGCTGCTGAAGGGCGACTACAACTTCCTCGATTTCGGCGGCTATCCGGCGGACCCCGCCCTCGCCACCAACGATCCGTTCGAGATCACCGCCAACGGGCCTCATTCGGGCGTGGACGAGACCGCCCGGGTGTCGCTGAACGTCAGCTATGTGTTCGACAACGGCATCACGATCCGTTCGATCACCGGCTATCAGGACGGGATCAGCGAGTTCTCGACCGACCTGGACGGGACCAGCCTGCTCAACAACACCTTCTATGACCGCGTCGAGGAAGAGGTGTGGTCGCAGGAATTCAACATCGTCTCGCCCGATGACCAGCGCCTGACCTGGATCCTGGGCGCCTTCTGGCAATATGACGACGTGGTCTTCCCGGTCACGACCTTCCCGCAGGGCGCCTACCATGTCGGCTTCCCCGAGGGCGTGATCGACTACTACATCTTCGGCGAGACGCCGAAGGAGACCCAGGCCGTCTTCGGCCAGATCAGCTATGACGTGTCCGATCGTCTCCAGGTTCAGCTGGGCGCCCGCTGGTCGGAATCCACCTCGACCAATGACAACGTCTATACGACCTATCCGGCCTTCGGGCTCGTCCTGCTCCAGAACGACGAGGTCACCGCCGAGAAGACGACCGGAAAGCTGAGCCTCAACTACAAGGTCGACGACAACAACTTCGTCTACGGCTTCGTCGCGACGGGCTTCAAGATGGGCGGCCTGAACGCGCCCAACTTCTATGTGCCGGCGAGTTCGTTCGGACCGGAAGACGTCATCGACTACGAGCTGGGCTGGAAGTCGACCCTGTTCGATGGCCGCGTCCGCACCCAGCTGGGCGCCTATTACATGGCCTATGAAGGCTTCCAGGTCGTCGTGGGCGACCCGACGGTGCCGCTGTTCAACTCGATCGTGAACGTGGCCGGCGAGACCGTGCTGAAAGGCATCGAGGGTTCCGCCCAGATGCGGCTGGGGCAATGGTCCGTCGATGTCGGCGCCTCCATCTCCAGCTCCGAGCTGGGCGAGTTCTTCGCGGTCGACCCCCGTCTGGCGCGCAGGCCGTGCGATCCCGAGACCGGCCCCGCCGGCGGGAACTGCCAGAACCTGGCGGGCAACAGCCAGAGCTATGCGCCGGAGTTCACCTTCAACTTCGGGGCCCAGTACGAGTTCGCCCTCGGCGACGGGGCTACCCTGACGCCGCGCATCGACTATTCGCACATCGGCGAAGCCTACACCTCGATCTTCAACAACGAGGCGCTGGGCGATCAGCTGGAGGCGCGCAACATCGTCAACCTGAAGCTGACCTATCAGCGCAACGACTGGACGCTCGCCGCCTATGCGCTGAACGCCACGGACCAGACCTACATCGCCGCGATCAATGCGGGCCTGCGCTACGCCGGACCGCCGCGGCAGATCGGTGTGAACCTGATGCGGACCTTCTGAGGTCCACCGTGAGGGCGGCGGCCGGCTATCCGGCCGCCGCCCCGCAATCTGCCGACGGCGATCGCCGGCCCTTCTGTAATGCGTGGATTTCCCCCAATGGCCTTCGCTGCCCTCCCCATCACGATGAAGGCTCCGGCCGCGTCCGAATGACCGTCCCCAGCCTCAGCCCGATGCAGGACTACGCCCTGACCGTGGATCGCTTCCTTGATCACGGCGCAAAATGGCACGGCCAGACGCAGGTGATCACGGCCTTGAAGGGCGGCGACGGGACCATTGGATACGCCGACCTGCGCCTGAGGGCGAACCGGCTGTCCGGTGCGCTTCTCTCGCTGGGTCTGGCGCCTGGCGATCGCATCGCCACCCTGGCCTGGAACAGCCAGCACCATGTCGAGATCTGGTATGCCGCCATGGGCGCGGGCCTGGTCTGCCACACCCTGAATCCGCGCCTGACGGTCGCCCACCTCACGGCGATGATTACCGAGGCCGGAGACCGCATTCTGGCCGTCGGCGCGGGTCTGGCTCCCATGGCTGAGGCCCTGGCGGCGGCCTGCCCGTGCCTCGAGCAACTGATCCTGCTGGACGGAGACCTCCCTCCCGTGGCTGGCGGCTGGGCTCCGGTCACGGATCTGGAAACCCTCCTGTCGGACGATGGGAGGTCGACGGCGTGGGGCGGCTTCGACGAACGGTCGCTGGCCGGACTCTGCTTCACTTCCGGCACCACGGGGGCCCCGAAGGGGGTCGCCTATACACACCGGTCGAACTACCTCCACACCATCCGGTCCCTTCAGGCCGACGCCATGGCGCTGACGGCCGAGGATGTCGTTCTCGTCGCCGTTCCCATGTTCCACGCCAATGCCTGGGGCCTGCCGTTCGCGGCGCCTGCGGTCGGCGCCAGCATGGTCCTGCCCGGACGCGTCACGGACGGCCGCAGCCTCGCCGACCTTATCAACCGGCACGGGGTCACTGTCGCCGTCGGCGTGCCTACGGTCTGGTTGGGGCTTCTGGATCATCTCGACGCCACGGGCGGGGAAACGCCGAGCCTGGAGCGCATCATCATCGGCGGCTCCAGCTGCCCCGACACCCTGCTGAAACGAATGGAGAGCCGGCTCGGCGCGACGGTTCAGACCAGCTGGGGAATGACGGAGTTGTCGCCCCTCGGCACGATCTCGCCCCGGGGCGTCGGCGCCAGTGCGGCCCGGGGAGCAGGGCGGCCGCCCATGGGTCTCGATCTGCTGCTTACGGACGCCGGAGGCACTCCGCTGCCGGATCAGCGCAACGCCCTCGGCTATCTGAAGGTGCGCGGCCAGAGCGTGGTGCAGAGCTATTTCGGCTCGTCTGAATCGGCGCTGGACGCTGACGGCTGGTTCGACACCGGAGACCTGGCGATCCTCGATGACGCGGGCAATCTGACCCTGGCGGGACGCTCGAAGGACCTGATCAAATCGGGCGGCGAATGGATCAATCCGGTCGAGATCGAGGAGATCGTCGGCGCCCTGCCTTCGGTCAGTCTGGTTGCGGTCATCGGCAGCGCCGATCCCAAATGGGGCGAGCGCCCGCTGATGGTCATCGAGCCTGCCCAGGGACAGGAAATCGAGGACAAGGCCCTCAGGGAGAGCCTGAGGGGACGCGTCGCCGACTGGTGGATTCCCGAGCGAATCGTCCGGGTCGCCGCCATGCCGCTGGCCGCCACGGGCAAGATCAACAAGACGCAGCTTCGCGCCACCTATGGGGGCGCTTAGGATGGCCGACATCTCCGTCATCGAGTCGGCGCGTCGGTATGAGGATGCGCCGGACCGTCTTGAGGTTCAGGTCATGTCCACGCCCGTCCGCACTCCGCGCCGCAAGGCCGAGCAACGCGCCGAAAGTCTCGAGCAGATCCTGGACGCGGCCGAGGAATTGTTCTCGCAACATGGCCTGCACGGGGTGACGGTCAAGGACATCGCCGACAAGGTGGGAGTGCACAAGTCGCTGGTGCACTACTATTTCACCGACAAGCAGGAAGTCTTCGACAAGGTCATGGCGCGGCGCGCGCCGATCACCGTGGGCCGCCGGATGGAGGCGCTGGACGCCTATGAGGCCTCCGTCGACGGCAAGCCGACGGTCGAGGGCGCCCTGCGCGCCTTCCTCGACACCGACCTCGACACCTATTCGACCGGCGGCGAGGGCTGGCGGAATTTCGGCGCGCTGAGCGCCCAGATCAACAACACCCCCGCCTGGGGCGCCGAGGTGATGGACCGTCTGTACGATCCGGTGGTCCTGCGGCTGGTCGGCCTGCTGAAGAAGGCGATGCCCGACTGCGCGGATGAAGACATCTTCTGGGGCTATCACTTCGTCACCGGGGCGCTGACCCTGACGCTCGCGCGCACGGGCCGCATCGATCATCTGTCCGGCGGCCTGTGCCGATCGGACGACTTCGACGCCATCAAGACGCGGATGGCCGCCTTCATGGCCCACGGTTTTATCGGCATCTGCGAAGGCCGCGCCGCCGAGCGACGAAAGACGTCCGGCCCGACCCACACCGACAACTAGCTGAGGCCAAGGAAACGCCATGAGCCAGACCGATGCGATCGCCCCCGCCGTGCCGCACTCCGCGGGGACCGGAGGCGTCGGTTCCAGGGCCTGGGTCGCGCTGGGCGCGTTGTGGTTCATCTATGTCCTGAACTTCCTCGACCGGCAGCTGCTGTCGATCCTGGCCAAGCCGATCCAGGACACGCTGCACATCACCGACAGCCAGCTGGGACTGCTGGGCGGGCTCTATTTCGCATTCTTCTACTGCTTCATCGCCATTCCCGTGGGCTGGCTGGCGGACCGGACCAACCGGGTGGCGGTGCTGGCCATCGCCTGCGGCATCTGGAGCGCGGCCACCATGGCCTGCGGCCTGTCGCGCAACTTCGGTCAGCTGGCCGTCTCCCGCATGACCGTCGGCTTCGGAGAGGCCGGAGGCGTGCCGCCCTCGTACGCGATCATCACCGACTATTTCCCCCCGGGACGGCGCGGCATGGCGCTGGGCATCTACAACCTGGGCCCGCCGATCGGCGCGGCCCTGGGCATCGCCTTCGGAGCGTCCATCGCCGCGGCGTTCAGCTGGCGCCTGGCCTTTGTCGTGATCGGCGCGGTGGGACTGGTCGCGGCGGCGGCGGTCATGTTCGTCGTCAAGGAGCCCAAGCGGGGCGGTCTGGACCCGGCCAACGCCGTCGGAGCCGAGAAGGCGAGCTTCTGGGGGACAGTGCGCATGTTCTTCTCGCGGCCTTCGCTTGTGCTCGCCTCGGCGGGCAGCGGCGTCACCCAGATCATCACCTATGGGCTCGGCAATTTCGCCACCCTCTTCCTGATGCGGGAAAAGGGCATGACGCTGCAGGATGTGGCGCTGTGGTACGCGCTCGTCGTCGGCATCGGCATGAGCGGCGGCATCTTCGTGTCCGGCTGGCTGATCGACCGGTTCACGCGTCGTTCGAAACAGGCCTACGCCGTGCTCCCCGCCCTGTCGCTGGCGCTGGCCATACCCTTCTATCTCGCCTTCGTCTGGGCCCCGACCTGGCCGCTGGCGCTGGCCTTCCTGATCGGTCCGACCTTCCTCAACTATTTCTACCTGTCGTCATCGGTGGCCCTCGTCCAGGCGGAGGTCCGACCGGACCAGCGCGTCATGTCCGGCGCCCTGCTGCTGCTGGTGATGAATTTCGTCGGTATGGGCGTGGGTCCGACCATCGTCGGCTACGCCAGCGACTTCTTCCGCGCGGCCCATCCGGAAAACTCGCTGCAGATCGCGCTCTATGCGCTGACGCCCTTCTATCTGGCCGCCATCGCCCTGTTCCTGTGGCTGGCGAAGGTTCTGGGACGCGACACCTCGCGGGCGGGAGGGGCTCAATGACCCGATCGTCCAGGCGTCATGCCTCGGCTCTCGCGGCGGGAGCCCTGTTCTTCGGAGCGTTCGGCGCCGGTGCGGTCGCGAGCCCGGCACGATCGGACGCCGGGCCGCCGGAGGTGACCGCTCCGGCCGGCGCGCTGCGCGGTCGGGCCGTCGGCGACGTGCTCGCCTTCAAGGGCATTCCGTACGCCGCGCCGCCCGTGGGCCAGAACCGCTGGCGGCCGCCGCTGTCCGCGCCGCGATGGTCGGGCGTCCGCGACGCGGGCGCGTTCGGGCCCGCCTGCATTCAACCGACGCCGGGCGCGCCGCACATCTACTCGGACACCCTCGGCGCCACGAGCGAGGACTGTCTGTCCCTGAACGTCTGGACTCCGTCCACCGCGGGCAAGGCTCCGGTCATCGTCTGGATCCATGGCGGTTCGCTGGTGGCCGGTTCCAGCAAGGAGCGGCTGTATGACGGCTCCACCCTGGCGGCCGAAGGCGCAGTGGTGGTGTCGATCAACTATCGCCTGGGCGTGCTGGGCTATCTGGCGCATCCGGACCTGAGCGCAGAGTCGCCGGTCGGGATCTCGGGCAACTACGGCCTGATGGACCAGATCGAGGCTCTCCGATGGGTCCAGCGGAACATCAGCGCCTTCGGCGGCGACCCGGACAATGTGACCATCGCCGGCGAATCCGCCGGCGGCCTCAGCGTCATGTATCTGATGGCCTCGCCGCTGGCCCGCGGCCTGTTCGCCAAGGCGATCGCGCAGAGCGCCTACATGATCTCCACGCCGGAACTGAAGCAGGCCCGGTTCGGCGCGCCGGCCGCGGAAACCGCGGGAACCAACCTGGCGCGTGTCCTCCAGGCGCCCAGCCTGAGGGTGCTGCGGGGCATGGACCCCCAGGTGTTGACGGACAATGCGGCCCGAAGTGGCTTCGCGCCCTTCGGAGCGGTCGACGGCGTGCTGTTGCCGGGGCAGCTGGTCGATGTGTTCGACCGGGGCGAGCAGGCGCCGGTTCCGGTCCTGGCCGGGTTCAACAGCGGCGAAATCCGGTCGTTGCGGTTCCTCGCGCCGCCCACGCCCGCGAGCGCGGCCGAATACGAACGCGTCATCCGCGACCGCTACGGCGACCTGGCCGACGAATTCCTGCGGCTCTATCCCGCCGCGAACATGGGCGAGAGCATCCTCGCGAACACCCGGGACGCCCTGTATGGCTGGACGGCCGAGCGGCTCGTCCGGAACCAGACCGCGATCGGTCAGCCGTCTTTCCTCTACCTGTTCGACCATGGCTATCCGGCCATGGAGGCGGCGGGGCTGCACGGCTTCCACGCCAGCGAACTGCCCTACATGTTCGGCATGCTGGAGCGGACGCCTCCGCTATGGCCGAAGATTCCCGACACCGCTGAAGAAGCGGCCCTGTCCGCGGCCATGGTCGACTACTGGGTCAGTTTCGCCCGCACCGGCGCCCCGCGCGCCGCAAATGGCCCGGAGTGGGCGGCCTACGGCTCCCCGGGCGCCTATATCGCTTTCCGGGAAGCCCCGGTTCCGGGCGAGGGGCTGTTCCCCGGCATGTTCGCTCTGCACGAACAGGCGATGTGCCGGCGTCGGGCCGGCGGCGAACTCGGATGGAACTGGAACACCGGCCTGGCGTCGCCGAAACTGCCCGCTCAGGCGGGAAGCTGCGACGACGGCAAGGCTCGCGGGCTCTGAGCCGCCGATCCGTTACAGCTCCAGCAGGCGGATCAGCGACAGGCCCAGCAAGACGAGCGCGATCAGCGACAGCGTCACGGTCGCGATGGCCCGACCGCCGGCGCGCGCCACCGCGCGGATGTCGGTCTGCAGTCCCAGCGCCGCCATGGAGATCACGGTCAGAAGGCTGGACGCCGCCGCGATCGGAAGCAGGAAGGTTTGCGGGATCAGGCCCAGGGACCGCAGGCCGATCATCAGAACGAAACCGACGATGAACCAGGGCAGCAGACGATGCAGGCCTGGCCGGCCGGGGGGCTTGCTGCGATCCCGGAACAGCAGCGACAGGGCCAGGATCACCGGCCCCAGCATCAGCACCCGCACCAGCTTGACCACCGTCCCGGTCTGGATTGCGGCGAAACCGAACGGCACGGCCGCGGCGAGAACCTGCGGCACCGCATAGACGCTCAGCCCGGCCAGCACGCCGTACTGCATGTCCGTCATGAGAAGCAGGCCGCCGAGGATGGGCAGGGTCAGCACCACCACCACCCCGAGCACCGCCGTGAAGGCGATGGACGTCGCGACCTCCTCGCCGTCGGCGTCGATCACCGGGGCGACAGCGGCGATCGCCGAGTTGCCGCAGATCGCATTGCCGCAGGCGATCAGCAGGGCCATCCGCGTATTCAGACCCATCAGTCGCCCTATGGCGAAGCCGACCAGGATCGTCAGCGCCACCAGGACGAAGATGCCGAACACGAGGGGCACCCCGAGAGACGAGAGGGTCGCCGCGCTGACGGACGCGCCCAGCAGCACCACGGCGATTTCCAGCAAGGTCCTGGCGCTGAAGGCGATGCCGGCGTTGAAGCCGGGATTGGGCGTCCAGACCGCACGGACTCCGGCGCCGAGCAGAATCGCCAGCACGAGCGTCTCCAGCCAGACGCCTCCGGTCAGATATTGCTCGAGGCTGGTCAGGCCGACGGCGGCCATGGTCACTGCAAGGCACAGCGCTACGCCGGGCCTCACTTCACGCCCGAACGCCAGAGCCGAGGCGAGGGATAACGGGACAGGGGACGAGGGCAGGGCGGCTTTCACGGGGTCGTCACTTCAAAAAAAGATGGCGCGGCTGTGAACAGCCGCGCCACGAGTATCAGGAACTGTCAGGAGACGTCCGCTTAAAACGCCTTGCGCACCGTCACGCCGATCTCACGCGGTGGAGCGAGGAAGCGTTGGTAGGACGGGTCCTTGCCGAACAGGGTGGTGACGGCGTCCTGGACGACGACCGCCTCGTCGAAGAGGTTGTTTGCGAACAGCGAGAAGTCATAGCCATCCACGGTCCGGAACCCGAGCCGGACGTTGACCAGCGAATAGGCTTCCTGGACCAGACGCGGATCGAGGTTGGTGTTGGTGAAATACTCCGACGACCAGGCCCAGTCCCCGCGAGCGTAGACCTCGCCCCAGGCGACCTGGCGCTCGTAGTCGAGGCCGATCGAGGTGCTCAGGTCGGGGGCGATGGGCAGGGGTTTGCCGGACAGGTCGCAGGAGATGGGCGCGGGCGCGGGCGCCTGCGGGAACGGAGCGTGGCAGGCGCCGCCGGTGTATTTCTCGTAGCGCGAGTCCAGCCAGGTGGCGCTGGCGGTCAGGTTCAGACCATCGGCGATGACGAAGGCGCCGTTGAACTCCACCCCGTCGACGACGACTTCCTCGGCGTTGTTGACGTTGAACTGGGCGCCGATGAACCCGGCGTTCTGGTAGTCGTCGTAGACCGCATGGAAGGCTGCGGTGCTGAGCCGCGCGCGCTTGTCCAGCAGATCGACCTTCAGCCCGACTTCATAGTTGTCGACGCTTTCCGGCTTGAACGGACGGGCCGCGAGCGGCGCGTTGCCGAAGCCGATGTTGGCCCCGCCCGACTTCGCCCCGTGCGACCAGGTCGCATAGAACATGGTGTCTTCGTTCGGGTGATATTCGCCGGTCAGGGCGCCCACGACATTGTCCATGTCCGGGATCGCCACGGATCCGTTCACCGACGATGGCGTGAGCAGGACGTTCAGGGCGTTGATGCCCAGCGGGTTGGCCGGCGAGTTCACGAAGCGGTTGTTCACCGAGGCTTCCTTGGACTCGTGCTGCCAGCGCAGGCCGCCGGTGAGGGCGAACTGTTCACTGATGCGCCACGTCGCCTGTCCGAAGGCGGCGTAGTATTCGGACGACGAGTTGGAATCCAGGAAGCCCTGGTCTCCCGGTTGCCCGAGGCGCGCGGCGGCGGGAGCCGGAGCGCCCAGCGGCACGAAGCGAGCCGCCGGCCCCATGACGAAGGTCGGGGTCCGGCCGTGATCGCCGCGATTGAACTCGGTGGTCAGGTAGGTCGCGCCGGCCTGCCACTCCACGGTCTCGCCGCCGGGCGAGGCCAGGCGGAATTCCTGGCTGAAGACCTCTCCCGACTGGGTGTCGAAATAGGTGATCAGGGGAAGCTGTGTCTGGGCCACGTCCGAGGTCGTGGTGCGCGAGCGGTAGTCGGACCAGCCCGTGATCGACGTGAAATCAAGGCCGGCGATCTCGCTGTTCAGCGTCGCGGAGATCAGGTTGTTGAAACCCTCGGTGTGGGTCGGGTCGGTGGTGCAGATGACGCGGTCCCGGCTGTCGGTGTTCGGGCAGCGGGACACGCCGAACATCGGGCCGAGGAGGCCCTGGAGGGTCCAGATCGTGTTGTCGCCCGGTCCCGCCGGATAGCTCGAGGTCGGCTGGACGAAGATTTCCGGGTTGATCGCCTCGGTGTCGTAGATCTCGCTGCGGGCGGCGGCGACACGAAGGGTCGTCGTTTCGCCGAGGTCGATCGCCAGCTCGCCGCGCACGGCGTAGCGGTGCATGCTGTTGGCGTCGCCGGCGCCGGCCACCAGGTTCTCGTAGGTGTGGTCCTGATCATAGGTCACGCCGGTCACGCGGAAGCGGACGTCGTCGGTGACCGGGCCGGAAATCGAGCCGGCCAGACGGACGGCGGTCGCGTCGCGGCCGCCCTGCAACTGGGACAGGGTCCCGGCAAAGCTGGCCTCGAAATCCTCGGCCGGCGCCTCGGTCACGACGTTGATCACGCCGGCGTTGACGTTCTTGCCGTACAAGGTCGACTGGGGCCCCGACAGGACCTCGACCCGCGCGACATCGACCAGATCGCCCACGCCGAGGCCGGAGCGGGGCATGTAGACGCCGTCGATGAACAGGCCGACTTCCGGCTCGAATGTCGGAATGCTGGGCTCGGAGCCGATGCCGCGTATCCGGTAGGCTTGCGCCACCGGCTGGAAGCTCACCTGCGTCTTCAGCGACGGAACCAGCGCCGAGATGCTGTTCATGTCGACGACGCCGGCTTCCTGCAGCGTTTCCGTCGTCAGGGCGGTCACCGAGATGGGCACCTCCTGAAGAGCCTGTTCCCGCTTCTGGGCGGTGACGATGACCTCATCGAGCGTGCTCGGTTGAGGAGCCTCCTGCGCGTGCGAAGCGACGGCGGCGAGCATTGCCGGCGCCGACACAGCAGCCAGCAGCCATGCGTGACGAACCTTCATACGTTTCCCCATGGCCCGTTGATCGGGCCTGTTTCCGGCGGTCGAACACCGCTCAAGTAACGGCAACCTGTCATCGCCCGGGGGGAGGCCCTTTTCATTTCGCGACACGGACTTGGCATATGGCGACCGGGACTTCCGGCGCCGCCAGGAATTCCCGGACTGGAAAGCCGCCAGAAGTTACGACGCTGTCCGGGTCCCGCGCTTGCGCCTGTTGCGCCCGTGCGGTTCCCCGGGGCGGACCAATGCCGCGCGCTTGCGGATATTCTCGGCGCGCCACTGGGCCGGAGCCATTCCGAACTGCGCGGTGAACCAGCGGGTGAAGGAACTGGGCATGGCGTAGCCCAGCAATTCGGCGACCCGCCCGAGGGGATACCGCTCGTTCTGGATATAGCGGAGCGCAAGGTCCCGGCGGACTTCCGTCAGCAGGTCCGAGAAGGTCGAGCCGGCTTCCTCCAGCTGCCGCTGAAATGTCCGTACGTTCAGGCCGACCGCCTGCGCCACCAGCTCGATCGTCGCGCGCCCCATCGGCAGGAAGAGATAGATCGCCAGGCGCGCGTCCCGCAGGACCGACAGATCGTTGGGCACCGGAAGCGTTTCCAGGAAACGCTCCGCGTACCGGGCCATGACCGGGTCCGCGGTGGGGTTCTTCTGTTTCAGGTCCGCGGCGGAACAGACAAAACCGTTGAAGTCGCTGTTGAACTCTATCTTCGCGGCGGTTCCGAAGATGCGACGGTGCACCTGCAGGTCCGGCGGCGCCGCGTGGCAGAAATTGACGCTGTACGGCCGCCAGTGGGAGCCCAGCAGCGCGCTGCACATCCGGAACAGGACGCCGAGGGCCAATTCCGTGGCCTGCCGCGACGAGGCGGAGGCGTCAGTCACCACCTCCGTCCGGACAATCACAGTGTCCCCGACTTCCTCAAGATGGATGGCCACCGCCTCGTTGAAGAGGTGGCGATAGGCTATCGTGGTGCGCAGGGCGTCGCCGAGGGTCGCCTGATGAGTCAGCAGCAGACTCATCGCTCCGAAGTCCGACAGCTGGCGCGCCTCCGCCATGCGCAGACCGAAGGTCGGACAGCGGGATTCATGCGCCGACTCTTCCAGCAGGGCGACGACAGTACTCGACGAAACGCGAAGATCGGGATCGGCGAGCGCGGCCTCGCTCAGCCCGACCTTGCGCAACAGGGTCCGGGGATTGAGCCCGACCTGGCACGCCACATTGACGTAATTGGTAAGGCCCGCGGCGCGTATCAGGGTGCTCATGCGGAAGTCCGTTGCCCGGCGACGCCGGCGCACCGCGAAAGCGGCGCGAGACGCGGAACCCACCTACTCCCAGTGTCGTGAAATGAAAAGCGTGTGTCGCCGGATGGCGAGCGTGGCGCGGTAACGGCCCGTACCGTTCCGCCCTGCAAGCCCCCGTCGGAAGACCCAGTAGAATGCAAAAAGCCGTACTGTTTCACGAGACCGGAGGACCGGAGGTTCTCCAGTATGAGGACACGTTCGTGGGCGCCCCGGGCCCGGGCGAGGTGCGTGTCCAGCACGCCGCCGTCGGCCTGAATTTCGCCGACACCTATTTCCGCACCGGCTACTATCCCGTGAAGCCGACCTGCGGGATCGGCGTCGAGGGCGCGGGCGTGATCGAGTCCGTCGGCGAGGGCGTCGAGGGCTTTGAGGCCGGGGACCGGGTCACCTACACAGGCAGCCCGCTGGGCGCCTACAGCACCGCCCGCGTCATGCCGACCGGATCGTTGATCAAGCTGCCGGAGGCGATCGATTTCGAGACGGCCGCCGCCATGACCATGCGCGGCCTGACCGCTTCCTACCTGCTGCGCCGGATCTGCCCGACCCTGAAGGCCGGCGACACCATCCTGTTGCACGCGGCGGCCGGCGGCGTCGGCCTGATCGTCAGCCAGTGGGCCAGGCTGCTGGGCCTGACCGTCATCGGTACGGTCTCGACCGAGGCGAAGGAAGAACTGGCCCGCGCCCACGGCTGCGACCACATCATCCGCTACGACCACGAGGACGTGGCCAGGCGGGTGCGCGAGATCACCGACGGCGTCGGCGTCGCGGTGGCCTATGACACCGTCGGCAAGGACACCTTCGCCGGCTCGCTGGATTCGGTAAGGCGCCGCGGCATGCTGGTCTGCGTCGGCACCTCCTCGGGCCCCATCCCGCCGATCGACGCGCTGCAACTGGCCATCAAGGGCTCGCTGTACGTCACCCGCCCGGCCCTGGCCGACTACATCGCCGACCCGGCCGAGAGGGCCGAACTGGCCGGCGAACTGTTCGGCCATGTCGCCGCCGGCCGCATCAGGATCGAGGTCAACCAGCGCTACGAGCTGGCGGATGCGGTCCAGGCCCACCGCGACCTGGAAGCCCGGAAGACCACCGGCTCTTCCATCTTCGTGATCTGAGGAAACCGCGCCGATGCTCGTCCACCCGTTGACACGTAACATCGGCGCTGAACTGGAAGGCGTCAGCCTGGCCGACGCCGCCCGCGATCCCGCGCTGTTCGCCGAGATCAGGGCCCTGCTGCTGAAGCACAAGGTGCTGTTCCTGCGCGATCAGGACATCACCTCCGCCGACCATGTCGCCTTCGCCCGCTGCTTCGGCGAGCTGGAGGATCATCCGGTCGTCGGCAGCGACCCGGAGAATCCGGGCCTCGTCCGCATCTACAAGGATCTCGACAGCCCGCCGGAGCACTATGAGAACGCCTGGCACTGCGACGCGACCTGGCGCGAAATCCCGCCTATGGGCGCCGTGCTGCGCTGCCTCGAAACCCCGGATGTCGGCGGCGACACCATCTGGGTGAACATGGCCCAGGCCTGGGCGGATCTGCCCGACCACATCAAGACGCAGATCGCCGACCTGCGGGCGCGCCACAGCATCGAGGCCTCGTTCGGCGCCGCCATGCCGATCGAGAAGCGGCATGCGCTGAAGGCCGCCTATCCCGACGCCGAGCATCCCGTCGTTCGCATCCATCCGGAGACCGGCGAGAAGGTGCTCTACGTCAGCGGCTTCGCCACCCATTTCGTGAATTTCCACCGGCCCGGGAACGTCCGCTACGGCCAGGACTTCGCGCCGGGCGCTTCGGACCTGCTCACCTATCTGATCGGCCGCGCCGCCATCCCCGAATACCAGGTCCGCTGGCGCTGGAAGAAGAACAGCGTGGCCATCTGGGACAACCGCTGCACCCAGCACTACGCGGTCCAGGACTACTGGCCGGCCGTCCGCAAGATGGAACGCGCCGCCATCATCGGCTGCAAACCCTACTGACCCGACACGGCCCGGAACACACGGGTCGACCCATATGGAGGACTCCCCCAATGCGTTTCCTTGACGACTCCCTGCTCCCCGAAAACCAGGAGCCGCTGGTGATCCAGGTGGCGCCCTATGCGCCGTCGTTCTTCCCCCGGGATTCCGACGACATCCCCGTGACCATGGACGAACAGGTCCAGAAGGCCGTCGATTGCTGGAACGCGGGCGCCACCGTGCTGCACGTCCACGTCCGCGAACTGGACGGCAAGGGCTCCAAACGTCTGTCGATGTTCAACGAGTTGCTCGGCCGCCTGCGGATCGCGGTGCCGGACATGATCCTCCAGGTCGGCGGGTCCATCTCCTTCGCCCCCGAGGGCGAGGGCAAGGACGCCAAATGGCTGGGCGACGAGGCTCGCCACATGCTGGCTGAGCTGGATCCCAAGCCCGACCAGGTCACCATCGCCATCAACGTCAACCAGATGAATGTGATGGAGCTTCTGACCGACGACGACGTCGGCGGAACCTCCATGGGCGAACCGGCCTATCGCGAGGCCTATCGCGAGATGACGATCCCGTCGGGGCCGGCCTTCGTCGAGGAGCACCTCAAGCGTCTGCAGGCCTCGGGCATCCAGCCGCACTTCATGCTGGGCGACGTCGGCCAGCTGGAGACGGTCGAACGCCTGGTCCGCCGCGGCGTCTACACCGGTCCGCTGGTGCTCAACTGGGTCGCCATCGGCGGCGGCCTCGACGGCCCCAACCCGCGCAACATGATGGAGTTCATCAACCGCTGCCCGGAAGGCTCGGTGCTGACCATCGAGGGCCTCATGCGCAGCATCTACCCGCTGAACGCCATGGCCATCGCCATGGGGCTGCACGCCCGCGTCGGCATCGAGGACAATCTCTGGGGCCGCAAGGGCGAACGCATGACCTCGGTGCAGCAGATCGAGAAGATCGTCCGCATCTCGCGCGAACTCTATCGGGACGTCGCCACCGGCGAGGACGCCCGCCGCATCTACAGGCTGGGCGAGACCTACAAGAGCGCCGACGAAACCCTTGCAAGGATCGGCTGGCCGCCCAACCGCCAGCCGGGCGAGCGTGGCCTGCCGCTTCGCGTGGCGGGCTGACGCTCCTTCGCCGGGATCGCGTGGGTCGGGGGGCCCTGATCCCGGCGAAGTCGCCGGCCCGTGAAGGGCCTGTGCTATCGACCGTTGAGACCGGAACTGACCTATGGCGACCCACTCCGTCACCGCTGACGCGCACACACCCGTTGTGAAGGTGCCGCTCGGCTATGCCTGGGTGATCTTCGCCCTGACCTTCGGGCTGCTGATCTCGGACTATATGTCCCGCCAGGTGCTGAACGCCGTCTTCCCCTTGCTGAAGGCGGAATGGGCGCTGACGGACACCCAGCTGGGTTCGCTGAGCGGCATCGTCGCCCTCATGGTCGGCCTGCTGACCTTCCCCCTGTCCCTGCTGGCCGAGTGGTTCGGCCGCGTGCGCAGCATCGTCGCCATGGCGGTGCTGTGGAGCCTGGCCACCCTGGGCTGCGCCGTGGCCCAGTCGTTCGACCAGATGCTGCTGGCCCGCTTCCTCGTCGGACTGGGCGAGGCGGCCTACGGCAGCGTCGGCATCGCCGTGGTCATCAGCGTCTTTCCCGTGAACATGCGCGCGACCCTGGCCGGCGCCTTCATGGCCGGCGGCATGGCCGGCTCGGTCCTGGGCGTGGCGCTGGGCGGGGTTTTCGCCGCCCAGTTCGGATGGCGCGCCGCCTTCGCCGCCATGGCCGTATTCGGCCTGGTCCTCGCCATCCTCTATCCCCTGATCGTTCGGGAATCCCGCATCACCGGTCCGAAGACGACCGCTGTCGCGGGCGCGCCGCGGCCCAGCTTCCGGCGCAGCCTCGTCAGCCTGGTTTCGACCCCGTCCGTCCTGTGCGCCTACGTCGGCAGCGGCCTGCAGCTGTTCATCAGCGGCGCGATGATCGTCTGGATGCCCAGCTATCTGAACCGCTATCACGGCATGGCCCCCGACAAGGCGGCTGTGACCGCGGCCGGCCTGCTGCTGCTCAGCGGCGCGGGCATGGTCCTGTGGGGCATGTTCAGCGACCGGCTGAGCCGACGCGCGCCAGAGCGCAAGGCGACGCTGGCGATCGTTCTCTGCCTGCTGTGCTGCGTCCTGCTGTCGATCGCCTTCCGCATGCCGGCCGGCCCGACGCAGCTGCTGGTCATCGCCGCCGGGCTGTTCGTCGCCGCGGGGGTCACAGGTCCGTCGGGCGCGATGGTCGCCAATCTGACCGACGCCGCGGTTCACGGCGCCGCCTTCGCGGCCCTGACCCTGGCCAACAATCTGCTGGGTCTGGCCCCCGGGCCGATCGCGACGGGCGCCTTGGCGGACCGGCTGGGTCTGGACGTCGCCTTCCAGGTCATTCCGCTGATCAGCATCGCGGCGGCGCTGGTCTTCTGGATTGCCCGGCGCAACTACCTCAGCGATCTGTCCGGCCGGGCCGAGAACGCCGCCCTGAGCAGCAGCACGGCGGCGTAGAGGACCACGATCACGACCGCCCAGCGCAGCGGCTCGATCGGCATCTCCTTGACGAGGAAGGCGGCGATGAGAACGGCCGGAATCCCGCCGAGCGCGATGCCGATCACGATCCGCAGATCGATGCGCTCGGCGTGGATGTAGCGGAAGCCGGTCGTCGGCATCAGGAAGGCGCAGGCGCTGGCCATCACCGGGAAGGCCAGGCGAGGATCGAGACCCAGCAGGCTGAGGAGGATCAGGGACGGGGCGTAGAGGCCGATCCCGAAGGCCATCAGCATGCCCATGACGAAATGGGCGGCGACGGCGATCCAGAGCAGGCGCGGCTCCAACGCTGTCGCGGTTCCGCCGATCGGCATCAGGTCGAGGTTGCTCATGGCGTAGAGGGCCGCGGCGATCAGCAGGGCGACGCCGACGATCCCCTGCACCACGCGAACCGGCGCCCGGACCATCAGCGGCGCTCCGACCACGGCGCCGGCGACGGCCGCGAGGATGCACGCCACCAGCAGCGTCGGGTCGACGTGCACGCCCAGCAGCACCAGGAAAACGGCCGACTGCACCATGGTCGGCAGGGCATGGCCCACGTTCAGGGTCGCAGGGATGAAACTGTCCGGCGTCATCTTGCGGAACCGGAGCCACGCTGTCGTCGGAGCGAAGGAGCCGATGCCCAGGGTGTCGAAGAAATTGGCGACCGCGCCGAGGAGGATCGCCTCCGGTCCGGGCGCGCCGGTCCGGCGCTTCAGGGCGGCCCGCCCCAGCACCCCGATGAAGGCCGTCGCCAGCAGGGCGAGCGCGGTCAGCAGAATTGTCAGGACCAAGGTCTTCCCCCCTTGCCGTTCGTCGCCCACCTGAGCACGATCGTATACGATACTCAATCTGGCGGGACGGGAGCGGATGATGGCGAGCGTATCAGGATCGGCGCCGGCCCCGATCGGAGCGGCCGAGCGACAGGCCCGCATGGCCGGCCTTCGGCGAGAGATGGAGACAGCGGGCGTGGAGGCGGTGCTGCTCGGTTCGACCTCGAGCCTCCGCTATTTCACCGGTCTGGACTGGTATCCGTCCGAGCGCCTCGTGGGCGCCGTGGTTCATGCCTCGGGCGGGCTCGACTACATCACCCCGCGCTTTGAACTGGAGAAGATCGAGGGTCTGATCACCCTGCCCGGCGAGATCCTGACCTGGGAGGAGGACCAGAGTCCCTGGCGGCTGGTCGCGGACCGGATCGGGGGGAAGGGCCGTCTGGCCGTCGACGAGCGGATGGCCCTGGCCATGTATCGCAGCCTTCGGGCGGAGATCGACGATGCGCGCCTCGTAGACGCCGCCCCCCTGATCCATCCGCTGCGGAGCCGGAAATCGCCGGCCGAGATCGCCCTGATGCGCCACGCCAAGGCGATCACGATCGAGGTCCACCGCCGCGCCCATGAGCAGCTTCGCGCCGGCCAGCGCGCCTCGGAGGTGGTCCGGTTCATCGACGACCAGCATCGCGCCCTGGGCGGATCGGGCAATTCCTTCTGCATCGTCTCCTTCGGCGAGGACACCTCCCTGCCGCACGGAGGCGAGGGCGACCGGGCCCTGGCGCCCCGCGACGTGGTGCTGATCGACACCGGCACGCGGATCGACGGCTACAGCTCGGACATCACCCGGACCTATGTGTTCGGCGAGGCGACGCCCGAGGTCCGGATCGTGTGGGAGGCCGAAAAGCGGGCCCAGGCCGCGGCCTTCGAGGCCGCCCGGCCGGGCGCAGCCTGCGAGGCTGTCGACGCGGCGGCGCGACGGTCGCTGCAGGCCGACGGTTTCGGCCCCGGCTACAGCCTGCCCGGCCTGCCGCACCGCACGGGCCACGGGATCGGTCTGGATATCCACGAGGGACCGTATCTCGTGAAGGGCGACGTCACCCCGCTGGCGACGGGCATGTGTTTCTCGAACGAGCCGATGATCGTCGTGCCGGGCAAGTTCGGCGTCCGGCTGGAGGATCATTTCCACATGACCGACACGGGGCCCGAGTGGTTCACCCGGCCGCAGCACAGTCTGGACGAACCCTTCGCCGACGTTCCGGCCTGGCCCGCCTAGGCTTCCGGCAACTGGGCTCGAAGGTCGATCAGGGTCGCGCGGATATGCGTGCGGGCCTCGCGGCGGACGGTTTCGGTCCGACGGTCCAGCCAGGCCTGCAGCAGGGTTTCATGCTCGTGGCTGGCGCGGTCCAGCCGGCGGTGCTCGCCGAGGTGGACCCGCACATAGCGTTCGGACAGGGCCAGCAATCGGTCGACCGTCTCGATGGTGACGCCGCGCCGGGACGGCCGGACCAGCGCCAGGTGGAATTCGCGATTGCGCCGTCCGATGTCGGCGAGACCGTTGCGAAGCGCGGCGTCCAGTGCCGCGAAGGCCTCGCGCGCGGCGTCGTGCGCGGCCTGATCCGCCTCAAGCGCGCCCAGTACGCAGGCGTTGGGTTCGATGCGCAGGCGCAGGTCGAAGACGTCCTCGGCGTCGGCGCGCGACAGGGGGCGGACAATGAAGCCGCGGTTGGGGTGGGAAACGACCAGCCCTTCGCTTTCCAGCCGCGCCAGGGCCTCGCGCAGCGGAATCTTGCTGACGCCCAGTTCCAGCGCCAGGGCGTCCTGGCGGATCGGGGCGTCGGCGGGCAGGCGGCCGGACAGGATTCGCTCGCGGGCCTCGGCGAAGATCCGGTCGGGCAGGGGACGCGGCGCGCGGCTGGTCATCCTCAGACCACCTGGAAACCGTGGGCGAAGACGTCCTCGTCGTCGATCCAGATCTCGTTCAGGCCCGTGGCGATGGCCGACCCCTCGACAGAGGGGATGATGGCGGGGCGGCCGCCGACCTCTGTCTCGGCCTCGACGCGGCCGGTGAAACGGCTGCCGATATAGCTTTCGTGGACGAAGGCCTGGCCGAGCGGCAGGCGGCCGGTCGCATGCAGATGGGCCAGTCGCGCCGAGGTCCCGGTGCCGCACGGGCTGCGGTCGATGGCCTTGTCGCCGTAGAAGACGGCGTTGCGGCCGTCGGCGCCCTGGCCCCGCGGCCTGTCGGCCCACAACAGGTGGGAGACCCCCCGGATGGTCGGGTCGAGCGGATGCACAGGGGTGAAGGCCTCGCGCACCAGAGAACGGATGACCGGCGACAGCTGCAGGATGCGGGCGGCGCCGAGGGCGTCGAGCCCGGCGTAGGCTCCCTGGGGCTCGATGATGGCGTAGAAATTGCCGCCGTAGGCGACGTCGACCGTCAACGGTCCAAAGTCGGGGACGTCGATCTCGATGCCCTGCTGGTCGAGCCACGACGCGACGTTGCGAATGCGGACCGAACGGACGCGCCCGCCCTCCCGGACATAGTCGAGTTCGATCACGCCCGCCGGGACCTCGGCGACGACCTTGCCGGGCGTGCGCGGCGTGATCAGGCCGTGTTCGAGCGCGAAGGTGACGATGCCGATGGTCCCATGCCCGCACATCGGCAGGCAGCCGCTGGTCTCGATGAACAGGATGCCCACATCGGCTTCCGGCGTGGTCGGCGGATAGAGGAAGCCGCCGCTCATCATGTCGTGGCCGCGCGGCTCGAAGCACAGGCCGGTGCGGATCCAGTCGTAGCGGGCCATGAAGTCCTGCCGCCGCGCGCTCATGGTGTCTCCCGTCAGCGCGGGCGCGCCCTCGATCACCAGACGCACGGGATTGCCGGCGGTGTGGCCGTCGATGCAGCGGAAGACGTGGCGCGCCACGGCTACAGCACCGGCCGGGTGGCGGCGGCCTTCTCGACCATGGCGACGACCTCGGCCCGGCGGGCGCCGATCAGCGGGTGGCGAGGCGGGCGGACCCGTTCGTGGCCCCGGCCCATGATCTGTTCGGCCAGCTTGATCGACTGGACCAGGTCATGGTCGGCGTCGAGATGCAGCAGGGGCATGAACCAGCGGTAGATGGCGAGCGCCGTGGTCATGTCCCCCCGCTTGAAGGCGTCCCACAGGGCCAGGGACTCCTTCGGGAAGGCGTTGGTCAGGCCCGAAACCCAGCCGCGCGCGCCCAGCATCAGCCCTTCCAGCGCCACGTCATCCAGCCCGGCGAACAGGACGTAACGGTCGCCGAACTCATTGAGCAGGTCGGTGAAGCGGCGCGTATCCGGCGCGCTCTCCTTGAGGGCGACGACATGGGGCAGGTCCGACAGGGCGTGCAGGGCCTCGAAGCCGATGCTGACGCGGTACGCCGGCGGGTTGTTGTAGAGCATGATCGGCAGGCTGGTGGCCTCGGCCACGGTCCGGAAATGCGCGGCGAGCTCGGCCTGGGTCGGCACATAGACCATGGCGGGCAGGACCATCAGGCCGTCGGCGCCGATAGCCTCGGCGTCCCGGGCGAAGGCCGCCGCGCGGCGGGTGTCCAGCTCGGCAACCCCGGCGATGACGGGGACGCGACCGGCGACCGTCTTCACCGTCGCGGCCAGGACGGCGCGCTTCTCGTCGGCGTCCAGCGAGTTGTTCTCGCCCACGGTGCCCATGACGATCAGGCCGTGGACGCCGTCGCGGATCAGCCCGTCCTGCACGGCCGCCGTGGAGTCGAAATCGACCGAGAAGTCCGCCGCGAACTGCGTCGTGGCGGCGGGGATCACGCCCTCCCAGGAAATCGACATCGGGTCCTCGCTTCCAACGATTTAAGCCATTATCGTATACGATCTTCAGGTCGAGGCAACGGACGCCGATGCAGCCGAAGTCCTATCTCGTGATCGGCGGCGGTCTGGTGGGCGCCGCCTCGGCGCTGCGTCTGCAGGCGGCGGGCTTCGCCGTGACCCTGATCGATCCGGGCGATCCCCGGCGAGGGGCGTCATTCGGCAACATCGGCCATATTGCGGCCGAACAGGTCTCGCCGCTGGCGTCGCGCGAAAGCCTCAGGGCTTTTCCCAAGCGGCTGTTCGGTCTGGGCGGGCCTCTCGATTTCCGCTGGCGGGACGCCCCCTTGTGGCTCCCCTGGGCGGCGCGTTTCATCGCCGCTTCCGGTCCGGCGCGTCACGCGCGAGGGCAGGCGGCCCTGACCGCCATCCTCGCCCAGGCCCTGCCGGCATGGAGGCGGCTGGCGGAGTTCTCCGGTTCGCCCGATGTCGTCGGCCGTGAAGGCCACGCCGTCGTCTGGATGTCCGACCGCACGGCCGAGGCGGGTCGCCGGAGTTGGGACGGAGCCGCAACGGGCAGCGCCGCCTTCCGGCCGATGTCGACGGACGAACTGGAAACCTATGCGGACGTCATGGCGCGCGCCCCCGTCGCGGGCATTCGTTTCTCCGGCACAGCCCAGGTCAGCGAACCGCAGGCCGCCCGTGACGCCCTCATGGCCGCGTTCCGGACGCGCGGCGGCGAGGTGGTCCATGCCCGGGTCGAGCGTCTCTCATGCGGCGCCCGCGTCGTGGCGCACCTTGAAGGCGGCCCCTGTCACGAGGCGGAGGGCGCGCTGGTTGCAGCCGGCGCGTGGGCCGGCCGGTTGATGCGCGGGCTCGGCGTCGATGCGCCCGTGATCGGCGAGCGCGGCTATTCGGTGCAGAGCGCCGAACACGGCTGGGACGAAGCGCTGCCGCCGACGGTGTTCGAGGACCATTCCATGGTGGTGTCGCGCTTCACCAGCGGTTTGCGCGCCTCCAGCTTTGTCGAGTTCGGCTCGCCCGACGCGCCCGGAGACCCGCGTAAATGGCGCGCCCTGCAGCAAAGACTCTCGGATCTCGGCATCCGCTTTTCGCCGGATCCTGACCGCTGGGTGGGGCCGCGGCCGACCCTGCCCGACTATCTGCCCGCGATCGGCAGGCTGGAACACGAACCGCGCATTCTCTACGCCTTCGGGCATCAGCACCTGGGTCTGACCATGGCGGCGATCACCGCCGAACTCACGGCGTCGCTCGCGGAAAACCGCGACCCGGCCATCGACCTGAAGCCGTTCCGGATCGAGCGGTTCAACCGGCGACAGTGATGTCGGAATCGCTCCTCAGGCCCGCCGATCGCGTTGTTTACCCATGACAGAACTCTGAAATCACACGGTTCTTCGACCGTAACAATTTGTGGCGGGTTTGTGGTTGTGAACGCTCTCAATGCGTGATTATCTGAATGCTCCAGAAGGCGAAGACCTTCGGGGCGAGGAAGCAGAAGGGAGGGAGGCCGGAGAACAACTTTACGGCTCAGGCGCCGAAATGAACCCGCGACAAGGTTCGGATCGCCGCTTGCCTAACCCGCCGTCAGGTTACGACAGCAACATCGTCAGGGCCGTCTGGTCCGAGTTGGCTCGCAGCGCCGCCGGCGTTGCGCAGCAGGTTGTCGACGTTCCAGGTCTTGCCGACGCCGACGCTTGATCGCCCGACTGTTTCGGGAGACCAGATGCGTTCGTCCGCCAGGGCCATGTTGTTCCGCCGGCATTCCAGCGCCCTCGTGGCGCTGCTGGCGGCTGGCGTCATCGCCGCCCCCGGCCTGGTTCATGCCGAGGCCAGGGCCGACCCGTCCGTGCAGACGGACGGCGCCGCGACGGATGCCCGGGCCCGCGCCGCAGCCCTGACAGCGCGAATGACGCGCGAAGAGAAGCTTCAGCTGATCCACGGCTACTTCCCTCCGATGGCGGATCGGACGCCCGGCGCGCCCGTCGCCGACATGATTCCATCGGCCGGCCATGTGCCGGGCATTCCTCGCCTGGGCATCCCGACGCTGCGGGAAAGCGACGCCAGCCTGGGCGTCGCGAACCAGGTGGAGCAACGCAGGGGCGATGTCGCCACCGCCCTGCCGTCAAGCCTGGCGACAGCCGCGACCTTCGATCCGGCGATCGCCCGGGCGGGGGGCGCCATGATCGGCGCTGAAGCCCGCGCCAAGACGTTCAATGTATTGCTCGCAGGCGGGGTGAATCTGACCCGCGACCCATGGGCCGGGCGCAATTTCGAATATCTCGGCGAGGATCCGCTGCTCGCCGGGGTGATGGCCGGCGAACACATCCGCGGGGTGCAGTCGAACCGCATCGTCGCGACGGTCAAACACTATGCCTTCAACGCCCAGGAGACGGGGCGAATGATCATGGATGCGCGGATGAGCGAGGCTCATCTGCGCGAGAGCGACCTGCTGGCGTTCCAGATCGCCATCGAGCGCGGGCGGCCCGGTTCGGTCATGTGCGCCTACAACAGGGTCAACGGCGACTATGCCTGCGAGAACGATTTCCTGCTGAACCAGGTGCTGAAGCGCGACTGGGCCTATCCGGGCTGGGTCATGTCGGACTGGGGGGCGGTGCATTCGACCGAGAAGGCGGCTCTCAGCGGCCTGGATCAGGAATCCGGACAGGAGCTGGACAGCGCCATCTTCTTCGGCGCGCCCTTCGCCGCCGCGGTCGAGGCCGGCCGTATCCCCGAGGCGCGGCTGGACGACATGGTCAGCCGGGTTCTCACCGGCCTGATCGACGCCGGAGTGCTGGACGCTCCCGTGGTCACGACGCCCCAGCCCATCGACTATGCCGCCAACGCCGATGTCGCCCAGCGGGCGGCGGAGAACGGCATCGTTCTGTTGAAGAACGACGGCGAGGTCCTGCCGCTGGCCAGGACGGCCCGGCGGATCGTCGTCATCGGCGGCAACGCCGACGTCGGCGTGCTGTCGGGCGGCGGGTCGTCACAGGTGCGCAGCGTCGGCGGCGCGCCTATCGAGATTCCGCTGACCTCCGGCGCGGCCGCGTCGTTCGCCCGGGTCACCTATCACGCGTCCTCGCCGTTGGCCGCGATCCGCGCCCTGGCGCCCGAGGCCGAGGTCGCGTTCGTCGCCGGTGACGACGCCGCCGCCGCCGCCCGGTCCGCGAGCGAGGCGGATGTCGCCGTCGTATTCGCGACCCAGTGGACCACCGAAGCGCAGGACGTCGAATCGCTGTCCCTGCCTGACGGTCAGGACGCGTTGATCGGCGCAGTGGCGGCCGCCAACCCGCGGACCGTGGTGGTGCTGGAGACCGGCGGGCCCGTGCTCATGCCCTGGATCGACGCCGTGCCGGCGGTGGTCCAGGCCTGGTATCCGGGCCAGCGCGGCGGCGAGGCCATCGCCCGCATCCTGTTCGGCGAGATCAATCCCTCGGGCCGACTGCCGATGACCTTCCCGCGCGCGGCCGAGCAGGCGCCCAGGCCCGTCGCCCCCGGTCTGGCCGAGTTGAAGGCGTCAGACGCCGCGGCCTCCAACCCCGGCGCCGGCCCCGCTGTGGGCCTGCAGGCCTTCGCCGTCGACTATGTCGAAGGGGCCGACGCCGGGTATCGCTGGTACGAGCGGGAGGGCCACAGGCCGCTGTTCCCGTTCGGCCACGGGCTCAGCTACACCGAGTTCCGCTACTCCAATCTCGAGATCGCCGACGGGGACACGCTCAGCGTCAGCCTGGATGTCACCAATACCGGCCGCCGCGCCGGATCGGACACGCCCCAAGTCTATGTGTCGGCCGAGGGCTCGGATCGGCCCCGCCGCCTTGCAGGCTGGACGAAGCTGACGCTCGAACCGGGGGAGACGCGGCGCGTCACGATCACAACCGAACCACGCATTCTGGCCAGCTACGACACCACCCTGCCGGGCTGGCGGATCACGGGCGGCGCCTATCGCGTGACTGTGGCGCGCCACGCCCTGGACGAAGCGGTCGCCGGTCGCGCGAACCTGACGGAACGAACACTACAGCCCTGAGGACAAGGCCGCACGTCAAGAGGCGGCCAGAGGAGGAAACGGGATGAGACAGTACAGGACAACGGCGCTGGCGGCCCTGCTGGCCAGCACCGCGTTGAGTTCTCCGGTCTTGGCGCAGACGCAGGACCCGGGCCAGGATGAATCGACCCTGGACGAGGTCATCGTCACGGGCATCCGCGCTTCCCAGGAGCAGTCGATCGACATCAAGCGCGATACGACCGCGCTCGTCGACGCCATCTCCGCCGAAGACATAGGCAAGCTGCCGGACGTGACGGTGGCCGACGCCCTGCAACGGATCGCGGGGATCCAGATCCAGCGCAACGCCGGGGAGGGCGCCACCGTCAACATCCGCGGCCTGCCCCAGGTGGTCACCCTGCTGAACGGCGAGCAATATCTCAGCCCGGGCAATCTGGGCTCCGCCCAGCCCAACCTGAACGACGTGCCGGCCCAACTGATGGGATCCATCGTCGTCTTCAAGTCCATGGACGTCAGAAACGCCGTCTCCGGCATCTCGGGCACGATCGATCTGCGCACCCGTCGCCCGTTCGACTTTTCCGAGGGGCTGACCGCAGCCACCGCGCTGGAATACGCCACCGGCGAGCAGACCCGCGAAGACGACTATATGTTCAACGGCCTGCTCAACTGGCGCGATGACCGCTTCGGCGTCATGGGATCGCTGGTCGTCAGCGAGTCCAATCTGGGCAACAACTACTCCGGCGTCTCCGGAGGCGTCTTCGGCAACAACGACTGGGGCGGTGCGGACGACAACTGGATCGCGCCGCATGGCTACGACAGCTTCAACCGGGTCGTCGAGCGGAAGAAGCTCGGCTTCAACGGCGCCTTCACCTGGCAGATCGACGACGGCTTCGAACTGACGGGCGAGATCTTTTACACCAAGATGGAAGAGCATAACCGGGCCGCCGGCCTGAACATCTCCAATCGCTGGAGCGGACTGACCTGGACGACCCCGACGGCCTTCGAAACGACCGGGGTCAACGGGGGCAACGGCAATCCCTGGCTCGACGTCACGGAGTACGATCTCGATGTCTGGTGGCTGAACTCGTTCACCGTCAACCGCACGACCGAGAACGAGACCAACAACGTCAACCTCGACCTGAAGTACGACAAGGGCGGGCCCTTCCGGTTCTCGGCCCGTGCGATTCACGGCGAGGCGTCGATGCTGAGCATGAACGGTCAGGTGCAGGGCGACCTGTCAGACTGGCAGTATTCTCCCGACCGCACCTTCACCCTGTTCCGCGACCCCCTGGATCGGACGCGGGGGCCGTTCTATCCCGCGAGCATCGCTGCGACATTCCCGGCGTCACGCTATTCCAACGGCGTGGTCGGATCGAACGGCGGCCGTTATGTGAATCCCAATCCGATGGGCATCGGCCAGGATCCGCTGGTTCATCTGAACATCGGCGGCGACAGGACGGTCTGGAGCGGCTTCGACCGGCCGATCGCCGGCGGGCTCGGGAACCGTCCGCTGGCCGACTACATGGCCAATCTGGGCAGTTATGCGGTCGGCGCCTTCTCGTCCGAGGGCAACCAGGACAATGAGTCCGAACTGACCGTGGCTCGGGCCGACGGGTCCTATGAGTTCCAGGGCGACAGCCTGCTGGGCTTCATCACCCAGATCGACGTCGGCCTGCGGCACAGCGCCCGCGAGGTCGAGATCGAGAATTTCCACCTGTTCTCCGACTTCTACGCCGGAATGGGCGCCACCGATCCTGACGGCTGCTCGGCGCAGTGGAAGGCGATCGACGTGGTGATGAACCAGAACCAGTGCCAGGCCGGCGAGATGGTTCCCAATCCCGGCTACGACCCGGGCCAGCCGGTCAGTCCGACCAACCAGCCCACCATCTTCCAGGGCTATACGG
>NZ_JAKFEB010000174.1:0-42529 GCF_036677305.1 Brevundimonas sp. | reverse complement strand
TCCGCGTCAGGCGCCAGGCCGGCGGAGGCGGTCTCGACGCCGGGGCGGGAGGCGAAGACCTGCTCGGCGGTGGGGGAGCGGAGGCGGTTGCGGGAGCAGAGGAAGAGGAGGTTGGTCACGCCTGACCCGCTACCATTGAGAGCACATCGCCAGTAAGAACAAACTCATGTCGTCGTCCTTTACCTGCCCAACCTGCGGCCTCATTCACGACGGCTTCCCTGCCCTGGTGTTCCAGGGACCTGCGGCGTGGGATTGGGCGACCGACGAGGAACGGAAGGCGGACTGGTCACTTCAAAGCGATTTCTGCCGCTTCAAGGACATCGACTTCTATGTTCGATGCGTTCTGGTGCTGCCGATTATCGACACCGAGCAGACACTGGAGTTCGGAGTCTGGTCGACGTTAAGCAAGGCCAATATCGACCGATACCGGGATAGTTTCGAGGACCACGACCAGTCGAAACTGGGGCCGATGTTTGGCTGGTTTTCGAACGAGCTTCCCGGCTACCCGGACACAGCCGGGCTCAAATGCCATGTGCTGCCGCGAGACCATCGACAACGTCCGCTGATTGCGTTGGAACCGATCGACCATCCGCTTGCGATCCACCAGCGAGACGGGATCACGATTGAAGAGGCAACCCGCTACTTCCACACGCACGCGGATTCGACGTGAGCCGAGCCCTAAAGCGGAATATTATCGTGCTTCTTCCACGGATTGCTCTGCTGCTTGTTCTTCAGCGTCCGTAGCGCCCGGATCAGGCGCCGCCGGGTCCCGTGCGGCATGATCACGTCGTCGATGTAGCCGAGGCCCGCCGCCACGAAGGGGTTGGCGAACTTCTCCTTGTACTCGGCCTCGCGCGCCGCCAGCGCTTCCGGATCGCCGGCTTCCTTGCGGAAGATGATCTCGACCGCGCCCTTGGCGCCCATGACGGCGATCTCGGCCGAGGGCCAGGCGTAGTTGACGTCGCCGCGCAGGTGTTTGGAGCTCATCACGTCATAGGCGCCGCCATAGGCCTTGCGCGTGATGACGGTCAGCTTGGGCACCGTGGCCTCGGCATAGGCGAACAGCAGCTTGGCGCCGTGCTTGATCAGGCCGCCGTACTCCTGACGCGTGCCGGGCATGAAGCCGGGAACGTCGACGAAGGTCACCAGCGGGATGTCGAAGGCGTCGCAGAAGCGCACGAAGCGGGCGGCCTTGCGGCTGGAGTCGATGTCGAGGACGCCGGCCAGGACCTGGGGCTGGTTGGCGACGACGCCGACGGTCTGGCCGTCGAGGCGGCCGAAGCCGGTGACGATGTTCTTCGCGAAGTCCGGGCCGATCTCGAAGAATTCGGCCTCGTCGACCGTCTTCAGGATCAGCTCCTTGATGTCATAGGGCTGGTTCGGATTGGCCGGGACCAGGGTGTCGAGGCTGGCCTCGTCGCGCTCGGGATCGTCATAGCTGTCGCGGACCGGGGGCTTTTCGCGGTTCGACAGGGGCAGGAAGCCGATCAGGCGGCGGACCTCGCTGAGGGCCTCCAGATCGTTCTCGAAGGCGCCGTCGGCGACGCCGGACTTCTGCGAATGGACGCGGGCGCCGCCCAGGTCCTCGTGGGTGACCACCTCGTTGGTGACCGTCTTCACCACGTCGGGGCCGGTCACGTACATGTAGCTCGTGTCCTTCACCATGAAGATGAAGTCGGTGATGGCGGGGGAATAGACGTCGCCGCCGGCGCAGGGGCCCATGATGACGCTGATCTGGGGGATGACGCCCGAGGCCAGGGTGTTCTGGAGGAAGATGTCGGCGTAGCCGGCAAGGGCTTCCACGCCTTCCTGGATGCGGGCGCCGCCGGCGTCGAACAGGCCGATGATCGGGGCGCCGTTGGTCAGGGCCATGGTCTGGATCTTGACGATCTTGGCCGCGTGGGCGCCCGAAAGAGAGCCGCCGAAGACGGTGAAATCCTTGGAGAAGACGTAGACCAGACGGCCGCCGATGGTGCCGCGGCCGGTGACCACGCCGTCGCCGGGGATGCGCTGGGCCTCCATGCCGAACTGGGTCGAGCGGTGCTCGACGAACATGTCGGTTTCCTCGAAGCTGCCCTCGTCCAGCAGGACGTCGATGCGTTCGCGGGCGGTCAGCTTGCCCTTGCCGTGCTGGCTGGCGATGCGTTTCTCGCCGCCGCCGAGGCGGGCGCCGGCGCGGCGCTGTTCCAGCTGTTCGAGGATGGTCTTCATGCGGCGTCTCCTTGAGCGCTGGCTTAAGGAGACGCGCGGGCGGAGGCAAGCGACCCTAGCCGGAGAATCCCTCGCCGAGGCGCGGGGTCTCGACCATGCCGGCCAGTCGCTGGAGTTCGGCGACATGGGCGGCAAAGGCGCGGCGGCCCTGGGCCGTGAAGGCCGCCCAGGTGCGCTGGCGGCCGTCGCTGGCCTGTTTCCGGAGCCTTATGTAGCCAGCGTCTTCCAGCTGTTTCAGATGTTTGGACAGGACGGAGTCCGAGACCGCGAGGGCCTCGCGGATCATGGCGAACTCCGCCTCGTCCGCCGCCGACAGGATGCCGCAGATCTGAAGCCGGCCGGGGGCGTGGATGACGGCGTCAAAACCGCTCATTCGCCGACCCCGGTTTCGCGCCGGTAGACGCGCCGCCACTGACGGGACCCGATCATGCAGAAGACGAAGGCGACGGCCATGAGGCCGGCCGCTCCGAGCGCCAGCATGACGCCCGAGGTTGCGAAATGGTTCAGCAGGATGGCGAGCACCATCAGCGGGAGCATCGCCAGACCCAGGCCGATGCCGACCCAGCGGGCGCGCCGCGGCGACAGGCCGGTGATCCCGACGCCCAGCCGGTCCGACTCGCGCCGGAAAAGCACGGCCAGCAGGATCACGCCGACAGCGACGCCGAGCGTGTTGAGGGGCATGTCCAGCACCTGCGTCCCGACCATCATGGCGCAGATGGCGGAATAGCTGAGATCGTATCGCCGTGACCCGGCCGCGACCCTGCGCTGGACATCGCGCTGGGAGCGCTGGATCGCAGCGAGCGCCTCGGCGGGCGTCGTGTTGTGGTCCGGGTCGGCCATGGCGTCTTCCTCACTTTCCGAATTGGAAAATGATCGAGACTTTCCAACTTGGCAAGCGGAAACTTTCCAACATGGAAAGTTAGCCGAGGGCGCGGAACCACCGGTCCAGCAGGACGGCCTCGGCGCGGCGGCCGGCGGTACGCGCGGCGGCCTCCTCATCGACGCCCCACTGGCGCTCCTGGAAGGCTTCGTCGAGGCGGCTGAGCTCGAAGGCGGCCTCGCCCGACACGACGCCGCGCTGGACGGCGAGGCCGAGGACGGCCGAGCCCAGCAGGGGCACGGCGGTCGCGAGACCCGTCAGGGCGAAATCGTCCAGCCGCAGGGCCAGATCCTCCACCCGGGCGATGGCCGCCGGGTCCTGGGCCCGGTGGACGATGCCCTCGGCCGGCTCGAGAACCACGCCCAGCTCCAGCGCCGCCCAGTCGCGCCAGGGCGTCCATTCGCGGGCCTGTTCGAGGGCCAGCGAGGTCGGGTGGTCGGCGAGGTAGCAGAGCAGGTCCGAACCGGCGAAGGCGGCGATCTCTTCGGCCACGGGCTGGCGGGCCTGACTGACGCGGTCGATGGCGGTGGAGGCCAGACGGGTGGCGGGCATGGTCGCCGGGTCGATGAACTCGCCCTGGGCGGCCCATTCGTCGGCGACGAGGCGGGCGGCGGCCTCGGTGGGCAGGATCAGTTGGGCGTGGGCGGGGGTCTTGGGCGTGCGGCCGTCGAGCGTGACCGCCCAACCCCCGTCCCGCTCCGCCACGTCCGCCGTGGTCCAGAAGCGTTTGAGGCGTTCCTCGGACTCGCGGAAGCCCTTGCGGGCGGCGACGTTGGGATCGAGGGGCGGGATGTGGCTCATGCGGGTCTCAGGCGGCGCGGGTCAGGTCGGCGAAGCCGTCCAGCACCACGGTCAGTTCGGAGAAGGATCGGGCGACGTGACGGGCCCCGGCGGCCTGCTGTTCCTCGACCGTGTGAAAGCCCCAGGCGACGCCCAGCGGCAGGACGCCGGCGTTGACGGCCATCGTGATGTCGTGAGCGGTGTCGCCGATCATGACGGTGCGCGCGGGGTCGCTGTCGCAGGCGGCCATGGCGGCATGGAGCATGGCGGGGTCGGGCTTGCCGGGGCCGTCCTCGGCGCAGTGGGAGGAGATGAACAGGTCGGCCCAGCCCTCGCGGGCCAGGTTGCGGGTCACGCCGCGGCGGTTCTGGCCCGTCGCCAGCGCCAGCCGCCAGCCGTCGCGGTGCAGGCGGCGCAGGGTGGTCATGGCCTCGGGGTAGAGCGGCTCCTCGTGGCCCTCGGCGTACATGCGGTTGAAGCTGGCGCGGAAGCCGGCGACGAAACGGGCCAGTTCCTCAGGGTTCAGACCGGGCTCCAGGACCGCCATGGCGTGCTCCAGCGACAGGCCGACGATCTGCCGGACGCGGTCGTAGTCCGGTTCCGGCAGGCCGATGTCGCGCGCGGCCTCGCAGGCGGCGCGGTGGATCGAGGCGCGGCTGTCGACCAGGGTGCCGTCGATGTCGAAGACTGCGAGGGGGCGGCTCACCTAAACACCGTGCATCCCCGCGAAGGCGGGGACCCAGGCTTGAGCGGCGGCAAGGGCGGTTAGTATTCTGGCGGCGCCGTCGTCCGGCAGCGGGGCCGTAGCCAAAACCTGGGTCCCCGCCTTCGCGGGGATGCACGGAATTGGAGAAATCATCGCTGCCGTCTCACCCCTTCGAACGGATCGCTCTCGTTGCCCTCGGCCTCCTCGAAGCCGAAATGGGCGAAGCCGGCCTTCATTTCGGCGCTCAGCGGGGCCTCGACCTTCAGCATGCCGCCGCGCGGATGCTCCAGCTCGATGCTGCGGGCGTGGAGCTGCAGCTTCAGAGGCCCTGACAGCTCCTTCGACTTCTCGTCCCCGTATTTGGGGTCCCCGAGGATCGGATGGCCGATGCCCGCCATGTGGGCCCGAAGCTGGTGCGTCCGGCCGGTGAAGGGGCGCAGGGCCATCCACGAGGCGCGGTGGGCGGCGCGGCTGATGGTGGCGAAGGCGGTCTCGGCCGGCTCGGCGCGCGGGTCCTTGCGGTCGGCCGGGCGCATCATCTCGAAGTCGTTGATGCCGGTCTTCTTCAGCGGCATGTCGATCTGGCCGGCCGAGGGCTTGGGATTGCCGATGACGATGGCCCAGTAGGTCTTCTTCGCCTGACGCCGGGCGAAGGCGCCGGCCAGCCGCTTGGCCGCCTCGGGACCCTTGCCCAGCAGCAGGACGCCGGAGGTGTCGCGGTCGAGGCGGTGCACCAGACGCGGGCGGTCCATCCCCTCCCCCCAGGCTGACAGCAGGCGGTCGACGTGGCGGCTGGTCTTGGTGCCGCCCTGGACGGCGAGGCCGTGGGGCTTGTTGATGGCGATGACCATGTCGTCCTCGTAGAGGACCAGCGACTTGGCGAATTTGATGTCCTGGGGCGACAGGGTGTGGACGTCGCCGGCCTGACGCGAGGTGTCGTCGGGGATCGGGGGCACGCGCACGGCGGCGCCGGCGGTCAGGCGTCCTTCGGGCTTGATGCGGGCGCCGTCGACGCGGATCTGGCCGCTGCGGGCCATCTTCTGCACCTGGATGTTGGACAGGTGCGGCCAGCGCCGGCGGAACCAGCGGTCCAGCCGGATGCCGTCCTCGGCCTCGGCGACATAGAGGGTCAGGACCTCGCGCTTGGGGGCGGGCTCGGCGTCCTTGATGGGTTCGTCGGTCAAAGGGCGGCTCCGAAGGCGCGGCGGGCGACCATCAGGCCGATAAACAGGGCGGCGATCGACAGGACCACCGAGGCGGCGACGTATCCGGCCGCCAAGGCGAATTCACGGCGCTCGATCATCAGGGCGGTTTCCAGCGAGAAGGCCGAGAAGGTGGTGAAGCCGCCCAGCACGCCCATGGCGGCGAAGAGGCGCAGGCTTTCGCTGTGAAGCCCGCCGCGGAAGGCCAGCCAGCCGACCAGCGCGCCCATCAGCAGGCCGCCGACGACGTTGGTCGTCAGCGTCGCCCACGGCCAGCCGGTCGACGGAACCAGACGGGCGACGCCATAGCGGGCGACGGCGCCGAGGGCGCCCCCGGCTGCGACGATCAGAAAACGTGTCATGATCCGGCGCTTATACCCGACGCGGCGGCAAAACGAAGGAGGCGCGCATGCTCGACCTTGGACTGGCGATTGCGCACCACGTCCTCGTGTTCGGACTGGTCGCCATGCTGATGGCCGAGCGCGTCATGGTGCAGGCGCCGGTCATCGATGTCCCGAAGCTGGCGCGGCTGGACGCCGGATTCGGCGCCACGGCGGGCCTGATCCTGGCCGTCGGGGCCTGCCGCGTCGTCTTCGGCGGCAAGGGCTGGGCCTTCTACGAGGCCAACCCCTTCTTCTGGGCCAAGCTGGCCGCCTTCCTGATCATCGGTCTGGTTTCGATCGCGCCGACAGTCCGTTTCATGGTCTGGGCGCGAGCCGTGAAGGCCGATCCCTCGTTCCAGCCGGACGAGACCAACCGGCGCAAGGTGCGCACGGCGCTGGGCGTGGAAGCCCTGCTGCTGGTTCCGCTGCTCGGCTTCGCGGCGGCCATGGCGCGATATCCGTTCTGACCGAAACTTCACTTGCCGACGCACAGGGTTAACGCCGATACCTGAGCCATGGCGCAGCTTCGCGCCATGAGGGAAGACCATCGGCCCGGGGGCGGCGATCCGCCATACTGCCGGGCTCAGGGGATCAGGGACCGCCGAAGCGTATGTCGCACGACGATCATCACCACGGGCACGGCCACGATGCGCACGGCGCGCCTTTCGACGGCGGCCACGGCGGTCAGGGGCATGACGCCCGGCTGCACGGCGCGATCCCGCCCGCGCCCAATCCGCCGCCGCCCGGCGCCGCGGACAGCCCGCACCGCGCCGCGCCCCAGCCGACGCCCCGCGCCGCCGAGCCGCTGCGCGAGGGCGAGGGCATCCTGAGGCCCATTCAGGACAGCGAGTATTTCTCGACCGCCCCGGGCGCCGAGGCGATCGTCTCGGCCCATATCGACGAATATTTCAACCAGCCGCTGGACCTGTTCCCCTTCTGGGAAGACGGCCGCAAGCCGGATCGCTTCCACGTCCTGTTCAACCGCCAGATCGAGGAGCGTTTCCCGATCGACCAGGACATTCGCAGCCATGTCCACAACTACGGACGCGGCGTGTTCGGGGCGCTGATGGTTCACATCGGGGTCAAACGGCTGAACCAGGCGCTCGCGCTGATCGCCTTCGCCGCCCTGGCGACGCTGGGGCCGACCTGGTTCACGGGCTGGACCGGATCGCCGCAGACGGGCCTCGGGCTCGCCATCGGGGCGATGATCGTGTTGTTCGGCCTGTGGTGGGGCGTCCAGGCGGTGCTGTTCACCCAGTACCGGTTCCGGCTGGAGAACGATTCCTACGAGATGTCGCGCGAGATCGTGCAGCGGACGCGCGAACTGCAGAACCTGTTCACCTCGGCCCGGGCCATGGCCGACCAGGCCGAGACCCAGTTCCAGATGGACGGCAAGGGCTGGGGCGCCCGCGCCATGTATCTGACCCGGCTGACCATGTGGCTGGGCGCGCGGATGGAATACCTCGAGAAGTACGTCCAGATGGAGCTGTGGCGCGTGCGGCGCGAGCGCTACTGGACCCGCTGGCTGCAGCGGTTCGCCACGCCCCTGATCCTGGTCGTCTGGCTGGTGCTGTTCGCGCTGGAGCCGGTCGCCGGCGACATGATGACCTTCCGAGGCCTGCAGGGGCTGGCGGTCGTGCTCGGGGTGCTGGTCAGCTGGGTTTCGTACGTGCGCTGGCGCACGCCGATGGAGGCCATCCAGCAGAAGCTGGGGGTCGAGGGCTGGGTCCGCTACGCCTCGCTGGACGTCGACAACGCCGTGGGCGAACAGGTCCGCCGCGACAAGGAACGGCTGGTCGAATACCGGGCGCTGACGCGGGGCCGGTGAAACTATCCCGCCCGTGCATCCCCGCGAAGGCGGGGACCCAGGCTTTAGCCTCGCCACCGACGCCCGGGGTTTGCGTTGGTTCGTTCAATCAGTCCGGTCGCCGCTTAAACCTGGGTCCCCGCCTTCGCGGGGATGCACGGATAGATCTTACCGCCGCAGCGAGCTCTGGACTTCCCGCGCGTCATAGGCGTTCGGGCGGTCCGGCCGGGGCCCGTTGCCCATGATCACCTCGAGGGTGGTCGAGGTGGCCGACGGGCCGCTGAAATTCAGTCCGACGCCGATGCCCACCCCGGAGGTGGAATAGTTGCCGTAGCGGCCGCCGTCGTAGGAGCTGCCGCCGAACCCGACGCCGACATTGGGCTGGAAGCTGCCGCCGCTGTCCGGGCGGCCGTCGATCCAGCGCTGGGTGACCTCGAACCAGTCATAGCCCTCCGAGGTGGTCAGTTCGGCCGCGCGCAGCAGGGCGTAGTCCGCGACGGGTCCAGCAGCGCCGACGCCGTTATAGGTGACGCGGTAGCGGTTGGATTCGATGCGCTGCTCGGCATAGCCCTGCCCGCCCGGCTTGGCTTGCATGCCATAGGGGGCCAGGCTGGCGCAGGCCGACAGGGCCAGGCCCGCGGCGACGATCAGGGGCAGGGTGAAACGGGTCATGACGGAACTCTCCGGGCGTTTCTGAAATAGCGCCGGGGAATGGCGGAGGTTCCTGTGTGCGCCAGCCGATAAAGGCTGGTCAGAGACCCGCCGCCGCCTTGAGCGCCTCGAAATCCTCGGGCGGGGGCGCCTCGACGGTGCGATAGCCGCCCTCGGGATGGGGAAAGACCAGTTTCGCCGCGTGCAGCATCAGGCGGGGCGCGGCGCGGCCGGCAAAGGTCAGGGCCCCGCCATAGCGGGCGTCCCCGGCCAGCGGACGGCCGATGGAGGCCATGTGGACGCGCAACTGGTGCATCCGGCCGGTCGCCGGATCGAGCTCGACCAGCGCGCCGTCGTCGGAGGCGGACAGGGTGCGGTAGCGGCTGAGGGCGGGCTGGGCGCCGGGCGTATCGGGGGCGACGGCGCGCATGTAGCTTTCGCGGCCGATCTCCTGACGCAGCAGCGGCTTGTCGATGACGCCGCCCGCCGGTTCGGGCGCTGCTGAGACGAGGGCCAGATAGGTCTTCTTGAACCGCCGCGCCTGCATGGCCTTGCCGAGGAAACCGGCGGCCGGCTTGGTCTTGGCCGCCAGGATGACGCCCGAGGTGTCGCGGTCCAGCCGGTGGACCAGATCGGGCCGCTTCCCGTTCGAGCGGGCGAAGGCCCACAGCAGGTCGTCCAGCGTATGCGCCTGGATGCGGCCGCCCTGGCTGGACAGGCCCGCGGGCTTGTTGAAGGCGATCACGGCCTCGTCCTCGTGGATGATCCACGAACGGACGGCGGCGATGTCGTCTTCAGACAGGGAGGCGGGGGAACGGTCGGTCACGCGCCTGCATAGGCGAAAGACCGACCGTCCGTCAGCCCCTCAGCGCAGGACGCCCGTCTTCTGCAGGGTCCAGGCGTACCAGATGAAGAAGACGCAGGCCGCGCCGATGACGATCTGCATCGGCCACATCGACCCCATGGCCTCCATGCCGTTCGACATGCCGAAGGCGTAGACCGCGCCGGCCAGCCAGCCGAGGAACGAGACGGCGAACACAGGGGTCGCCCACTTGCGGCGGAGCAGCAGGAACAGCCCGCCCAGCAGGCCGCCCCAGACCCCGATGGCCCAGGCCGCGTGGGTCCAGGCGGGCATGGCGTTGAAATATTCCAGCTGGGCTGCGGTCATGCCCATCTGGGCGAACCATTCATCACGGTTCGTCTGGGTCATGACGTAGTCGACACAGCCGAAGCCGTTCCACAGCACGCTCACTATGCCCACCACCCACAGATGCCAGGGCGTGCGGGTCGTCATTGAAGTCGTATCGGTCATCATCCCCTCCCAAGGTCGATCGATGGGCGGAGGCTAGACCCAAAAACGGTGTTACGGCAACGGTCAGTCGGGGTCCGCGGCCGGGGCGTCGGCCCGCATCGCGGCCCAGCGCTCGAGCCGCTCCTTCACCTTCGCCTCATGCCCCTCCCCCTTCGGCGCATAGAAGGTCCGGCGCTCCATGCCGTCGGGGAAGAAGTTGGCGCCCGAGAAGCCCTCGGGGGTGCTGGGGTCGTACTGGTAGCCCTTGCCGTAGCCGAGCTGTTTCATCAGCTTGGTCGGAGCGTTGCGGATGTGCGCCGGCGGCATCAGCGAGCCGGTCTCGTGCGCCGCCTTCTTCGCCGCCTTGAAGGCCTCATAGACCCCCACGGACTTGGGCGCGGTGGCCAGATGGACCACGGCCTGGGCCAGGGCCAGTTCGCCCTCGGGACTGCCCAGGAAGTCATAGGTATCCTTGGCCGCGTTCGCGACCAGCAGGGACAGGGGGTCGGCCTCGCCGATGTCCTCGACCGCCATGCGCACGATGCGGCGGGCCAGATACAGCGGATCCTCGCCCCCGTTCAGCATCCGCGCCAGCCAGTAGAGGGCGGCGTCGGGATCGGAGCCGCGCACCGACTTATGCAGGGCGGAGATCAGGTTGTAGTGCTCCTCCCGGCTCTTGTCGTAGGCGGGGGCGCGCTTCTGCAGGATGCCGGCCAGGGCCTGGACATCCAGCGGATCGGTCGAGGTCAGGTCGAACAGCACCTCGGACATGGTCAGCAGATAGCGGCCGTCCCCGTCGGCGAGCGCGAGCAGCGCCTGACGAGCTTCGGGGGTCAGCGGCAGGGTCTTGCCCTCCTGCCCCTCGGCGCGAATCAACAGTTGATTGAGAGCCTCGTCGTCGAGGCGTTTCAGGACATAGACCTGCGACCGTGACAGCAGCGCCCCGTTCAGTTCGAACGACGGGTTCTCGGTCGTCGCGCCGACGAGGGTGACGATCCCCTCCTCCACGAACGGCAGGAAGCCGTCCTGCTGGGCGCGGTTGAAGCGGTGGATCTCGTCGACGAACAGCAGGGTCGACTGGCCGGCGGCGCGGCGCATGCGGGCGGCCTCGAACGCCTTCTTCAGATCGGCGACGCCCGAGAAGACCGCGCTGATCTGCTGGAACTGATAGCCGGCGGCCTGGGCCAGCAGGCGGGCGATGGTGGTCTTGCCGGTGCCCGGAGGCCCCCACAGGATCATCGAGCCCAGACGCCCGGCCTCGACCATGCGCCGGATCGGCCCGCCGGGCCCCAGCAGGTGATCCTGGCCCACCACCTCGTCGAGGGTGCGGGGGCGCAGGCGGTCGGCCAGGGGCGCGTCGGGAGGATGGATGCCGGAGGCTTCGAACAGGTCGGTCATGCAGGTCCAGAGATAGGCGTTACCGCCGGGGTTTTCACGCGTTAGTATCGGATCGGACGCAGGAGACCGGCGATGACGGACGACACGGCTCAAGGCCCGGCCACAGGTCTGGCCCCTCACCTGACCATCCCCTCGCGCGGCGGTCAGGCGGCGATCGAATTCTACACCCGGGCCTTCGGGGCCGAGGAGGTCCGGCGGCACATGGCCGAGGACGGCGAGCGGGTGATGCACGCCTATCTGACGATCAACGGCGCGGCCGTCATGCTCAACGACGAATTCCCGGAGTTCAACGGCGAGCAGGACATCGTGCCCAGGGGGGTGACCATCCACCTTCAGGTCGACGACGCCGACGAATGGTGGAACCGCGCCATCCTGGCCGGCGGCGTGCCCCTGTTCCCGATTGCCGACCAGTTCTGGGGCGACCGCTACGGCCAGCTGAGAGACCCGTTCGGCCACACCTGGTCGATCGGATCGCCGATCCAGGGCTAGCGCACCAGCAGGGTCGCCTGCTGACCGCGGCGCTGGATCGTGACTTCCGAGCCTCGCGGAACGTTGGCCAGCTGGGCGGTCGAGGTGACGTTGCGGCCGTCGACAGCCACGATCAGATCGCCCCGGGCCAGAAACCGGCTGGCGAAGCCCCGCCGGTCGACCGCGCCGACCACGATGCCGTCGGTGAACGGGTCCGCGCCCAGCCGGTCCGCCAGGGCCGGGTTCAGGGCGATGATTTGCGCCCCCGAGAAGACGCCGTTCTGGACCACGGTCGCCTTGTCCACGTCGGCGTCGCCGGGCAGCGGCTGGACCCGCGCGTTCAGCGTCTCGGCCCGGCCGTCGCGCAGCACGGACACGCGCACGGTCTCGTTCGGCTCGCGGGTTCCAACCCTGTAGTTCAGTCCGCCCTGATCGTTGATCTCGGCCCCGTCGACGGCGGTGATGACGTCGCCGGTCTGCACGCCCGCGCGCGCCCCCGGACCGCCGGCGTAGACCTCGGTGACGACCAGTCCCTGCGGACGGTCGAGGCCGAGGCTGCGGGCGACGTCGGCGCTGACCGCCTCGCCCTTCACGCCCAGCCAGGGCCGGACCACGGCCGTGGCGCCGCCGACGGCCGAGTCCACCACCCGGCGCACCGCCGCCGCGGGCACGGCGAAGCCGACGCCCGAGGATGAGCCGGAACGCGAGAAGATGGCCGTGTTGATGCCGATCAGGTCGCCGTCCATGTCGACCAGCGCCCCGCCGGAGTTGCCGGGATTGATGGCGGCGTCGGTCTGGATGAAGGAGCCGGAATCCGAGATGCCCGTGTCGGTCCGGTTCAGGGCCGAAATGATGCCGTTGGTCACCGTCTGGCCGACGCCGAACGGGTTGCCGATGGCCAGCACCAGATCGCCGATCTGCTGTTCCTCGCGGTCGTCGATGTTCAGGGTCGGCAGCCGCTCGTTGACGCCCTCCAACTGCAGCACGGCGATGTCGGACCGCTCGTCGGCCAGAACGACGCGGGCCTCGAACTCGCGCCGGTCGTTCAGCACGACCTTGATCTGCTGCATGCCGTTGATGACGTGATAGTTGGTCACCACCACGCCCGTGTCGCGCACGATCACGCCGGAGCCGACCGAGCCGACCTGCTGTTCGCGGGTGCCCTGGCCGAACATGGACCAGAACGGGTCCTGCACGCGTTGAACGCCCCTCGCCGAGACATTGACCACGGCCGGCGCCGCCGTGCGCACCACGGGGGCGAAACTGGCCTTCATCGACATGGAGTCGCCCGGGACGATCCGGTTGTCGGCGAAGACGCCGTCCTGGGCTTTCGTGTCGTTGGGCTGGCCGCAGGCGGCGAGCAGCAGGACGGAGGCGATGGCGAGCGTACGGGTCTTCATGGTCATCCGGTTCAGTCAGAAACGCACAGGCGACGCCATTCCGCACCGGCTTTTGGACCGGATCAAGGCGTTGGCGGGGCCTCAACGGGCAGGGCGTCGCGACGTTCCTGACCCCGCCCCACCAGCCAGCCGATCACCGCCGCCAGAAGCAGGACCAGCGCCGCCAGATAGAAGGACAGGCCCGGCATCTGGATGACCGCGAACTCGCCGACAGACCGCGAATAGACCCAGCCGAAGAACAGCGGCGACATGACGCCGGCGATCGAGGCCACGCTCATGTTCGCGCCCTGAAGCTGGCCCTGTTCGTCCTCGCCGACGCGGCGGGTCATCAGGGCCTGAAGGGTGGGCATGGCGAGGCCCCACAGGGCGTTGGGCAGCATGGCGGCGATGAACCACAGGCCGTCCGGGGCCCAGCCCATGGCGGCGATCCCGACGGTGCCGCCGATGAGGCCCAGCACCATCGTCCACCGGTCGCCCAGCCGTTTGACGACCGGTCCCACCAGAACGCCCTGCACCAGCATGTCCAGCACGCCGACGAGGGCCAGCAGCAGGCCCACCTCGCGCGGCCCCCAGCCGTAGCGCCAGGCCGCATACAGCACGAACACCGCCGAGAAGACGTGGTGGGCGAAGTAGAGCAGGAAATTCACGACCGCCAGGCCGCTGAGCTCGGGGTGGCGGCGCAGCAGGATCAGGGAGCCGACGGGATTGGCCCGCTTCCAGCTGAAGTCCATCCGCTTGTCGACCGGCAGGCTCTCGGGCAGCACCATCAGGCCGTACAGGAAGGCCACGGTCGACAGGCCGGCGGCGAACCAGAAGGGCACGCGGGGCCCGAACTCGCCAAGGAAGCCGCCCAGGACGGGCCCCAGCACGAAACCGCCCGAGAAGGCCGCGCCGATCAGCCCATAGGCCCGGGCCCGTTTCTCGGGCGCGGTGATGTCGGCCATATAGGCGTAGACGGTGGTGAAGCTGGACGAGGTGATGCCGGCGATGATCCGCCCCACGGCCAGCCACCACAGGTCCGGCGCCAGGGCCATCAGCACATAGTCCAGCGCCAGGCCCGCGCAGCTGATCAGGATGACGGGGCGGCGGCCGTACTTGTCCGACAGCGAGCCGATGATCGGCGAACAGACGAACTGCATCAGGGCCCAGAGCGCCACGAAGACGCCGTTGATCACGCCGGCCTGGGCGTTGGAGCCGACGAAGTCCTCGATCAGCCGCGGCAGGACGGGGATGATGATCCCCATGGCCACGATATCCAGCACCGCCGTCACGAAGATGAAGGCGAGCGCGGCGCGATGGGTGCGGAAGCGGTTGAGGGCGGACATGGGAGGCCTTGTGGGGGACGGGCCTTCTAGCCGACCCGCATGCGCCCGTCAGCCCTGTGGTAAGGTCAGGGCGGAGGCCCCATGACCAACTTCCTTCAGGTGACGCCCTTCCTGCATGTCGCGGACCTGCAGAAGGCGCTGGACTTCTTCACGGACATTCTCGGTTTCACCGTGCCGTTCCGACAGCCGGGCTACGCCTACATCCACCGCGAGACGGTCGGCTTCCGGCTGTTGCAGACCGAGGACTGCGAGGCGACGCCGGGCCATCGCCGCTTCGCCTATTACATCGACGTACGCGACGTGGACGCCCTGTACGCCGAGCTGAAACCGAAGCTGGACACACTGCCGCCCGGGGACGTGCACGGCCCGGCGGACAAGCCCTATCACCAGCGCGAACTGCTGGTGCTGGCTCCGGACGGCGAACTGATCGCCTTCGGCATGGCCATTCCGCAAGCCGAGGTTGCGAAAGCTTAATCCGTCGACGTCTTGCGCGAACCGGCGGCGCAAGGCCAAGCTGACGGCATGACAACCGTGATCGAAACCCGTGGGCTGACCAAGACCTACGGAAAAGTGCGCGCCCTCGACGGGCTGGACCTGTCGATCCCGAGGGGTGGCGTCTATGGCGTGCTGGGCCCGAACGGGGCCGGAAAGTCGACGCTGTTCCGCATCCTGCTGGGCCTGATCCGGGCCTCGGACGGGACGGCGACGGTGATGGGCGGCGGCGTCGGCGACGTGGCCGCCATGCGCCGCATGGGCTCGATGATCGAGACCCCCCGCTTCCCGCCCTACATGACGGCCCGCCAGGTGCTGCGCTGGCTGGCGCTGGAGCACGGCGTGGCGGCCGAGGCCGATATTCCCCGCTGGCTGGACCGCGTCGGCCTGACCGAGGCCGCCGACCGCAAGGTGCGCGGCTTCTCGGTCGGCATGCTGCAGCGTCTGGGCGTCGCCGGCGCCCTGCTGAGCAAGCCCGAACTGGTCATTCTGGATGAACCGACCAGCGGCATGGATCCCCCCGGGATTCAGGAGATGCGGGCCCTGATCCGGTCCCTGGCCGACGACGACGGCGTGACGGTGGTCCTGGCCAGCCACCAGTTGCTGGAGGTCCAGCGCGTCTGCGATCGCGTCGCCATCATGAACCGCGGCAAGCTGGTGCGCGAAGGCGCGGTCAGCGAACTGACGGCGACGGGCGAACGCCTGCGCCTGTCGGTCAAGCCGGTGGAGCGGGTCGCTGAAATTCTGGGCGCGAACGGGGCCCGGGACGGCGGAGCGGTCCTGGCCAACATCGCCCGCGCCGAAGCCCCCGCCCTCATCAAGGCCCTGGTTGAGGCCGGGATCGAGATCGACGAGGCGCGCTGGGTCGGCGCCGATCTGGAGAGCGTGTTCATGAGCGAGACCGGCCATCAGGAGACGCCCCATGCTGGTTGACGCCATCCGCGCGGAAAGCTTCCGCCTGTCGAAGAACAGGACGGCCCTGTTCTGGAGTCTGTTGTTCGTGCCGATCTTCTCCCTGGTCATCGGGGCGATCACCAGTTTCGTGCTCAAGGGCAGCGAGACCAAGATTCTGGGCGACGCCCAGATGCCGCCCGAGCTGAAGGAAGCCATGGGCCGGGGCACGCTGGATATGGGCCATGCCCTGGTCGCCGGTGCAGGCGGACTCGCCAACCCGCTGGTCCTGTTGTTCGTCCTGATCGGCGCGGCCACCCTCTATGCGGGCGACTACCGCTGGGAGACCTGGCGGCTGATCAGCGCGCGCAACAGCCGCTCCAACCTGCTGCTGGCCAAGCTGACCACGGTGGCGGGGCTCGCGCTGGCGGCGATGGCGCTGATGCTGATCGCCTCGCTCGCCGAAAATCTGATCCGTGCGGCGGTGTTCGAGCGTCAGCTGACGTTCTCCATGACGGGCGGGATGGCGGGCCAATTCCTGGCCTTCACCGGCCTGTCCTGGCTTCGGATCCTTCAGTTCACGATGATGGGGATGCTGGCGGCCGTGGTGACCCGGTCCCTGCTGGCGGCGCTGTTCATCCCGCTGGTGGTCGGCGTGGCGCAGTTCTTCTCGCCGCAGATGCTGGTGCCTATGGGGATCACTCCTGACGCCTGGCTGGCCGTGCTGGTGAATCCCGGCTCGGCGACCGACGCGGTCAAGGCCCTGATCGAGGGCGGCGCCAGTGCGGCGGCCCTGCCCGACGGGATGGCGGTCAAGGCCTGGACCAGTCTTGCACTCTGGACCTTCGGTCCGCTGGCGGCGGCCCTCGCCTGGTTCCCGAGGCAGGACCTCTCGAAGGAGTAGGACCATGCTTCCGGTTCAGGCCGCCCTCCTTCTCGCCCTGGCCAGCCCCGCGACGCAGGCGCTCCCCGGCGCCCAGGTTCCGGCGGCGGGCGACCCCGTCGAGATCGAGGACGTGCTGGTCACCGGCCGGCCGCTGCGGGAAATGATCGAGAATTTCGTCGACGAGGTCGCGGAACCGCCCCGGGGGCGCGGCCCCGCCCGCTGGGACCGCAAGGTTTGCGTCGGCGTGGTGAATCTGAGGCGCGAGCCCGCCCAGGTCATGATCGATCGGGTGTCGCGCGTCGCGCTCGATATCGGTCTGGAGATCGGCGAGCCAGGCTGCAGCCCGAACATTCTGGTGCTGGCGACACACGACGCCGTCGGCCTCGCCACGGCCCTGATCGAAACCCGGCCCAACGCCTTCCGACCGAACTATGCAGGGGCCGCGCGCAGCGCCGCCGCACTGGAGCGGTTCCGGACCACGGACGACCCGGTTCGCTGGTGGCACGTGGCCATACCCATCGATTCCGACACGGGCGTGCCCGCCGTTCGAATGCCGGGAGAGGCCCCGCCCAGGTTGGCGACGCTCGGAGGCCTGTTGAGAACCGAGTTCCGCAACGACCTGCGCCGCGCCTTCGTCATCGTGGACATCGACCGGGCGGTCGGGGTGAATTTCCAGCAACTCAGCGACTATGTGGCCATGGTCGCCTTCGCCCAGATCGACCCGGAAGCGGACCTCACACCCTATCCGACGGTGTTGAATCTCTTCCAGGCCCCGTCCGCCGTCGACAGCCTCACGGACTGGGACCGGTCGTATCTGACCGCCCTCTATGACGCGGAGTTGAACCAGAAGAACCCGGACTCGCAGAGCGGGGCCGTGAGCGGCGCCATGGTCCGGGACCGCGAGCAGGCGCCTCCGGCCCGGGAATAGGTCAGAACCGCTTTTCCATCCACACATCGCAGCGGGCGTAGGGCGTCGGCTGCGGCGGCAGGTCGACGAAGCCGAACCGGCGGTACAGGGCGATGGCGTGGGTCTGGGCCTTGTTGGTCTCGAGATACAGGCGCGGCGCGCCCCCTGCCCGCGCGGCGGTCTCGCAGGCGTCGAGCAGCCGCCAGCCCAGATTCCGGCCGCGCAGGTCCGCGAGGACCATCATCTTGCCGACCTCATAGCCGCCGTCGGCCATGGCCATCAGCGAGCAGCAGCCGACGGGTCGTCCGTCCTGCTCGGCGATGAAGATGAAGCCGCCCTTGTCGAGGATCGCGCCCTGCGGGTCGCCCAGAACCAGCTGGTCCTTGGCCTCCAGCGCATAGCCGCCGGCGATCAGCCAGTCCTCGTTCAGCGACCGCCAGGCGGCGGCGTGGTCCGGGCGATAGTTTTCGATGGAGACTTCGGGTGTCGTCATGGGCCCTCCTCTCTTCATCTGGGCGTTCGATCCGCAAAGAAAAGGGCGGCCGGCGCGAACCGGCCGCCCTTCTCTTTTCGCCCCTGACCGCGGATCAGAACGTCTTGCGCACCGTCATGCCGAAGATACGCGGCTGCCCGACCGTATAGCCCAGGCGGGCCCGGCCGCCGCGTTCACGGTCGAACGACAGCAGGGCGTTCTCGTCGAAGACGTTGTTGACGTAGATGATGAAGTCCAGACCGCTGTCCATCGACACCCCGCCGCTCAGATTGAAGAGCTCGTAGCTGGGCAGTTCGAGGTCCAGCACCGTCGCGTCGTTCCCGGAGGCCCCGCCGAACGGCAGGCCCGAGACGAAGCTGCGCGGATTGTCTTCCTGATCGCTGGCCTGGGTGAAGCGGCTGCCGACGTGCTGGAAGGAGGCGGTGATATAGCCGTCCGCATGATCGTTGATCGGGCGGGTGTAGGTGGCGTTGAGCGAGATCTGGAACTCGGGCACCGACGGCAGGCGGTTGCCTTCCCGGATGCCGCCGATGACGGCGCCCGTGCCGTCCACGACGGTGGAGTCGAACTGGGCCTCCACGAAACTGCCGGAAACCCCGATCTCGAGGCCCGGCATGATCTCGCCGTAGAACTCCGCCTCCAGACCCATGGTGTGGGCCTCGGGCACGTTGAACACCACGCGCGACGAGCACGAGCCGGCGTCCAGCGTCGTCTGCAGGTTCTCGATGTCGGTGTAGAAGGCCGCCGCATTGAGGGTCATGCCGCCGAAGCGGGACTTCACCCCGGCCTCGTAGTTCCACAGCTTCTCGTCCTCATAGGACTGGAATCCGCCGAAGATGGCGGCGTCCTGCGGCGTGCAGAGGGGCAGGTTGAGCGGATCGTTGACGCCCCCGAGCCGGAAGCCCTGGGCCGCCTGGGCGTTGAAGGTGACGTCGTCTGACAGTTCATAGCTCACGAGGACGCGCGGGTTGAACCCCTGGGACGAGGTCGTGTCGGTCTGGTCGTCGCCGTTGGCGAACAGGCCGCCGGAGGTGAAGCGGCGCTCTTCCTTGAAGTCGTAGAAGCGGCCGCCGCCCGTGACGGTCCACTGGCCGAAGTCATAGCTGGCCTCGCCGAACACGGCCGCCTGGTCGATGTCATACGGAAGGTCGGCGTTGTAGGGCGAGTCAGCAGGGAAGCCGTTGGCGACGGCGGCCGACGTACCGGCGCCCAGAACGGCGTCGGTGAAGGCGTCATAGCCCGGTGTGGGCAGGCGCTGGCTGTAGCGGCGCTCGATCCGGGAATAGAAGACCCCCGCCAGCCACTGGAAGGGGCTGTCGCTGTCCGAGCTGAGCCGGGCCTCCTGGGTCAGTTGCTTGAGATCGGTCGTGTCGACCAGGGTCGACGGCAGGGTCACCGCCGCCGCCGGATACCCCAGATCGACCGACACGCTGCCCGTCAGCGAACTGGCGTCGCGGTTCAGCAGGATGCTGCGGTCGATATAGGTGCTGATCGAATCCAGGACGACGCCGCCCATGTCGAACGACATGGTCAGGTCGGCCAGCATGGAATCGTCGGCGAAGCTCTCGCTGAGCAGCAGATACTGCTCGCGCTCGCCCATGGTGATGGCCGGCCGGGTCGTGGTGAAGGGGTTGGCGAAGAGGTTGAACGCCTCCTGCCGGTTGAAGCCGTCGGCGCGGATCTCCTGGTAGACGATCCGCGGCGTGATGCTGACCGCCTCGTTCGGCTGGAACAGCACGGCCAGGCGGCCGCCCGTGCGGTGGCCGCCGTTGACGTTGTCGGTCCGCCGCCCGCCCTCGCCGAGGGCGTCGACATAGCCGCCGTAGTTGGTGTGATAGGCGACCGCCCGCACGGCGAGCATGTCGCTCACCGGCACGTTCACCGCCGCCTTCAGGTGGCCCCCGACCGTCTCGTTGTCGACCAGGTTGACGTTGCCCTCGATCAGGCCGCCGTGCTGGTTCAGCTGGGGCTGGTTGGTGATGTAGCGGATGGTGCCGCCGACCGATCCGGAACCGAACAGGGTCCCCTGGGGTCCCCGCAGGGTTTCCACGCGGTTCAGGTCGAACAGGTCGAAGTCGGGCGTGAACAGCGACAGCGAGATCACCGACTCATCGAGGTAGACGCCGACCTGCTCCTTCACGCCCGGCTGGTCGCGCACGACCTGGCCGGCGGAAACGCCGCGCACGGCCACCTGGCTCTGCCCCGGCCCGAGGTTCTGGATCGTCAGGCCGGCGACATTGCGCGACAGGTCCTCCAGATTGACCGCGCCCGATCGCTGGATGTCTTCCTGGGTCTGGGCGTTGATCGAAAAGGGAACGTCCTGGATCGTCGAGTCGCGCTTGGTGGCGGTGACGATCACCTCGTCCAGAACGGTCGGCTCCTGGGTCTGGGCCGCGGCGATCGAGGGTGCGCCGGCAAGAGCGGCGAAGGATGTGGCCGCGAGAAGCGCGGAACGCTGCAGGACGTTGAACCGGGTTAAGCGACGCATACGAGTCCCCTTCCGAAAAATTCTCCTGAAAGAGGAAAGTACCACGTCGCACGCCAAACGGGCGTCGCCGGGCGGCTCCCGGTTGCCCAAGACCGCTCGCCTGTCTCGAATTTGTCACGATTGGGTACGGCGCCGGACAAGGAAAAAGGGCGGCCGGTTCGCACCGGCCGCCCTTTTCTCAAGCCCCTGACGGGAAGCGTGCTTACGCTTCGTCGTCGCCCTCGATGGCGTAGACCGGACCCGAGTCCAGGCCCTTGGCGTCGGCGTCGCGGTCGACGAACTCGATCACGGCCATGGCGGCGTTGTCGCCGTGGCGATAGCCGGCCTTCATGATGCGGATGTAGCCGCCGTTACGTTCGGCGTAGCGCGGGCCGATCGTCTCGAACAGCTTGCCGACCTGCGGAACGTCGCGGACCTGGCTGATGGCCTGACGGCGTGCGTGCAGGTCGCCCTTCTTGGCGAGCGTGACCAGCTTCTCGACGAAGGGACGCAGTTCCTTCGCCTTGGGAAGCGTGGTCGTGATCTGCTCGTGCTTGATCAGCGACGCAGCCATGTTGGCGAACATGGCGGTCCGGTGTGCGCTCGTACGACCGAGCTTGCGATAGGCGGCGCCGTGGCGCATCGGGGTCTCTCCTACTCAACCCTGGTATCCGGCTTGCGGACCTGGGGCTCTCTCATTCTAACCGCTCCGCGACCCGACGGGCCAAGGGCGGAGGGTTGAAACTAGATCTGGTCGTCGAACTTCTTGGCCAGGTCTTCGATGTTTTCAGGCGGCCAGTTCGGCACATCCATGCCGAGGCTGAGCCCCATCGTCATCAGGACTTCCTTGATCTCGTTCAGCGACTTGCGGCCGAAGTTCGGGGTGCGAAGCATTTCGCCCTCGGTCTTCTGGATCAGGTCGCCGATGTAGACGATGTTGTCGTTCTTCAGGCAGTTGGCCGAACGCACCGACAGTTCCAGCTCGTCCACCTTCTTCAGCAGGGCCGGGTTGAAGGGCAGATCGGGCTTGCCGTCGGCGGCTTCCACGGCCTTCTTCGGCTCGTCGAAGGTGATGAAGATCTGGAGCTGGTCCTGCAGGATGCGCGAGGCGTAGGCCACCGCGTCAACCGGCGAGACGGCGCCGTTGGTTTCGACTTCCAGGATCAGCTTGTCATAGTCCAGCGACTGGCCCTGACGGGTCGGCTCGACGCGATAGGCGACGCGCTTGACCGGCGAATACAGGGCGTCGACGGCGATCAGGCCGATCGGGGCGTCTTCCGGACGGTTCAGCTCGGAGGCGACATAGCCCTTGCCGTTCTGGACGGTCAGTTCCATGCGCACCGAAGCGCCTTCGTCCAGCGTGCAGATCACGTGGTCGGGGTTCAGCACCTCGATGTCCGACGGGACGTCGATCTGGCCGGCCGTGACGGCGCCGGGGCCCGTGGCGCGCAGGGTCATGCGCTTGGGGCCTTCGGCGTGCATGCGCAGCGCCAGTTGCTTGATGTTCAGCACGATGTCGACGACGTCTTCCCGCACGCCTTCCAGCGACGAGAATTCGTGGACGACGCCGTCGATCTGGATCGCGGTCACGGCGGCGCCTTGCAGCGACGACAGGAGAACGCGACGCAGGGCGTTGCCGAGCGTCACGCCGAAGCCGCGTTCCAGGGGCTCGGCGACCAGGCGCGACTTGCGCTGCGGGTCGGAGCTCGCCTCGATCTGCGGCTTCTCGGGACGGATCAGCTCTTGCCAGTTACGTTCGATCATGGGTGTCCCTCGAAAACGGAGCGCCGGTCCCTCGCTCCTCGTCAGGGGCGGCAGGACCGGCGGAGATAGTTAGTCGGTCGGAGTTCGCTTAGACGCGGCGGCGCTTGGGCGGACGGCAACCGTTGTGCGGCATCGGCGTGACGTCGCGGATGGTGGTGATGGTCAGGCCGACCGACTGCAGGGCGCGCAGGGCCGACTCGCGGCCGGAGCCGGGACCCGAGACGTTGACTTCCAGCGTCTTGACGCCGTGTTCCTGCGCCTTCTTGCCGGCGTCTTCGGCGGCCATCTGGGCGGCGTACGGGGTCGACTTGCGCGAACCCTTGAAGCCCATGTGTCCGGCCGACGACCACGAGATCGCGTTGCCCTGGGCATCGGTGATCGTGATCATGGTGTTGTTGAAGGACGCATTCACGTGGGCGACGCCCGAGGTGATGTTCTTGCGCTCGCGCTTCTTTACGCGACCCGGTTCCTTGGCCATCGTTATCTCTTACTTCTTCTTGCCGGCGATCGGCTTGGCGGGACCCTTGCGGGTGCGGGCGTTGGTGTGCGTGCGCTGACCGCGGACCGGCAGGCCCTTGCGGTGACGCAGGCCGCGGTAGCAGGCCAGGTCCATCAGACGCTTGATGTTCATCGACGTCTCGCGGCGCAGGTCGCCCTCGACGGTGTGATCGCGGTCGATGGTCTCGCGGATCTGCAGCACTTCAGCGTCAGTCAGCTGGTTCACGCGGCGGGCGGGCTCGATGCCGACCTTGGTCGTGATTTCCTTGGCGGCGTGGGCGCCGATGCCATGGATGTACTGCAGCGCGATCTCTACGCGCTTGTTGGTCGGGATGTTGACACCAGCGATACGGGCCACGAAGCTCTCCAGATACGCGTTGGCGGACGCAACAAACGCTCCGGTCAACAGACCAGGAGCGCCGACGCCCTTCGCGGAAGCGCGCCTTATACAGGGGATTCACTCCGCGTCAACGCCTGACGCGGCTGCGGCCTGCGCCGGTCAGCGTCCGAACTGGACGAAAACCGTCACCCGCTGCCCCTCGACGGGCCGTCCCGAGGCGCTCATCGGCGGGCGGAAGCGGAAATAGGTCTCGGCCACGGTCACGGCGGCGGGCCCGAACCCCTGCCCCGGCGGCGTCTCGCTGACGATCCGGCAGGCGTCGAGGCGCTCGTCCAGGCGGATGACGCAGTTCACGGACCCGCGACCCGAGCGGCGGCCCCGGGGAATGACACGGAAGATCTCTTCCTGGCTTGCGCCACGGATGAACCGGGGGCCGATACCGCCGGAGCCTGAGCCTTCTCCGTCGCCGTCGCCCGTGCCGGTCCCGTTCCCCGTGCCGCCCTGCCCCATTCCGGGCGTCGGGCCGGCGACCGGGGCCGCGCCGACGACCAGAGCAGGCTCCGGGGCGGGCCTGGGAGGCGCGGGCAGTTCCGCCTTCGGGGGCGGTTTGGGCGTGACGTGGACGCGCGACGGCGCGGCCGGCTTGCCGCCGCCGGGATCAGGCGTGGGTTTCAGGGGCGGAGGCGGAGGCGGCGGAGGCGGGGTCGGACGGAACAGCACCACGCTCATCGGCGGGAACGGCGGCAGCATGGGCGGGGTCGGCTGGGGGCGTGCGACGATGGCGAACACCAGCGCGTGCCCGGCCGCCACGACCGCCACGATGCCGGCCGTGCGCAGCCGCTTCCTTGTCAGCCAGTGGGGTTTGATCTTCACGCTCCTGTCATGCCACCGGGGACATGAACGCGCGGGAGCGCCAAAAGGTCAGGCCTGGTTCAGGTCGCGGGGCCGTCCAGCGCCGCGTCGATGGCCGCGGCCACATCGGCGATCGCGCCCATGCCGTCGATCTCGGTCAGCAGCCGCTTGTCGGCGTAGTAGGGCAGAAGCGGCGCGGTGTTCCGGTTGTAGGCGTCCAGCCGGACCTTGAAGCTCTCGGGATTGTCGTCCGGACGGCCCTGGTCGGCGTAGCGTTTGCTGATCCGTTCCAGCAGGGCCGTGTCGTCCACCTTCAGGCGAACCACGCGGTCGATCTTCTTGCCCAGCTTGGCCAGCATGGCGTCCAGCGCCTCGGCCTGGGCCACGGTGCGCGGGAAGCCGTCGAAGATGGCGCCCCCGGCGTCCTCGGCTTCTTTCAGCCGGGCCTCGATGAGGGCGATGACGATGGCGTCGGACACCAGGTCGCCGCGCGACATGATGGCCTGGCACTCCTTGCCGAGCTCGGAGCCCGAGGCGATGGCCTCGCGCAGCATGTCGCCGGTGGAAAGCTGGACCATGCCGCGGCTCTCCACGAGCCTCTTGGCCTGGGTGCCCTTGCCCGCCGCGGGCGGTCCGAACAGGATCAGGTTCATCGCCGCCCCTCCCCCGAAGGTTCTAGCGCCGGGCCGGGGCGGTCACGCCCTTGCCCGGGGTTCGGCCTCGGCCGCGCAGCTTGGCCTTCTTGATCAGGCCCTCGTACTGGTGAGCCAGCAACTGGGACTGGATCTGCGCCACCGTGTCCATGGTCACCGAGACCACGATCAGGATGGAGGTGCCGCCGATCACCGCCGGGCCCATGCCCGAGTTGGCCATCAGCATTTCCGGCAGGAGGCAGACCGCCGTGATGTAGGCGGCGCCGATCACGGTCAGGCGGGTCAGGACATAGTCCAGGTATTCCGCCGTCCGCTTGCCCGGCCGGATGCCCGGCAGGAAGCCGCCGTATTTGCGCAGGTTCTCGGCCGTGTCCTCGGGATTGAAGGTGATCGAGGTGTAGAAGAAGGTGAAGAAGACGATCAGCGCGCCGTACAGCAGCATGAAGATCGGGCGGCCGTGCTGCATCTCCGCGGTCACGACCGGCAGCCACGCCATCCACGACGGCAGGTCGGCGTTGGCCGTCATCTGGGCCACCGTGGTCGGCAGCATCAGCAGCGACGAGGCGAAGATCGGCGGGATGACGCCGGCGGTGTTGACCTTCAGCGGCAGGAACGAACGCTCGCCCCCGGCCATGCGGTTGCCTTCCTGGCGCTTCGGATACTGGATCAGCAGCCGGCGCTGGGCGCGTTCCATGAAGACGATGAAGACGACGACGCCGATCGCCATGGCGGCGAAGAACAGCAGGGTGAAGGCCGAGATCTGACCCTGCTGGGCCAGGCCGAACATGCGGGCGATGGTGCCGGGCAGGACGGCGACGATGCCGGCGAAGATGATCAGAGAGATGCCGTTGCCGACGCCGCGCGCGGTCACCTGCTCACCCAGCCACATCAGGAACATGGTGCCGCCGGTCAGGACGGTGACGGTCGAGACGATGAAGAACAGACCGGGCTGGTCGATCAGGCCGGGCTGGGCGTTCAGGCCGACGGCGATGCCGGCCGACTGGAACAGGGCCAGGACCACGGTCAGATAGCGGGTGTACTGGTTGAGCTGCTTGCGGCCGCTTTCGCCGCCTTCCTTCTTCAGCTTCTCCCAGGGCGGATACACGGCGCCCATCAGCTGGACGATGATCGACGCCGAGATGTAGGGCATCACGTTCAGGGCGAAGACGGCCATGCGCTCGACGGCGCCGCCCGAGAACATGTTGAACATGTCCAGGATGCCGCGCTGGCCTTCGGGGTTCTGGAAGAACTGCAGGAAGGCTTCCGAGTTGATCCCCGGGATCGGCACATAGGTGCCGATGCGGTAGACCAGCAGGGCCAGGATCGTGAACAGCAAACGCTTGTGCAGCTCGGTCGCCTTGGCGAACGAGCCCATGTTCATGTTTGCTGCGAGTTGTTCGGCGGCCGAAGCCATGTGTCGTCACCCCGACTGATCAGAACGCGGCGCATCGGACAGGAATCCGTCGCCACGGTCCAGATAGGCGAAGGGCGCCCTCTTAGCGAGAGCGCCCCTCAAGCTTATTTTTTGGCGGCGGTCCGGGTCGTGCGAGCCGAGATCTTGTTGGCGTCGCCACGGGGAGCCTTGGCGGCCGGAACCTTGCCCTTGGCGGCGTTGCGCTTCTCGACGCGCGCGGCGGCCTTGGCTTCAGCAGCGATACGCTCCTGAACGACGGTGCCGCCGGCGGCTTCGATCGCCTTGACGGCGCCGGCCGAGGCCGACCAGACGACCAGGTTCAGCTTGGACTTGATCTCGCCGGTGCCCAGGATGCGGACGCCGTCCTTGACGCGACGGATCACGCCGGCCGCGACCAGGGCGTCGCCCTTGATCTCGCCCTTGATGTCCAGCTTCTTGGCGTCCACGGCGTCCTGCAGGCGCCACAGGTTCACTTCGGCCAGCTTCAGCGCGTTCGGATTGTTGAAGCCGCGCTTGGGCATGCGCATGTACAGCGGCATCTGGCCGCCCTCGAAGCCGCCGATGGCGACGCCCGAACGGGACTTCTGGCCCTTGACGCCGCGACCGGCGGTCTTGCCCTTGCCCGAGCCCGGGCCACGGCCGACGCGCATGCGCTTCTTGTGGGCGCCTTCGTTGTCGCGGATTTCGTTCAGTTTCATGTGCCTGATCCTTTCGGGTGCTAGCGCCCGGGTCAGACCCGGACTCGGCTGTTGTTCTGATCTCCCTCCCCTTTATGGGGAGGGTGGCCGCGAAGCGGCCGGGTGGGGAGGGCTCGACGAGACATCCCCGAAACGAATTGAAGGCGGCCTATAGCCGCCCCCACCCCGTCGCCGCAAGCGGCGACGTCCCTCCCCACAAGGGGGAGGGAGAATTACGCACGTTACTTTTCGACGATCTCGGTCAGGTGGGCGACCTTGGCGATCATCCCGCGGACCGAAGGGGTGTCTTCCAGCGTGGACTCGCGGCCCATGCGGTTGAGACCCAGACCCATCAGGGTGGCCCGCTGGTCCGACTTGCGGCGGATCGGCGAGCCCGTCTGACGGACGGTGACGGTGGTCTTGGATTCAGTCTTGGCCATGGTCTCAGGCTTCCTGGGCTTCAGGCGCCGCTTCCGGAGCCGAGGCGCCGTCGTTGCGACGGCCCATCAGATCGGCGACCTTCTTGCCGCGCTTGGACGCGACCTGACGGGGCGACGACTGGACCTTGAGGGCCTCGAACGTGGCGCGGATCATGTTGTAGGGGTTCGACGAACCGGTCGACTTGCCCACGACGTCCTGGACGCCGAGGGTTTCGAGCACGGCGCGCATCGGACCGCCCGCGATGACGCCGGTCCCGGGAGGGGCGGCGCGCATCATGATCTTGCCGGCGCCCCAACGGCCCGAGCCGTCGTGGTGCAGGGTGCGGTTCTCGCGAAGCGGAACGCGGATCATGGTCTTCTTGGCTTCTTCGGTCGCCTTGCGGATGGCTTCCGGCACTTCGCGCGCCTTGCCGTGACCGAAGCCGACGCGGCCCTTGCCGTCGCCGACGACCATCAGGGCCGCGAACGAGAACCGGCGGCCGCCTTTGACGGTGGCTGCGACGCGGTTGATGTGAACCAGCTTCTCGACGATGTCCGAATCCGGACCGTCGACGGCGGGAGCGTTGCGGTTGTCACGACGGTTGCGATCGTTGCCGCCGCCGCCGCGTTGGGGTGTTTGCGCCATCTGTCGCGTCCCTTAGAAGTTCAGGCCGGCTTCACGCGCGGCATCAGCCAGCGCCTTCACCCGTCCGTGATAGATGTAGCCGCCGCGATCGAAGACGACATCCTTGATGCCCTTCTCGAGGGCGCGTTCGGCGACCAGCTTGCCGATCAGAGCGGCGGCTGCGACGTCCGAACCCTTGGCCTTCTTGCCCTTCTCGCCTTCCAGCGAGGAGGCCGAGGCGATCGTGACGCCGTTCAGGTCGTCGATGATCTGGGCCGAGATGTTCTTGTCCGAACGGTGCACCGACAGGCGCAGACGGCCGTTGGCGACAGCCTTCAGGCGGCGGCGGGTGCGCTCCGTACGGCGCTGGGCTTGTTGTCGAAGAGAAAGAGCCATGACTTACTTCTTCTTGCCTTCCTTGCGCCGGACCTTTTCGCCCGTGTAGCGCACGCCCTTGCCCTTGTAGGGCTCCGGCGGACGCAGCTTGCGGATGACGGCGGCGATCTGACCCACGGCCTGCTTGTCAGCGCCCGTGATCTTGATTTCCGTCTGCTTGGGCACCGCGAAGGTGACGCCGGCAGGCGGCTGGATGTCGACGTCGTGCGAGAAGCCGAGCTGCAGCGACAGGGCGTTGCCCTTCATCGCAGCGCGGTAACCCACGCCGACCAGGTCCAGGCTCTTTTCAAAGCCCGTGGTGACGCCGACGACCATGTTGTCGACCAGGGTGCGGGACAGGCCCCACATGGCGCGCGAACGCTGGTTGTCCTCGCGGATGGCCAGGTTCAGGCCGTCGTCGCCCTGGGTGACTTCGATTTCTTCAGCCACGGTCCAGGAGCGTTCGCCCTTGGGACCCTTCACCGAGACGGTCTGGCCGTCGAGCGTGACAGTCACGCCCTTCGGGATCTCGATGGTGCGTTTTCCGATACGGGACATCTTAGTAGACCCTGCAGAGGACTTCGCCGCCCACCTTGGCTTCGCGAGCCGCGGTGTCCGACATGACGCCCTTGGACGTGGAGAGGATCGAGATGCCCAGGCCGTTCTTGATCGGCTTCAGGTCGGAGATCGCGGAGTAGACGCGGCGGCCCGGCTTGGACACGCGAGCGATCTCGGCGATGACCGGCTGGCCGTCGAAGTACTTGAGCTCGATCTCGAACTGCGGGAATTCGCCGGGGTTCTGAACCAGCGAATAGCCGCGGATGTAGCCTTCGTCCTGCAGCACGTCGAGGACGCGCTGACGCAGACGGGAAGCCGGGGTGAGCACCTTGGAACGCTTGCGCATGTGCGCGTTCCGGATGCGAGCGATCATGTCGCTCAGGGGATCGTTGATCATCATGTCTGTCGCTCCCCTTACCAGCTGGACTTGGTCAGACCCGGGATCTGACCCAGGTTGCCGAGTTCGCGCAGGGCGATCCGGCTCATCTTGAGCTTGCGATAGAAGGCCCGCGGACGGCCCGTCACTTCGCAGCGGTTACGAATCCGGTTGGCGGCCGAGTTGCGCGGCAGCTTGGCCAGCTTCAGGCGCGCTTCGAAACGCTCCTCAAGCGGGAGGGATTCATCGTTGGCGGTCGCCTTCAGGGCGGCCCGCTTGTCGGCGTACTTCGCGACGAGGGCCTTGACCATCTCGTTGCGGTTTACGGCGCTTTTCTTAGCCATGGTTTCTTTCCCTTCCCGCTCAGTTCGTCACGAACGGGAACTTGAACTCGGTGAGAAGCGCGCGTGCCTCGTCATCGGTCTTGGCCGTGGTGCAGACGATGATGTCCATGCCCCACATCTGGTCGATCTGGTCGTAGTTGATCTCGGGGAACACGATGTGTTCCTTGAGGCCCATGGCGTAGTTGCCGCGACCGTCGAACGAGGTCGGCTTCAGGCCGCGGAAATCCTTCACGCGCGGCAGCGCGATCGTGATCAGGCGGTCCAGGAACTCGTACATCTGGTCGCCGCGCAGCGTGACCTTGCCGCCGATGACCATGCCTTCGCGCAGCTTGAAGCCGGCGATGGAGTTGCGGGCCTTGGTGGCGACGGGCTTCTGACCGGCGATGGCGGCCAGATCCTTGAGGGCCGCGGTGGCCTTCTTGGAGTCAGCCACGGCTTCGCCGATGCCCATGTTGAGGACGATCTTGTCCAGCTTGGGCATCTGCATCGGGTTGGTGTAGCCGAACTTCTCGGTCAGCACGCCCTTGATGCGCTCGTTGTAGTCGCCCTTGAGGCGCGGGGTGTATTTGGTGTCGGCCATCAGATGACGTCTCCCGTCGTCTTGGCGAAGCGGACCTTCTTGTCGCCTTCGATCTTGAAGCCGACGCGGGTGGCCTTGCCGTTGGCGTCGGCGATCGCGACGTTGGACAGGTGAAGCGACGCTTCCTTGTTCTTGATGCCGCCCTGGGGGTCGGCCTGGGTCGGGCGGGTGTGGCGCTGAACCATGTTGATGCCTTGCACCAGCACGCGGTTCGTCGCCGGCAGGACCTTGGTCACCTTGCCGGTGCGGCCCTTGTCCTTGCCGGTCAGGACGACGACGTTGTCGCCCGATTTGATCTTGGCGGCCATGACTACAGGACCTCCGGAGCCAGAGAGATGATCTTCATGTGGTTCTTGGCGCGCAGTTCACGGGGAACCGGGCCGAAGATCCGCGTGCCGACCGGCTCGTTCTGCTTGTTGACGATGACGGCGGCCGACTTGTCGAAACGGATGACAGAGCCGTCCTTGCGCATGATGTCCTTGGCGGTGCGCACGACGATGGCGCGCACGACGTCGCCCTTCTTCACGCGGCCGCGAGGAATCGCTTCCTTCACCGAAGCGACAATCGTGTCGCCCACCGAGGCGTAGCGGCGCTTGGAGCCGCCCAACACCTTGATGCACATGACCCGGCGAGCACCCGAATTATCGGCTACCTCCAGGTTAGTTTGCATCTGGATCATGAGATCCGATCCTTCTTACGAGGCCGAGGCCGAGGAGTCCGACAGGACTTCCCAGCGCTTCAGCTTGGACTTGGGGGCGCACTCGATGATGCGAGCCTGGTCACCGACCTTGAGGGCGTTCGCTTCGTCGTGAGCGTGGTACTTCTTGGACAGGCGCACGATCTTTTTCAGGACCGGGTGCAGCAGCGTGCGTTGGACGACGACGACGACAGTCTTGTCGCCCTTGTCGGAGACGACCACGCCTTCGAGAACTCGTTTGGGCATCTTCGTTTCCTTAACCCGCCGCGCGGTTCGCACGCAGAAGCGTGGAAATACGGGCGATGTCCTTGCGCACTTCCGAAACGCGATGGGTCTTTTCCATCTGGCCGGTAGCGGCCTGGAAGCGCAGGTTGAACTGTTCCTTCTTGAGCTTCAGCAGCTCGTCGGACAGCTGGTCGGGCGTCTGGGCCCGGAGGTCGGCGATCTTGGTCATGCTCCGACGTGCTCCACGTGCGAGACACCGGCGTCGAGGCGGGTGACCACCTTCGTACGGACCGGCAGCTTGGCGGCGCCAAGACGCAGGGCCTCACGGGCGATGTCGTCCGGCACGCCGTCGATTTCAAACAGGATCCGGCCCGGGTGGCAGCGCGCCGCCCAGTGATCCACGGCGCCCTTGCCCTTACCCATGCGGACTTCGGCCGGCTTGCCCGTGACGGGCAGGTCGGGGAAGACGCGGATCCAGACACGGCCCTGACGCTTCATCTGGCGGGTGATCGCGCGGCGGGCCGCCTCGATCTGACGCGCGGTGATGCGTTCCGGCTCGACCGTCTTCAGGCCGTAGGACCCGAAGTTCAGCGAGAAGCCGCCCTTGGCGGCGCCGTGAATGCGGCCCTTGAAGGCCTTGCGGTACTTGGTTTTCTTCGGTTGCAGCATGACTTAGCCCTCACGGCCGCGGCGGGGACCACGGTCACCGCGCGGACCGCCACGTTCACGGCCTTCGTTGGACGACGGGCCGGAAGCTTCCTGGGCCCAGCGCTTGTCCTGCGCCATCGGGTCGTGCTCGAGGACTTCGCCTTTGAAGACCCAGACCTTCACGCCGATGATGCCGTACGTCGTCTTGGCCTGGATGAAGCCGTAGTCGATGTCGGCGCGCAGGGTGTGCAGCGGCACGCGGCCTTCGCGGTACCATTCCATCCGCGCGATTTCAGCGCCGCCGAGGCGGCCCGAAACGTTGATGCGGACGCCCTTGGCGCCGAGACGCATGGCCGACTGCATCGCGCGCTTCATGGCGCGGCGGAAGGCGATACGGCGTTCCAGCTGCTGCGCGATGTTCTCGGCGATCAGCTGGGCGTCCGTCTCGGGCTTGCGCACTTCGACGATGTTCAGGTGAACTTCACCCTCGGTGCGCGCCGAGATGTCCTTGCGGAGCTTCTCGATGTCGGCGCCCTTCTTGCCGATCACGACACCCGGACGGGCGGCGTAGATCGTCACGCGGCACTTCTTGTGCGGACGCTCGATGATGATGCGCGACACGCCGGCGGCGTTCAGGCGTTCCTTCAGCCACGTGCGCAGCTTCAGGTCCTGGTGCAGCAGGCTGGCGTATTCGGCGCCGCGGGCGAACCAGCGGCTGTCCCACGTCCGGTTGACGCCGAGGCGCAGACCGATCGGATTGATTTTCTGACCCATCAGGCGGCCTCACCAGCTTCGCGCACCACGATGGTGATTTCCGCGAAAGGTTTCAGGATGCGCGACGAGCGGCCACGAGCGCGGCTCGCGAAACGCTTCATCACCAGGTTCTTGCCCACGAAGGCCTCGGCGACGACCAGGTTGTCGATGTCGAGGTTGTGGTTGTTCTCGGCGTTCGACACGGCCGAATACAGCACCTTGCGGACGTCGGTGGCGATGCGCTTGCGGCTGAATTCCAGCTCGTTCAGCGCCTTCTGCACCGGCAGGCCGCGGATCGACTGGGCGACCAGGTTCAGCTTCTGAGGGCTGATCCGGACGTTCACCAGCTTGGCGCGCGCTTCGGTCGGGGCGACCCGACGTTCATTTTTGGTCTGGGCCATCAGTTATTTCCTTTTGGCCTTCTTGTCCGCCGCGTGCCCGGGGAACGACCGGGTCGGGGAGAACTCGCCGAACTTCATGCCGACCATTTCTTCGGAAACCGCCACCGGCACATGCTTGAGGCCGTTGTGGACACCGAAGGTCAGGCCGACAAACTGCGGCAGGATGGTGGAGCGGCGCGACCACGTCTTGATCACGTCCTTGCGGCCCGACGACGCTGCCGTCTCGGCCTTCTTCAGCAGATACCCGTCGACAAACGGGCCTTTCCAGGAGGAGCGGGCCATCGGTTAGCGAGCCTTCTTCACGTGGCGGGTACGGATGATGAACTTGTCCGTAGCCTTGTTCTTGCGGGTGCGGGTGCCCTTGGTGTCCTTGCCCCACGGCGTAACCGGGGTGCGACCGCCAGAGGTCCGGCCTTCACCACCACCGTGCGGGTGGTCGATCGGGTTCATGGCGACGCCGCGAACGTGCGGACGCCAGCCCATGTGACGGACGCGGCCGGCCTTGCCGAGGTTCTGGTTCATGTGGTCGGGGTTCGAAACCGCGCCCACCGTGGCCATGCAGCCGTCCAGGACCATGCGAAGCTCGCCCGAACCCAGACGGATCTGGGCGTAGCCGGCGTCGCGGCCGACGAGCTGGGCGTAGGCGCCGGCCGAGCGGGCCAGCTGGGCGCCCTTGCCCGGCTTCATTTCGACGTTGTGGATGATCGTGCCGACCGGCACCGAGCGCAGCGGCATCGCATTGCCCGGCTTCACGTCGACCTTTTCACCGGCAACCACCGAGTCGCCCGCCTTCAGGCGTTGCGGCGCGATGATGTAGGCCTTTTCGCCGTCCTCATAGACGATGAGGGCGATGAAGGCGGTCCGGTTCGGATCGTATTCCAGGCGTTCGACGGTCGCCGAGGCGAACTTGCGACGCTTGAAGTCGATCTTGCGGTACAGCGTCTTGGCGCCGCCGCCGCGGAAGCGGACGGCGATACGACCGCCGGCGCCGCGACCGCCCGACTTGGTCAGGCCTTCGGTCAGCGACTTCTCGGGGCGTCCTTTATGGAGCTCCGAACGGTCGATCAGCACCAGGGCGCGGCGGCCCGGCGACGTCGGATTGTAAGTCTTCAAGGCCATCTGATCAGAGCCCCGTGGTGACGTCGATCGACTGGCCTTCAGCCAGCGTCACGATCGCTTTTTTGATGTCGACCCGACGGCCCATGATGCCGCGGAAGCGCTTGGTCTTGCCCTTTTGAACCAGGGTGTTGACCTTCAGGACGTTGACCTTGAACAGGCTTTCGACCGCAGCGGCGATCTCGTCCTTGGTCGAGGTGCCGGAAACCCGGAACACGACCTTGTTCTGCTCCGACAGGATCGTCGCCTTCTCGGTGATGATCGGCGACAGGATGGTGTCGTAGTGTTTTGCGGTGGGGTTGGCGCCAGCCATCACGCGGCCTCCTTCTTCGTCTTGGCAGCCGGTTTGGCGGCCTTGGAAGCCTCGGCTTCGCGACGCGACGGGGTGTAGTCGGCGTAGGTGGCTTCGATGGCCTCGACGGCCGCCTTGGTCAGCACCAGCTTGTCCGCGCGCAGGATGTCGTAAACGTTCAGGCCGGCGTTCGGCAGGACGTTGACCATCGGGATGTTGCGGGCGGCCAGGCCGAAGTTGGTGTCGACTTCCGGGCCGGCGATGATCAGCGTGCGGGTCCAGCCCAGCTTGCCGAGCGTCTCACGCAGACCGGCGGTCTTGGCGTCCTTCAGCGAGATGCTGTCGACGACGACCAGGTCGCCGGCGACGACCTTGGAGGACAGCGCATGGCGCAGGGCCAGGGCGCGGACCTTCTTGGGCAGCGAGAAGCCGTGGTCGCGAACGACCGGGCCGAAGGCGCGCGAACCACCGACGAACTGCGGGGCGCGACGCGAACCGTGACGGGCGCCGCCGGTTCCCTTCTGCTTGTACATCTTCTTGCCGGTGCGAGAGTTCTCGTTCCGGGTCTGGACCTTGTGGGTGCCGGCGCGGCGCTTGGCCAGCTGCCAGTTGACGTAACGGGCCAGGATGTCGCCGCGGATGTCGGTGATGCCGAAGACGGCTTCCGACAGTTCGACGTCACCGGCGGCCTTGCCGTCGAGTTTGATGACAGAGAGTTTCATTACGCTTCACCGCCTTCGGTGGTTTCGACGGCCGGGGCTTCCTCGGCCGGCGTTTCAGCCGGTTGAGCCGCAGCAGCCGAACCGCCCTTGGACTTGACGCCGCCGGGGAACGGGGCGTCGGCCGGACGGGCCTTCTTGATGGCGTCGCGAACCTTGACCCAGGTGCCTTCGTGACCGGGGACAGCGCCCTTGATCAGCAGCAGGCCACGCTCGGCGTCGACGCGGAACACGGTGAGGTTCTGGGTGGTGACGACTTCACAGCCATAGTGGCCGGCCATCTTCTTGCCCTTGAACGTCTTGCCCGGATCCTGACGTTGACCGGTCGAACCGTGCGAACGGTGCGAGACCGAGACGCCGTGGGTCGCCCGCAGACCGCCGAAGTTCCAGCGCTTCATGGCGCCGGCGAAGCCCTTGCCGATGGTCTCGGCCTGGACGTCGACCTTCTGGCCCGCGACGAAGTGGTCGGCCGAGAACTCGGAGCCCACATCCATCATGGCGTCCGCATCGATGCGGAACTCGGTGACATAGGCCTTGGGTTCCACTTCCAGCTTGGCGAAGGATTCGCGCTGAGCCTTGTTGGTGTTCTTGGCCTTCTTGGTGCCAGCGCCCAGCTGGAGAGCGACGTAGCCGTCACGCTCCTGGGTACGTTGGCCGACGACTTGGCAGCCGTCGAGCTGAAGCACAGTGACCGGTACGTGCGCGCCGTCATCGGCGAACACGCGGGTCATGCCCAGCTTCTTGGCGATCACGCCCGTGCGCATCGGATCCCGCCTCTTTCTTATTAAATCTTGATCTCGACATCCACGCCGGCGGACAGGTCGAGCTTCATGAGCGCGTCCACAGTCTGCGGGGTGGGGTCGACGATATCGAGGACACGCTTGTGCGTGCGGATTTCAAACTGCTCGCGCGACTTCTTGTCGACGTGCGGCGAGCGGTTCACGGTGAACTTTTCGATCAGGGTCGGCAGCGGGATCGGACCGCGAACGGTCGCGCCCGTGCGCTTGGCCGTGTTGACGATTTCGCGCGTCGAAAAGTCGAGGACGCGGTGATCGAAGGCCTTGAGCCTGATGCGGATGCTTTGATCCATATCGGTCGTATTTCCCAAGCAGGCGAACCTGCGTCCCTGTGAACCATTTCAAAGACCGGAGGTCTTCAGGCCGAAGCCTTCAGAGTACGCACGTCCGCAAAAACGATCGGCCCACGCAGCGAACCGCGAAGGCCGTTGAAGTCCTGGGTCACTGCAAAGAACAGGTCCGAGGTCGTTCCTGCGAACCGCGTCTGCATCCCAAAAACACGCGGGATGCACAGCCGGTCCAACAAGAGTTGGCGCTTATGACGATTGAGTCCCCTTTCGTCAAGCGGCGAAACTGTGTCAGCGCGGGGTTTGCCGCCTTTCTACGGGAACGAAGGTCGACGACCGCGGGTCCCACCCCACACGCGGGTCAGGGCGGGCGCCGTCAGCCGATTGCGGCAGGCGCGAAAAAAGGCCCGGAGGGTTCCACGCTCCCGGGCCTTCTCCGTCACGGCGGCTGACAGGGAGGTCAGTTGCCGATGTGGATGTCGCCGAGACCGGCGACGGAACGCCGGACCGAGCCGGTCGCGCGGGCGATGTTCACGTCTCCGACCCCGGCGAGGGAGACGTCCACGTCTCCGGCCACGCCGTCGAAGTCGACATCGCCCACGCCGGCGACATTGATGCTGAGGGTGGGCGCGGCGCCTGCCCGGATCGACACGTCGCCGGCGCCGGCGAGGCTGATTTCCGTCGGCCCGTCGACGCGGGCGACGATCACGTCGCCGGCCCCCGACAACGAAACATCCAGGTCCCGGGTGGCTCCGGCCGTGATCGAACCGGCGCCCGCGATGGCGGCTTCCAGCCCCGAGGAGGTGCCTGCGCGGATATCGCCCGAGCCCGATATGTCCAGCGACATCCGGCCGTCCGTATTGGCGACGTTCCAGTCGCCGCAGCCGGCGTTGGCCAGTTCGATCGAGGCGGCGCCCCGGCCGATCGAGCCGAAGACGGCGCCGGACGCCTCCAGGTTCACGTCGCGGGGCGTGCGGACGACGATCAACGGCGCGTCGGCCAGATTGACCCGGCCGACGCCGCGCACCTCGACCGAGGCCCCCTCGCCCGGCGTACGGGCGTTGTCCGGGCCGGACCGGCAGTTGCGAAGGCCGTCGCCCCGGCCGAACAGGCCGCGGCGACCGCCCAGTCCGCCGTCGATACGGACATTGGCGCCCTCGCGCGTGACCTGCACGGCCGGAAGCTCGGACGAGCCCTGCTCGATCTCGACGGCGATGTCGTTGCGGTCCTCGACCACCACGGCGACACGGGCCACGGCGTGGCGGATGTCGACCTCGGGGCCGGCCTTGGCGAAGGCGGGGCCGGCCACGGCTGCGGCGGCGAGGGCGGATACGATGGCGAGTTTCATGGTGGCGTTCCTTCTACGGAATTGTGTGTCCTGGCGCGTCGACGCGGCGCTCAGCGATCGTGGCGGGCCCGGCGCACCGCTTGGCCGGCGATCACGATCTCGCCCGAACCCATGATGCTTTGCGTGACGGCCCCGGTGGCTCCCCCGACATTGATGTCGCCCGAGCCCATGATGTTGGCCTCGACGCTCGTGACCGTGCCGGGAACGTTGATGTCGCCCGAGCCCATGATGTTGGCCTCGACCGGACCATCCACCCCGCCAGCGTTGATGTCGCCGGAACCCATGATGTTGGCCTCCAGCCGTCCCGTCGCCCCAGCGGTAATGTCGCCCGACCCCATGATGTTGGCTTCCAGCCGGCCCGACGTTCCGGCGCGCATGTCGCCCGACCCCATGATGGAAAGGGACAGGGCGCCGTCCGTGTTGGCGATATTCCAGTCGCCGCAGCCCCCGTTGCCCACCTCGATCGACGAGGCGCCCCGGCCCACGGCGCCGAACACCGCGCCGCTCTCCACATTCACTTCAACGTCGCGGGGCGTGCGAATGACGACCAGCGGCGCGTCGGCCAGATTGACCCGGCCCACATTGCGGACCTCGACCGAGGAGCCTTCCCCCGGCTGACGCGCGCCCTCCGGGCCCGACCGACAGTTGCGGATGCCGCTGTTGCCGAACAGGCCGCCCCGCAGGCCGCCGTTGATGATGACGTCGTCGCCGCGGCGGCTCACCTGAACCGCCGGAAGGCCCGAGGTCCCCTGCTCTATCTCCACGCCGATATCGGAGCGGTCTTCCACGATGACCACGACGCGCGCGACCGCGTGCTTGATCTTGGCCGACGGCCCGTCCATGGCGGCGGCGGGCCCGACGGCGACGGCTGCGAGCGCGGCGGCGATGGCGGTGGCGGATACGATGGCGAGTTTCATGGCGGCTCCCTCCCGGAATGTGGCGGGAAGGTGCGACCGGCGACGCGCCGAGTCAGCTTAAATCGAGGTCATGACGCCGTTGTAAGAAAGCCGCTCAGGCCGTCAGGGCGCCCGCGCCGTCGGCCGCGCCGATCTCGGGTTCGAAGTCGCGCTCGAAATGGGCGATGCGGCTCTTCAGCCCCCCGACCCGCTTCAGCGCCAGCGAGGCGGCCCAGCGCGCGGCCAGCTCGGGCGGCGTCATCCGGTCGGTCATGCGCGGTTGTCCGCCCCGGCTGCGCAGCACGGCGTTGGTATAGAGGGCGCCGTTCCTGAACCGCGACGGCCAGGTCTGGAAATCCATCGACAGGGAGACGCAGAACCGGTCCAGGTTCTCGACCCGGTGCGGCGCATAGATGGGCCAGGTCAGGGCCTGGCCCGGCTCGAGATCCATCACCTGTGCGTCGGCCTCGAAGGCCAGCGAATAGGGCAGTTCCTCGGTCGTCTGGCGCGACACGACCTGTTCCATGTCCGCCTCGGTCAGATGCGCCTCGTCGCCCGGATAGACGAAGATCCGCTTGCGGCCGCGCATGTGGAACAGCACCACCCCCGCCGCGTCGAAATGATAGGGCACCCGCGCCTTGGGCGAGGACAGGATCAGCTGGCCGGCGTTGCGCACGGCCCGGAGGCCCGGATAGGCCCCCTGCACCTTGCGGAACGCGTCCATGGCGGCGGCCCACAGCTCGGGCCAGCCGGTCTCGACCTCGCGCAGATTGACCCACAGCCGGCCCTGCTGGATCGCCGCCAGCAGTTCCTCGCCGTTCAGCCGCCCCCGCGCGCCCGTGCGCAGCGAGACCTGACCCTCATCGTCAAAGTCGTACAGATTGATGTCGAACAGATGCGCCGGATAGCGGTCCAGCACCGCCGCCAGGGCCTCGTCCGAGGCGAAGCCCTGCTCGATCAGGCTGTGCGGATGGACCTCGGCCTGTTTGATCGGGCCGGAATAGCGGGTGCGGGCAGCGCTCATGGTGTGTCTCAGGCCGGAACGGGTCGGGTCGACGTCTGCCGGGCCTTTGCAAGCGCCGCGCCCGCCGCCTGCACCGCGCCCTTCAGCCGCGCGCCCGAGGTGGTCTCGCAGGCCTCGATCGCCGCCCAGCGCCGCCGGACGCTGGTGCGCAGCCGCTGGCCACGCTCGCCCAGAACACCGACAGCGGCTCCGCTGACCGCCGCGCCGAGGCCCGGCTTCAGCACCACGGCCTCGCGCACGATCCGCGCGCCATTGCAGAAATACTTTTTGTAGTGCTCGCCCTCGAACCCGAAATCGAAGGTGCGGTAGCCCAGCTCCGAGGCCAGCCGCATGGTGTCCATGCTCAGCAATATGCCCGGCGAGCAGCGCGCCAGGCTGGGCTCATAGCCCGGGAACCAGAAATGATACTGGTCGCCCGCGTGCAGCGAATATTCGATCGCCGTCAGCCGGTCGCCGGCCCACAGCCCCGCCATGGACGCGCCGAAGCCGTCGCGATCTTCCTTCAGCAGGGCGTGCAGCAGTTCGACCGTCCAGCCGCAGGCGAAGATGTCGTGCCGCGCCGTGCGCCGGTACTGATCCCGCTTCAGATCGATCAGCCAGTCCAGCAGGGCCGGATCGCGCAGGCCGCGCTCGACCCGCAGCGGACCCAGTTCGGCCTCCATGCTGCGGCGGGCGCGTTCCTTGTCCTTGAAGAATTTGCCCTGGTTGGTCCGGCGGTCGGCGTACCAGGCGTCATAGCCGCCCTCGCCCAGCTCGACCTGAACGGTGCGGCGATCCTCGCCGAGCCCCGTCTCGCCAACCCACGCCGTGACGTTGAGCCGGGTCGCGCCCAGCGCCCGGGCGACCTCTTCCAGAGAGGGGGCCTGGCCCGGGAAGGCGATGACGCCGTGATAGTCGTTCATGGGCGCGGCGAGGGGCTGCAGCGCCCCGCCCCGCCGCTGATGCGGGAAGAAGCCGACGATGTGGCCGGCGCGCGAGAACACCGCCACGGCCGCGTCCGGACTGATGCGGCCTGCGACCTGGGCGAACTCGGGCCGGAAATACGGGCTGTTCAGCGCCGGATCAGCCGCCAGCATGTCGCGCCACAACGCCCACCGGGTCTCGCCCAGCGCGTCGATCGCAACGATTTCCACCTCAAGCGCAGCCATTCGGTCGTCCCGCGACGGGTCCCTGACGGACCGCCTCCAACCGCGCCGTTCTAACCCGCCGCCCGTTTCGGGCCGGTGTGCGTTCATGGTGAACGGCGCATGACCGGGAGCCCCGGGGCCTGCGAGGCGTTGCCGTTGCAGAACCCCCTTCGCCGGAGCCTCTCATGACCGACCCGAACCGCCCCCCGAACCGCGAGACCGAGACCGAGGACCAGCGCACCCCGGCGCGCGAAGGCCAGCCGCCCCGCCCGGCCACCGAACCCCGGGGATCGGAAGGCTCGTCCAACTCGGGCGAGACCGCGACCGACCCGGCGACCGGCAAGCCGAACCCCTGAGGTGGAACGTGCGGGGCGGTGAGGGATTGGGTCCGGACACCTTCAAACATCGGATTCCCATGTCGCTTCGCCTGATCCTCGCCTCCGCCAACCTCGTCGCCCTCGCCGCCTGCGGCGCGCCCGATCCCGCCCAGCCCGAGCAGGGCTCACCCTCGGCACAGGCCCCGGCTCCGCAAGCCGGCGCGCCGGTCCTGACCGCCGCCCAGATCGAGGCGGGCGTGCCCCAGGCTGCAGCGGCTCCGGGGACCACGGCGCAACCGCCCGCCCCGGCGCCCGCCACGGGCGAGGCCGGGACGGCGTCCCCTGCCACCGCGCCCGATCCCGGTCTGGTGCGGCTTCAGATCCTTCTTGACCGTACGGTCTTCTCGCCCGGCATGATCGACGGCCTGGCGGGCGACAACACGCGTCAGGCCATCGCCGCCTATCGCAAGGCCAACAATCTCGGCGCCGGCGACGCGGCCGACGCCGCCCTGCTGCAGCATCTCGCCGCCGCCGACACCGCGCGGGTGATGACGCAGTACGTCGTCACGGCCGCCGACGTCGCCGGCCCGTTCAGCCCGCCGGCCCAGGGCGAGCTCGCCGACATCGCCCGCACCGGCACCAACTTCACCAGCCCGCGCGAGCGACTGGCCGAGCGCTTCCACATCACCGAGGCGCTGCTGCAGGGCCTGAACCCCGGCGTCGACTTCCGCCGCGCCGGCCAGACCATCGTCGTGCCGGCCGTGACCAATACGCCGCTGGCGGGCGTCGCCCGGATCGTCATCGACAAGACCGAACGCTCCGCCAGGGCCTTCGACGCGTCCGGCAAGCTGATCGCCTTCTATCCGGCCACCATCGGCTCCAGCGAACGCCCCGCGCCTTCGGGAACGGTCACCGTGACCGGCGTCGCGCCCGAGCCCAACTACACCTACGATCCGACACGGGTCAGCTATGACCGGGGCGACCAGAAGGTCGTCCTGCCCGCCGGCCCCAACAATCCGGTCGGCACGGTCTGGATCGACCTGTCGCGCGACACCTACGGCATCCACGGCTCGCCCGATCCGTCCAAGATCGGCAAGACGGCCTCGAACGGCTGCGTCCGCCTGACCAACTGGGACGCCGAACAGCTGGCCGCCGGGGTCAAGCCGGGCGTGGAAGTGCGCTTTATCTGACCGTCAGCTGATCAGCAGGGTCTCGGTCGGCCACAGCACATGGTGCCGCCGGTCGTCCCCTGCGCCGGTGGTGCAGCGTGCGCGGCTCAGCCGGATCAGACCGTCGGAGTCGCGCAGCACCATCCCGGCGTCGCTCACGCTGCGGACGCAGGACCAGTGGCAGTGGCGGCCGGTCAGGCTGATCAGCACCGAGCCCGGACCATTCTCCTCCACATGGTCGCGGACGGCGTCCCAGTAGCAGTCCAGCGTCACCGGTTCGGCGTTGAAGGCGCGCTTGTGGGTGAACGGCAGGCCGGTCTCGTCCTCGACATACATATGGGCGCGGCGGAGCAGCTTGCGCAGGGTCTGGACGCCCATCCCCTCGCCGGCCAGGGCGCCCGCCAGATCGCCCTCGGTCGCCAGCTCCTCGCACAGGACCCGGAACAGAGCCCGGTGATGGTCAGGCTTCAGCCGGCTGTCCCAGGTCGCGCAGACCTCATGGGCGCTGTTGATGATGGCGTAGATGCCGCACAGCGTATCCAGGCTGCCCTGTCTGAACATGTCGCCCCCCGCGAATCCCCGCCCCCAGCGGTACAGCAA
>NZ_JAKFEB010000173.1:0-2574 GCF_036677305.1 Brevundimonas sp. | reverse complement strand
CGGGCGGCCAGCGCCTTGTTGATCATGGTCGCCGTGTCGGTGCCGCCGGTGAAGGCGACGCCGTCGATGCCGGGGTGGCTGACCAGGGCCGCGCCGACCGTCTCGCCGCGTCCCGGGACGAGGGCCAGCAGGTTCGGATCGAGGCCGGCCTTGTAGTAGAGGCGCACGGCCTCGGCGGCGATCAGGGGGGTCTGTTCGGCGGGCTTGGCCAGGACGGCGTTGCCGGCGGCCAGCGCCGCGACGATCTGGCCGGTGAAGATGGCCAGGGGGAAGTTCCACGGGCTGATGCAGGCGAAGACGCCGCGGCCGTGCAGGACCAGCTGGTTGATCTCGCCGACCGGGCCCTTCAGCTCGGTGCGGCCGCCGAAGTCGCGTTCGGCCAGCATGGCGTAGTAGCGGCAGAAGTCGGCGGCCTCGCGGATCTCGGCCACGGCGTCGTTCAGGGTCTTGCCGGCTTCGCGGGACAGCAGGGCGACCAGACGGTCCATGTCGGCTTCCAGCGCGTCGGCCATGGCGCGCAGGACGGGGGCGCGGCCCGCGCCGCCCTTGCGGTCCCAGGCGACCTGGGCTTTCGCCGCGGCGTCAGCGGCGGCGTCGATGTCGGCCGTGGAGGCTTCCGAGACGTGGCCGAGGACCTGGGTCGTGTCGAAGGGATTGGTCACGGCCTGCGGGTTCGTACCCGCCTTCAGCTTGCCGCCGATGATCGGGCCCGAGGTCAGTTTCTCGGCGTCGACCTTTCCGAGGGCGGCGAGGTGCCGGTCGCGGTCGGCGGCTTGCGAATAGTCGCGGCCGAGCGAGTTCTGGCGGTCCATGTACATGTCCTTCGGGGTCGGGATCTTGGCGTGGCGGTCGGGGTGGGCCTCGACCACGGAGATGGGGTCGGCGGCGACGGCGGAAGCGGGCACCCGCTCGTCCAGCAGGGCGTGGACGAAGGAGGAGTTGGCCCCGTTCTCCAGCAGGCGGCGCACCAGATAGGGCAGCAGGTCCTCATGCCCGCCGACGGGGGCGTAGGCGCGGACGGTGACCGGGCCGAAGGCGTCGCGGGCGGCGTCGTACAGCGCCTCGCCCATGCCGTGCAGGCGCTGGAATTCGATCTTCACCTTCCGCTCGGAGGCCATCTTGTGGACGGCGGCCAGGGAGTGGGCGTTGTGGGTGGCGAACTGGCTGTAGATGTGGGGCGCGGCCTCGATCATCGCCTTGGCGCAGACGAGGTAGTTGAGGTCGGTCGCGGCCTTGGTGGTGAAGACCGGATAGTCGGTGCGGCCGAAGACCTGGGCGCGCTTGATCTCGGTGTCCCAGTAGGCGCCCTTGACCAGACGGACCATCAGGCGACGGCCCGAGGTCCTGGCCAGTTCGGCGACGCGGCGGATCACCTCGGGGCAGCGCTTCTGATAGGCCTGGACGGCGAGGCCGAGGCCGGTCCAGCCGCCGAGGTCGGGCTCGCGCGCCAGACGGTCCAGCAGCTTCAGCGACAGGGCCAGACGGTCGGCCTCTTCCGCGTCCATGGTGAAGTTGATGTCGTGTTTCGCCGCGATCCGGGCGAGGCGCAGGATGCGGGGATAGAGCTCGTCCCAGACGCGGGCCTCGTGCGTGGCCTCATAGCGCGGCGACAGGGCCGACAGCTTGACCGAGACGCCGTGGCCGGCCTCGGGCCCCTGCCCTTTCGCCGTCTTGCCGACGGCCTCGATGGCGTCGGCGTAGATCTTCTCATAGCGCTCGGCGTCGTGGGCGGTGCGGGCGCCCTCGCCCAGCATGTCGAACGAGCAGAGCCAACCTTCCTTGTTGGCCCGCTTCAGGGCCGCCTCGATGGTGCGGCCGACGACGAACTGCTCGCCCATGATGCGGACGGCGGCGGCGACGGCCTCGCGGATGACCGGCTCGCCCAGACGGCCGACGATGCGCTTGAGGAAGCCGGGCAGGTCGGTGCGGGCCTCCTCGTCCACGTCCACCAGCTTGCCGGTCAGCATCAGGCCCCAGGTGGAGGCGTTGACGAACAGGCTGTCGGACTGGCCGAGGTGGGACGACCAGTCGGCCGAGCCGATCTTTTCGGCGATCAGGCGGTCGCGGGTGTCCTCGTCGGGCGTGCGCAGCAGGGCCTCGGCCAGGCACATCAGGGCCAGACCCTCCCGGGTGCCGAGCGAGAATTCCTGCAGGAAGCTTTCGACCACCCCCTGTTTCTTGACGCTGGCGCGGGCGTGCTCGACCAGGCCCGTGGCGCCGGCCAGGACGGCGGCGCGTTCCGCGCCGTCCAGCGGCATGTTGGCCAGCAGGCCCCGCACCGTGGCGGTTTCGTCGGCGAACTTGCCCTGATCCAGCGTATCCCAGTCCTGGGAGAGGGCGACCGGCGGCGAGACGTGTGCGTTCATGGCGCGCGTCCTAGACGCTTTTGAGCGAGAACGGGAGGGGGCGCGGCATCTCGCCAAGGCCCGCCGGAACCGCTAGACCGTTTGCCCGATCAACGGCGGAGCCTTCCGGCCCATATGCGCATCGTTCTGGCCACCGACGCCTGGGAGCCCCAGGTCAACGGCGTCGTCCGCACCCTGACCCGCACCGTGGCGGAATGCCGGGGCATGG
>NZ_JAKFEB010000172.1:0-9332 GCF_036677305.1 Brevundimonas sp. | reverse complement strand
CCTACTCCGCCGCGATCGCGTGGCCGGCGAAATTCGCGCGGCGGCTGCGGTAGGAGGAGATGCGCTCCTCGATCTCGTGACGGAAATGCCGGATCAGGCCCTGCACCGGCCAGGCCGCGGCGTCGCCCAGGGCGCAGATGGTGTGGCCCTCGATCTGGGTCGAGACCTCCAGCAGCATGTCGATCTCGGACGGGTCGGCCTCGCCGACGGCCATCCGCTCCAGCACGCGCCACATCCAGCCCGTGCCCTCGCGGCACGGCGTGCACTGGCCGCAGCTCTCATGCTTGTAGAAATAGCTGATGCGGGCGATGGCGCGGACCAGATCGGTCGACTGGTCCATGACGATCACCGCCGCCGTGCCGAGGCCCGAGCGCATGTCGCGCAAGGAGTCGAAATCCATCAGCGCCGTCTCGGACATCTCTCGCGTGATCAGCGGCACGGACGAACCGCCCGGAATGACGGCCTTCAGATTGTCCCAGCCGCCGCGCACGCCGCCGCAGTGCTCTTCCAGCAGCTGCTTCAGCGGGATCGACATCGCCTCTTCGACATTGCACGGCCGGTTCACATGGCCGCTGATGGTCATCAGCTTGGTGCCGGTGTTGTTCGGACGGCCGAAGCCCGCGAACCACTCGGCGCCGCGGCGCAGGATGGTGCCCACGACCGCGATCGACTCGACGTTGTTCACCGTGGTCGGACAGCCGTACAGGCCCGCGCCCGCCGGGAACGGCGGCTTCAGGCGCGGCTGGCCCTTCTTGCCTTCCAGCGACTCCAGCAGGGCCGTCTCCTCGCCGCAGATATAGGCCCCGGCGCCGTGGTGGATGTAGACGTCGAAGTCCCAGCCATGGACGTTGTTCTTGCCGATCAGCCTGGCCTCATAGGCCTGCTTGACCGCCGCCTCCATGCGCTCGCGTTCCAGCACATATTCGCCACGCAGATAGATGTAGCAGGCGTGCGCCTGCATCGCGAAGCTGGCGATCAGACAACCCTCGATCAGCAGTTGCGGATCGTGGCGCATGATCTCCCGGTCCTTGGCGGTCCCGGGTTCGGATTCGTCGGCGTTGACGACCAGATAGTGCGGCCGGTCCTTCACCTCCTTCGGCATGAAGGACCACTTCAGACCGGTCGAGAAGCCGGCGCCGCCGCGTCCGCGCAGGCCCGAGTTCTTGACGTTGGTGATGATCCAGTCCCGACCGAGGTCGAGCATGTCCTTGGTCGCGTTCCACGCGCCGCGCTTCTTCGCACCCTCCAGACCCCAGTCCTGGAGCCCGTACAGGTTGGTGAAGATGCGATCCTTGTCTTCGAGGATTCCGACCATGATTCAGTCCATCTCCGCCATGCGGCGGCGGTGATAACGGGTACGCATGAAGATCGCGCCGAGCATCAGGGCCCAGCCGAAGGCCAGGGCGCCGTAGCCGATCCATTGCAGCATCGGGCCCGCGCCGCCCACGGAGCCCGAGCCCCAGACAGCGACGGCGCCGAGAATGACCAGGGCGAAACCGGCCAGACGCTGATTGCGGCCGACCGTGCGCAGCTCGGCGCGGTACTGGGCGACCTTGGCGTCGTCGGTCAGATCGGGGCGGCTCATGCGACCACCGGATCGCTGTTGGGCAGCTTCCTGATCGGCTTGGCGGCCGAACCGTCATACAGCTTCGGATCGGTCAGGGTCAGGGCCCCGCCTTCCGGCTCCGAACTGGCGCGGCCGACGCGCGAGCCGGGCTTCGGCTTCTTGCCGGCGGCGAAGTCGTCGATGACCTGGGCCATCGTCTCGGCCGTCAGGTCCTCGAAATAGTAGTCGTTGATCTGGGCCATCGGCGCATTGGCGCAGGCGCCCAGGCATTCGACCTCCTGCCAGGTGAAGCGGCCGTCGGCGCTCAGCGTGTCCTTGGGGCCGATCTTGTTCTTGCAGACGTCCATCAGCTCGCCGGCGCCGCGCAGCATGCAGGGCGTGGTGCCGCAGACCTGGATCAGGGCCGCCGAGCCGACCGGTTCGAGCATGAACATGGTGTAGAAGGTCGCGACCTCCAGCACCCGGATGAAGGGCATGCCCAGCAGTTCGCCGATCGCGCGGATGGCGGGCTCCGAGACCCAGCCCTCCTGCTTCTGGACCAGCCACAGGATCGGGATCACCGCCGACTGACGACGGTTCTCGGGATATTTGGCGATCCACCAGTCGCACTTCGCCTTCGTCGCCTTCGAGAAGGCGAACGAGGCGGGCTGTTCCTTGGCGAGACGACGAACGCTCATCAGACTTCCATCTCAGAGGCGACGACGCCGTCGCCCATCATTTTCTTGCGCACGGTCAGCACCTTGTGCGCGCCCTGGCGGCTGAGCAGGAAATTGTGCTTCCACACGTCCCCGCCGCTGTCGGTCACCGTATAGCCGACCACCGCCCAGCCCTGCCGGACCAGATCGCTCAAGGGCTTGTCGCTCATCGCGCGCTCCCCATCCAGCGGCCCAGCCGCTCGCTCCACACGGCGCGGCCGGCGGTGCGCAGGTCGCGCGACAGCCAGGCCATCGGCGGCAGATAGCGCACGGCCATCTGGCCGGCGAAGATCGCGCCGCTCATCCACACCACCGAGCGCAGATTGGCTTCCCAGAAGCCCCTGCCCTCTTCCAGATAACCCAGCCGGTAGGCGCCGCGCACCAGCGTCACGCCGGCCAGACCCGGAGCCGCGACGACCGCGCTGGCCAGGGCGAATTTCAGCCCGCCCATGATCGCACGCCGCTTCGGCGAAAAGACCGCCTGCACCGCGACGGCGAACGTCAGCAGCGCGGCGAACCAGATCGCCTGGGTGGTGGTGAACACCGGATCGACGGCGAAGGCGCTCACTGGCCGGCCTCCGTCGACAGGGGGCGGACCTGCGAGGGCAACAGGTCGGCGCGGGTGATCAGGCAGTCCTGGACGCGATAGACCACCACCGCCTCGATCTGACCTTGACCGACGGTGAGCACCTCTTCGTCGATCACATATTCGCCCGAGACGATCCGCGTCCGGATGGACAGCCGAAGGTCGGCCGGAGATCTTGCGAAGCTGCGGGCGTAACGGGCCTGGATCTCTTCACGGCCCGTGGACGTCACCGTCGCGGGAAAGTCCATGATCACAGCGTCGGCCGCATAGAAGGCCGCGAACGCTTCCGCGTCCCGCGCGCGCCAGGCGGCGATCTGCTGGTCGATGACCGTGGCCGGATCGCAGTCGAACATCACCGGTCCACTTCCCCGAACACGATGTCCAGCGAACCCAGAATGGCCGAGACGTCCGCCAGCATGTGGCCGCGGTTCATCCAGTCCATGGCCTGCAGCGAGCGGAAGCCCGGGGCCGAGATCTTGACCCGGTAGGGCTTGTTGGTGCCGTCGCTGACCAGATAGATGCCGAACTCGCCCTTGGGCGCCTCGACCGAGGCGTAGACCTCGCCCTCGGGCGTGCGGAAGCCCTCGGTGTAGAGTTTGAAGTGGTGGATCAGCGCTTCCATCGAGCGCTTCATCTCGCCGCGCTTGGGCGGGACGACCTTGTTGTTCTCGGTCATCACCGGCTCGCCGGGGCAGTTGCGCAGTTTATGGATGCACTGCTCCATGATGCGCACCGACTGCTTCATCTCCTCGATGCGGCACAGGTAACGGTCCCAGCAGTCGCCGTTCTTGCCCACGGCGATGTCGAACTCGAGATCGGCGTAGCATTCGTACGGCTGCGACTTGCGCAGGTCCCACGGAATGTCAGAACCGCGCAGCATCACGCCGGTGAAGCCCCAGTCCAGCGCCTGCTGTTTCGACACCACGCCGATGTCGACGTTGCGCTGTTTGAAGATGCGGTTCTCGGTGACGAGGGATTCAATGTCCTTCAGCGCCGCCGGGAATTCCGCGCACCAGCGGCCGATGTCGTCGATCAGGGCGTTGGGCAGGTCCTGGTGGACGCCGCCGGGCCGGAAATAGTTGGCGTGCAGACGGGCGCCCGAAGCGCGCTCGTAGAACACCATCAGCTTTTCGCGTTCCTCGAAGCCCCACAGCGGCGGCGTCAGGGCGCCGACGTCCATGGCCTGGGTCGTCACGTTCAGCAGGTGCGAGAGAATGCGGCCGATCTCGGAATACAGCACCCGGATCAGCTGGGCCCGGTAAGGAATCTCGACGCCCAGCAGTTTTTCGATGGCCAGGCAGAAGGCGTGCTCCTGGTTCATCGGCGCGACGTAGTCGAGGCGATCCAGATACGGCACGTTCTGCAGATAGGTCCGCGCCTCCATCAGCTTCTCGGTGCCGCGGTGCAGCAGGCCGATGTGCGGATCGACGCGGGTGACCAGTTCGCCGTCCAGCTCCAGCACCAGACGCAGCACGCCGTGGGCGGCCGGGTGCTGGGGCCCGAAATTGATCGTGAATTTGCGGTCGTCCAGCGCGCGGGCGTGGTCGGTCAGGCCATCGTCGAAGATGTCCGTGGCCCCCAGCGGCGGCGCGGGCGTGTTGTGTCCGTCAGCCATCAGGCCTTGCTCCCCGCCAGTCCCTGCGCCTTCTCGTCGCCCGGCAGGACGTCCAGCGGATATTCCGCGCCCTCCCACGGGGACAGGAAGTCGAACTGCCGGAATTCCTGGGTCAGTTTGACGGGCTCATAGACCACCCGCTTCTGCTCCTCGTCGTACCGGACCTCGACATAGCCGGTCATGGGGAAGTCCTTGCGCAGCGGATGTCCCTGGAAGCCGTAGTCGGTCAGCAGCCGGCGCAGGTCCGGGTGACCCGAGAACAGCATGCCGTACATGTCGAACGCCTCGCGCTCGAACCAGTCGGCGCAGGGGAAGACGCCCACGGCGCTCGGCACGGGCTGGACCTCGTCGGTCGTCAGCTTGACCCGCACGCGCGCGTTCCGCGTCATCGACAGCAGGTGGTAGACCACCTCGAACCGCTCCTTGCGGTCCGGGAAGTCCACCCCGCACAGGTCCAGCAGCTGATGGAAGCCGAACCGGTCCTTCAGCGTCGTCAGCACCTCGAGGATGCTGTCGCGGTCCGTGATCAGCGTCAGCTCGCCGAACGCCACCTGGGCCTCGACGCCCAGCGCCCCGACCATCTCCGCGCCCAGCGGCGTGAGGGCGGTCTCCATCTCTTCCATACGGGCGAGCGCGTTCATCGGTCGATCGTCCCCGTCCGCCGGATCTTCTTCTGCAGCTGCAGCAGCCCGTACAGCAGCGCCTCCGCCGTCGGCGGGCACCCGGGCACATAGACGTCGACCGGCACGACCCGGTCGCAACCGCGAACAACGCTGTAACTGTAGTGGTAGTACCCGCCGCCGTTGGCGCAGCTGCCCATGGACAGGACGTAGCGCGGGTCCGGCATCTGGTCGTAGACCTTGCGCAGGGCCGGAGCCATCTTGTTGGTCAGTGTGCCGGCCACGATCATCAGGTCGGACTGGCGCGGGCTGGCGCGCGGGGCCATGCCGAACCGCTCCATGTCGAAGCGCGGCATCGAGGCCTGCATCATTTCCACGGCGCAGCAGGCCAGGCCGAAGGTCATCCACATCAGCGAGCCGGTTCGGGCCCAGTTGATGACGTCGTCCAGCGAGGTGGTGATGAAGCCGCGCTCGCCCAGTTCGGCGTTCACGGCCTCGAAGAATTTGTCGTGGATGGCCGGGTCGTAGCCCTCGACCATGGTCCGGCCGCCCTGACCGAAGGCCAGGGGCGACGAGGCGTGCGGCCCCACGGGCGAGCTGCCCTGGTTGCCCACGCCGATCAGCGGGACGGTGTTCGTGGTCGTCACTCCCATTCGAGCGCGCCCTTCTTCCATTCGTAGATGAAGCCGACGGTCAGCACGCCCAGGAAGACCATCATCGACCAGAAGGCGAACACCATGCCCGCGCGCGACAGGTCGAACATCGACACCGCCCAGGGGAACAGGAAGGCCACTTCCAGATCGAAGATGATGAAGAGGATCGACACCAGATAGAACCGGACGTCGAACTTCATCCGCGCGTCGTCGAACGCGTTGAAGCCGCACTCATAGGCCGACAGCTTCTCGCTGTCGGGATTCTTGGGCGCCAGGACCCAGGCCGCGATCATGAAGCCGAGGCCGAGAACCGCCGCGATCCCGAGAAAGATCACGATCGGCAGATATTGGAGCAGGAATGCGTTCATCCGGGGGGACCTCGTCCGCCACAGAGGGAGGGGCGGATTCGGCGCTTTCTAGACCGGGAGCCGCGCCCGTTCAAACCCATGTGACGAAAGGTTTTTCTTGAGAATGGTTCGCAGGTTATTCCGCACTTCCAGCGGCGGCCTCGATGGCGTCGCCGTCGGGGAAAAACTCTCGAAAAGCCCGCTTTCGTCGCTTGACAGTGCGAGCCGCCCCCGCCTAAACGACGCCCCTCGCCGCGACGCACCCTTTCAGCGCCGCGGCCGGGATACGCGGGTGTAGCTCAGTTGGTTAGAGTGCCGGCCTGTCACGCCGGAGGTCGCGGGTTCGAGTCCCGTCACTCGCGCCACTTTTTCCTAAACAAAATCAGGAAGAAGTGGCGCGGGCCCCCAGCGCCGCTGGCGCGCATTTCCAACGCAGAATTCTGACATTCGAATTTTTGTCGCTGGACGTTCTGTTTCCGGCCTCCCCATGAAGACGGGCCCCTTCAGCGCCCGATCACACCCGATTCCGCAGTCTGACATTCCCGCACTGACGCCTCTGCCCGGTTGATTACGCCCGCCAATGCCCCCCCCGTCGCGGAAAGCGATAGATAGGCCGACTCACCGTCGGATTGGCGACCGAGGCCCCAAGCCTGATATCCGACCCCGTCGGGGGGCGTTACGGCAGCGCTTGGCATGTCGGCGCCTTCGGGGGGATAGCCATACAGCGGCGGCAAGGCGAACATCGCGGGCAAAAGGCGTTCAAAGCCGGCCAAGGCGCCGATAATTCGAGGGCAATCTTTCGAACTGATCCACTTCACGGAGCCGTCTGCCTGACGCCCGTACAGCCACTCGCCGGGAGCCCGGATGCCGTCCGGGCTCTCTGCCATCATGGCTCGACGGTAAATCCAGACTATTAGCGGCGCGGTTGGGTCGCCGCGGGAAAAGCCGAGGACGAAGGTCGCGCCCGGCGGCGTCAGACCTGGCGCATCGGGTACTCTTGGCGGGGCGGCTTGCGCACAGACCACGGTCGCCCCGCAAACGACGCCAAGAGCGACAGCCGCTGCAATTGCGTTACGGGCAGGCTTGGCCATTGGGGTCTACCTCAATACTGGGCTGATTGGCCTGAATGTCGCCTTCGATGGTGTCGGCGTCATAGTAGTGGATGGCGTTATATGCATCTACGTCTGCAGGGGGTGTCGCTGCAGGGCGAAGACGGTTTGAATTATCGCGAACGAGGCGCCTACCTATTTCTCAACCCGGATGGAACGGTCTCTCTTGGGCCGGTGAAGGAGGGGGACCCGTTTGTGAGCGGGGGCGTCGGATCGACGGGTGACTTGAGTTACGGTGGCCGGGACCCCGCTATGATCATTGGCTCAGTCCACACCCACAGCGTAGGCAACTTCCTTCCGTCCACTGCGCCAAACGGCGGCGGTGACCGCGGACACCTCCATAGCAGTCATCCGAGCCATCGTCCTCCGGTTCTTCATCGATCTCCCGCTGCTCGATGGGGTCCCAGCCTTTGCCACCACCGACGCCAGAACCTCCTCCGAACGGTGCGGACGTTCTGGCGGGTCGCCGGTTGCCAACGACGATCACGTCGTCAACGGTCGTTGTTGTATCCGTCACGGCTCGATCCTCCTACATTAGCGCGAAGTCTAGGTGAAAGACGCAACTTTTGGGAGAGTTTTACCGGAAGCCGCCGTTCGACGGGCTCGGGTTCCATTTCCAGTCGCTCAACGACCGGACCTTACCGCGGTTTCATCCCCGCGCCGCAGTCTTGCCTTTTTCCGCTACAAACGTAACACTACAGATGTAGCAGGAGACTCGCCGGCATGATCGAGACCCTTCCCCGCCGTGAACGCGAGGTGTTCGAGATACTGTGCCGGCTGGAAACAGGCACGGCGTCTGCAGTGCGCCAGGCCATGGCCGGTTCGCCCAGCGACTCGGCCGTGCGGACGCTGCTGACCCGGCTGGAGGCCAAGGGTCTCGTCGATCATCACAATGAGGGCGCCACATATGTCTACGCCCCGGTGCCCAATCCCGATGCGGTCGCCGCCGGGGCCCTGAACCGGCTGGTCGACACCTTCTTCGCCGGCTCCGCCGCCAGCGCGGCCACGGCCCTGCTCGGCCTGACGAAGAGGTTGAAGCCCGACGAACTGGCCGCGCTCGAGCGCGCCATCGAAAACGCCCGGGAGCGCGAGTCGTGATCGCGATGCTCCTGTCCCTGCTGGTCAAGTCCAGCCTCATCGCCGGTCTGGCCCTGTCGGCGGTCTGGAGTCTGGCCGGCCGGTCGCCGGCCGAGCGCGTGACGCTGTTGCGGGCCGCCGTCGTCCTGCTGGTCGCCCTGCCCCTGATCGCCCTGGCCGGTCCCGACCTCACCGTCTGGCTGGCGGCCCCGCCCACGCCCGCGCCTGTCGAGACCTTCATCCCTCCGGCGGCGGGAACGGCCCCGGGCGTCTCGCCGGCCTTCGCCCTGCCCGGCCTGCCGACATGGATCGCCCTCGTCTGGGCCCTCGGCGCCGCCGCCCTTCTCGCCCGCTTCGGCCTCGGGGTGCTGACCCTGGCCCGCTGGACCCGCCGCGGCGAGGTCGTCTCCGATCCCGCCTGGACGGCGGCGCTGGCCCGGCTGGGCGGCAGGTTCGCCCCTCGCCTGCTGGCGACCGGCCGGATTGCCGCGCCGCTGAGCTGGGGCGTGCCGCCCGGCGTGGTTCTGATCGGCGCCGCCCAGTTGAACCAGCCGCGCGACGCCGAGGCCGTGCTCGCCCACGAACTTGCCCATATCCGCCGCCGCGACTGGATGTTCCTGGCCCTGTCCCGCGTGGCCGCCGCCCTGTTCTGGTTCAGTCCGCTGGTCTGGCTGCTGCAAAGCGAACTCGGACGCCTGTCCGAGGAGGCCGCCGACGCCGAGGCCCTGCGCCATGTCGAACCCGAGGCCTACGCCCGCACCCTGCTGGGGATGGCCGCCGACTTCACCCCCGTGGCCGCCACCGGCATGACCGGACCGGCCCGTTCCCTCGCGAAAAGGATCACCAAGGTCATGACCCAACGCCGCCCCGCCTCGCCTCGCCCCATCGCCATGATGGCGGCGGTCGGCGCCCTGCTTGCCATCGCCACCCCGCTGGCCGCGGTCGAACTGGCGGCGCGGCAACTGCCCGAGCCTCCGCCGCCCCCGCGCGCGCCCTTCGCGGCCCTGGCCCCGGCCGCGCCGACCCCGCCGGTCGCGCCGACGGCTCCCATGGCGCCGCCCCG
>NZ_JAKFEB010000171.1:0-9331 GCF_036677305.1 Brevundimonas sp. | reverse complement strand
CTCGGTCGCGATGTCGAACTGTGCGTTCGTGGTCTGCGAGATCGTCTCCACGTCGCCCAGCGTGTGGTAGCCCGCGTCAATCGCGCCGTACCAGCCGTTCGGCTCAGCCGCCGCAGCGCCGGCTGCAAGCAGCCCCGCCGTCGCGACGCTGGCGAGAAGTTTCACCTTCATCATATCCCTCATGCTCGTTGTTTGCCCGAAGTCCCAATGTATACGGGACGCTCACGAGGCCGAACGACAATGTACGGTCGTGGTTCCCGATTTTGGCTACGAATGCGGCGACTGTGGCGCCGTTTCAACACATTGACGCGGGGCTTTCCCGAAACGACACGTCTGCCAGGAACTTACCCCTGCACGAGGAGCGCGAGATGGCGATTGGATTTGAGGGTCGGGTGGCGATTGTCACGGGAGCGGGCGGCGGTCTGGGACGCGAGCATGCGCTCGCCCTGGCAAAACGCGGCGCAAAAGTGGTGGTCAACGATCTGGGCGGCGCGCGCGACGGCTCGGGCGGTTCCGCCACCGCGGCCGAATCGGTCGTGGCCGAAATCCGCGCCTTGGGCGGCGAGGCGATCGCCAACGCGGCCTCGGTCACCGACTTCGCCGCCGTCCAGGCGATGGTCGGGGCGGCGATGGCGGAATGGGGCCGGGTCGACATCCTGGTGAACAACGCCGGCGTCCTGCGCGACAGGACCTTCGCCAAGATGGATCTGGACGACTTCCGCTTCGTCATGGACGTGCACCTGATGGGCGCGGTCAACTGCACCAAGGCGGTGTGGGACATCATGCGCGAGCAGAACTACGGCCGCATCGTCATGACCTCCTCGTCCTCGGGCCTGTACGGGAATTTCGGCCAGTCCAACTATGGCGCGGCCAAGATGGCGCTGGTCGGCCTGATGCAGACGCTTTCCATAGAGGGGGCGAAGAACGACATCCGGGTCAACTGCCTGGCCCCGACGGCCCATACGCGCATGACCGAGGATCTGGGCGCCCGCCTGCCGCTGGAGCTGCTGGGTCCCGAGACGGTGTCGCCGGGCCTGCTGTATCTGGTCAGCGAGGACGCCCCCAGCCGCTGCATACTGATGGCCGGAGCCGGCGGGTTCGAGCGCGCCTATGTGACCCTGACCCAGGGCATCCGCGCCGTGGGCGAGGACGCCCCCGAGCAGGTGGCCGCCCGTTTCGCCGAAATCTCGGACCGGACCGGCGAGATCGTTCCCGACGCGGGCCCGGCCCAGGGGATGATCGAACTGGCGAAGGCCCAGGCCGCCCAGGGCTGATCAACCGCCGGCCTCTTGCCTTGACCCGACGGCAAGCGCCTAGGGTCCCGCCACAACCCGCGCTCAAGCAGCAAGCGACCGCGTCGCGAGCGATAGCGCACTAGAAAGGACCCTCCCCGATGTCCCGCGAAGCCGTCATCGTCTCCACCGCCCGCACCCCGATCGGCCGCGCCTATCGCGGCGCCTTCAACGACACCCAGGCGCAGCAGCTGGGCGCCCACGCGGTGCGTCACGCCGTGGCCCGGGCCGGCGTCGATCCGGCCGAGATCGAGGACGTGATCATGGGCGCGGCCCTGCAGCAGGGCTCGACGGCGCCCAATGTCGCGCGTCAGGTCGCTCTCGCCGCCGGCCTGCCGGTGACCACCGCCGGGATGAGCCTCGACCGCCAGTGCGCCTCGGGCCTGATGGGCATCGCCACGGCCGCCAAACAGGTCATCTTCGACCAGCAGAAGGTGGTGGTCGGCGGCGGGCTGGAGTCCATCTCTCTGGTCCAGAACCAGAACATGAACCTGTACCGCGGCAAGGACGAGGACCTGCTGAAGCTGGCGCCGCACATCTATATGTCGATGCTGGAGACGGCCGAGATCGTGTCCCGGCGCTACGGGATCAGCCGCGACGCCCAGGACGAATACGCCCTGCAGTCCCAGCAGCGCACCGCCCAGGCCCAGGCCGAAGGCCGGCTCGACGCCGAGATCGCGCCCATGACCTCGACCATGCTGGTCGTGGACAAGGCCACCGGCGAAACCTCGAAAAAGGAAGTCACCCTCTCGAAGGACGAGGGCAACCGCGCCGACACCACCCTTGAAGGGCTGAAGTCGCTGAAGCCGGTCTTCGGTTCGGGCGAGGTGATCCAGCAGGGCGAGTTCATCACCGCCGGCAACGCCAGCCAGCTGTCGGACGGGGCCTCGGCCTGCGTCATCATGGAGGCGGGCGAGGCCGTGCGTCACGGCCTGCAGCCCCTGGGCGCCTATCGCGGCATGGCCGTGGTCGGCTGCGAGCCGGACGAAATGGGCATCGGCCCGGTCTTCGCCGTGCCCAAGCTGCTCAAGCGCCACGGCCTGACGGTCGACGACATCGGCATCTGGGAGCTGAACGAGGCCTTCGCCGTGCAGGTGCTGTACTGCCGCGACCGGCTGGGCATTCCCAACGACCGGCTGAACGTCTCGGGCGGCGCCATCTCGATCGGCCACCCCTACGGCATGTCCGGCGCCCGGATGACCGGCCACGTCCTGATCGAGGGCAAGCGGCGGGGCGCGAAATACGGCGTCGTGACCATGTGCGTCGGCGGCGGCATGGGCGCAGCCGGCCTGTTCGAGATCTACTGAGAACGGCCGCAAGCTGCGCCCGGAGGAAAGTGACCGAACCGCGATGCGGTTCGGTTGCGGCGCGGCCGGCCTGTTCGAGATCGACTAGGAAACGCCCGGAGGCGTCGGCCGGCCCGCCGCCTCCCAGGCGGCGTGCTCGGCCGCGACCTTCGCATACCATTTGCCGCGCAACACGGCGGGACGGCCCGGATAGCGGTCGTCGAGGAAGTCGGCCTCGACCACCCGGTCTGTCCGGAAGGTCCGGAAGTCGTCCCGGGTTTCGCACCAGCCGACCAGCAGGCGTTTGGTCTCGCGATAGCCGACCAGACAGGGCCAGATGACGCGCAGGGTCTCATTCCCCTGCTCGTCCGCATAATGGAGCCGCAGCTTGCGGCCCGCGTGGATCCAGGCCCGGACCCGCGACATGTCCAGGGTCTCGACCTCGTGCTTCCAGACCGGAGCGCTGGCCACGGCGGGTTCCAGCAGGACGGGCCGCAGCTTTTCCGGCACCGTCGCCGCGATCTTGGCGATCAGGTCGCGGGCGGCCCGGGCCAGGGCGGGGTCGCCGCGACCGGACACCCACTGGGCGCCCAGCACCGCGGCCTCGACCTCGTCCGAGGTCAGCATCAGCGGCGGCATGTCGAAGCCGCCGTCCAGCACATAGCCGATGCCCGCCTCGCCCCGGATCGGCACGCGCTGGCCCATCAGGGTGGCGATGTCCCGGTAGATGGAGCGTTTCGACGTCTCCAGCTCGATCGCGATGGCGTCGGCCGTGACCGGTTTCGACGACCGGCGCAGTACCTGGATGATCTGGAACAGTCTGTCGGCGCGTCTCATTCGTCCACCCTGCCGCAAGGCTGCTGACAGCATGCTGGCAGCAGGGTGGCAGTAGTCAAGGGAGGTCGGCGGCGAGGGGCCGCCCGCGCTCAAGCAGCAAGCGACCGCGTCGCGAGCGATAGCGCGCCAACGAAGGAGAGACAGCCCATGCTCACCCTGTTCCACGCTCCCCAGTCGCGTTCAGGCCGGATCGTCTGGCTGCTCGAGGAAATCGGCGTCGCCTACGACATCCGCTACGTCGACATCTTCCGGGCCATGACCCTGACGGGCGCCCGCGATCCCGCCAATCCCCACCCCGACGGCAAGGTTCCGGCGTTGGCGCATGACGGGGCGCTGGTCACCGAGTCCGCGGCGATCGCCCTCTACCTCACCGATCTGCATCCGGAGACGAACCTCGGCGCGCCGGTCGGTTCGTCCGACCGCGCGGCCTATGTCACCTGGCTGGCCTGGACGGCGGGCGAGATGGAGCCGGCCTTCTGGGGCAAGATCAGCGGCGCGGCCGAAACAGACCCGAATGCGAAGGCCCGGTATGACGCCGCCATCGCACGCCTGATGACCGCCCTGGCGACAGGGCCTTATCTGATGGGCCAGCGGTTCACGGCGGTGGACGTGATGATCGCGTCGGCGCTGGCCTGGGCGCGCGAATACGTCCCCGAAAGCGCGCTGGTCGATGCCTATCTGGAGCGGGCGCTGAACAGGCCGGCCAATGCGCGGGCCGCGGCGAAGGACGGCGTCCTGCCGGGAAGCGTTCAGGCCGCCTGATCGGAGGATGAGGCGGCGGCCGCGTGGTCGCCGCCGTCCCTCGGACATTCTATGGCGCGCAGGGTCGAGACGAAATCGTCGCGCCAGATCCCGACATCAGTGTCGCGCACCACCTGCATCAGGCAGTCCCACTTCCGCTTGCGCTCGGCCAGCGGCATGGTCAGCGCCCGCTGGATGGCGTCCGACAATTCCTCGCGGCTGAACGGATTGACCAGCAGGGCCTCGCCCATCTGTTCAGCGGCGCCGGCGAAGCGGGACAGGACCAGAACGCCGGGATCGTCCGGGTTCTGGGCCGCCACATATTCCTTGGCCACGAGGTTCATGCCGTCACGCAGGGGCGTGACCAGACAGACGCGGGCGGCGCGATAGATGCCGGCCAGCTGGTCGCGACGATAGGTGCGGTTGATGTAGCGGATCGGCTGCCAGTCCATGTCGGCGTATTCGCCGTTGATCCGGCCCGCCAGCGCGTCCAGCCGCCCGCGGATATCCTGATAGGCGTCCACCTCGTCGCGCGAGATCGGCGTGACCTGCAGCAGCAGGACCTCGGCCCGCATCTCCGGATATGTCTCCAGAAACTGCTCGTAGCCGAGCAGCCGCTGCTCCAGCCCCTTGGAATAGTCGAGCCTGTCGACGCCGACGATCAGGGACCGGAAGGCCGCCGACGCCGCCATCCGGTCGTAGGTCCGGTTTCCCTGAACCGAGTTGCGCGCGGCGATGAAGCCGTCGACGTCGATGCCGATGGGGAAGACGCCGGTCTGGACCGTCTTGCCGAAGGCCTCCACGGCGTCGTTGGGCAGAAGCTTGCCATGGACGCTGGGCTCGGACGCCACATAGTCGCGGAACAGGTCCAGCCATTCGCGGGTCTGGAATCCGATCAGGTCATAGTCGAACATGGTTTCGACAAGCCGCCGGTGGTGGGGCAGCGTGACCAGCAGCTGCCGCGCGGGCCAGGGCGTGTGCAGGAAGAAGCCGATCCGGTTCTTCACCCCCCTGCGACGCAGGTCCCGGGCCAGCGGGATCATGTGATAGTCGTGGATCCAGATCACGTCGTCCGCCTGGATCAGGGGCGCCAGCACATCGGCGAACCGGGCGTTGGTCCGCTCATAGCCCTCGCCATACGACCGTTCGTAGGCGGTCAGGTCGACCCGGTGATGGAACAGCGGCCACAGGGTCTTGTTGGCGTAGCCGTTGTAATATTCGTCGACGTCCTGGGCCTCCAGATCGACGAGGGCGACCGTGACGCCCGCCCGATCCTCCATCTTCAGCTCGCCGGTGAAATGCTCGACCGTCTCGCCGGACCAGCCGAACCACAGACCGTCGTATTTCCGCAGGGCGGCCGACAGCGCCATGGCCAGGCCGCCCGCCGAGCCGGTGGCGGGGTCCTTGGGCGCGGAGACGCGGTTGGAGACGACGATCAGGCGGCTCATGGCCGGTCAACGATTCTGCACGTCATTGGTTCGCAACGGGATTTCATCGCGCGTCGGTCCATGACCGGCTCAGCATCACGGCGCAGTTGATGATGCCGACGAGGGAGTAGGTCTGCGGGTAGTTGCCCCACAACTCCTTGTCGCCCAGCGACAGATCCTCGGACAGCAGTCCCGCATGGGTCCGACGGCTCAGCATCTCCTCGAAGATGGCGCGCGCCTCCTCGTCGCGCCCGTTCTGATGCAGGGCCTCGATGAACCAGAAGGTGCAGAAGTTGAACGCCGTCTCGGGCTCGCCGAAATCGTCCGGCTCGACGTAGCGGAACAGATAGGGCCCCTTCTTCAGGTCGCGTTCGATGGCGTTGAAGGTCGCGACCTGACGGGGGTCGAGGGGGTCGAGGAAGCCCAGATCGGTCATCTGCAGCAGGGATGCGTCCAGCTCGCGGTTGCCGAAGCTGGCGGCGAAGCGGCCCTCGTCCTCGACGAAGGCCTCCTTCTCGATCCGGTCGCGGATGGTCGCCGCGCGCTCTTTCCAGAATATCGCCCGCTCCGTCAGCCCCATGTGATCCGCGGCCTTGGCCAGCCGGTCGCAGGCGGCCCAGCACATGACCGAGGAATAGGTGTGGACCCGCGCGATGGTGCGGAACTCCCACAGGCCGGCGTCGACCTGGTCGTGCATGGCGAAGGCGCGGTCGCCGACCTTCTCCAGGGCGTGGAAATCCTCGATCGTGCCCGGGCGCAGCAGCCGCTGGTCGTAGAAGGCCTGGACCAGCGGCAGGACGATCTGTCCGTACACGTCGTGCTGCAGGTGTTCGCGCGCCTGGTTGCCGATCCGCACCGGCTTCATGCCGCGATAGCCCTCGACGGTTTCGGTGATCCGCTCGTCGATGTCCTCTTCCAGACCGACGCCATAGACGGGCTGGACGTGACCGCCCCCCGAGGCATCGACGAGGTTGCGCAGATAACCGAGGTAGTTTTCCAGCAGGTCGACCGCGCCCAGACGGTTCAGCGCCCGAACCACGTAGTAGGCGTCGCGGATCCAGCAGTAGCGGTAGTCCCAGTTGCGCCCGCTCTCGGGGAATTCGGGCACCGAGGTGGTCATGGCCGCCACGATGGCGCCGGTCTCTTCATAGGCGCAGAGCTTGAGCGTGATCGCCGCGCGGATCACCGCTTCCTGATAGTCCAGCGGCAGGTAAAGGGTCCGGACCCAGTCCTGCCAGTAGGCGATGGTGCGATCGAGGGCGGCTGAAACGCCGGGACCGACGTCCTGATCATAGCCCTCGTCCGGACCGAGGAAGAAGGCGTGCGCCCGTTCGAGCCGGAACACCCGCTCGTTCAGGACGTGAGACACGGGACAGTCCGTTGTCAGCCGGAAGGTCACGTCGGTGCACAGATAACGAATATGGTTGGAGCCGTTCGTGGATTCGGCCCGGCGCGCGCCCCAGTCGGCGGAGGGACGCAGGCGCACGCGAATACGCGGCGCCCCGCCCAGCGGCCGGACGATCCGCCCGAACGCCAGCGGCCGGTAGGTGCGGCTGTGCTTGGGGTGGCGCGGGGCGAAGTCGATGATCTCGACCGCCGCGCCGTCTTCCGCCGTCAGGACGGTGCGCAGGACCGGCGTGTTGCGGATATAGGCCTGTTCGACCCCCGTCTGCCCCTCCAGCTCGATGTCCCAGAATCCGTGGTCGGGGTCGGAGCCGTCCATCAGGGCCGAGAACACCGGATCCCCGTCCACCCTGGGCGCGCAGGCCCAGACATAGCGGCCGTTGCGGTCGATCAGGGCGCTGATGGAGCAGTTGCCGACGGGGGCGAGGTCCAGGTTCGGGGTCATGCGGTCTCCTCGACGCTGTCCAGCCAGGCGAGGACGGCGTCCACGTCGGGCAGGCCATGGCGGGCGGCGGTCCGGCGCGGCGGCCCCACCAGCACCCCGAACCCGCCGAGCGCCTCGGCGGCGCGGAAGCCGTCCTCGTCCGTCAGGTCGTCGCCCAGCATCACCGGCGTCGACCCCTTGAACGGGGACTCGGCCATGAAGGCGGCCAGGGCTGTGCCCTTGTCCGTGCCCGGCGTCTTCAGCTCCACCACCAGGTTGCCGGGCTGCAGGGTCAGGCCCGTCTCCCCGGCCAGCCGTTCGGCGAGGGCCGCGACGGCGTCCGCCTCGCCCCGGGCCTGGCGATAGTGGAGACCGGCCGACACCGTCTTGTCCTCGACGATCACGCCGGGCCGGTTGCGGGCGAAACTGTGAAATGCGGCGACTGCGTCGCGCACCGCCGGATCGGCCTCGGCGCGGTCCAGCGAACCGTCGGCGCGCCGCCGCTCAAGCCCGTGAACCCCCGAGGCTGAGGCCGCGGCGCTTTCGGCGATGCGGTCGATTTCCGCGATGGTCCGGCCGCTGATGATGGCCACCCGCCCCTGCAGCCGCTCCGCCAGCCGGCGCAGTACGGCGGTGCGACGGGCGTCCGGCACGACGGCGTCCGGCGTCTCGGCGAGCGGCGCCAGGACCCCGTCCATGTCGAGGAACAGCGCAGGCCGGCGCAGCGAGGCGGGCGGGTTCGGGAGATGCGGCATGGCTTCGGCGGCCGTCTTTGTCACGGCTGTGTTCTGGTTCGACGTCCCCATCCACGCTGAACGCGCCGGGGCCCGGTTGGTTGTCTCATGGTGAAGCTTTTCTTCGCAGCGCAGCATGAAGCGGGCGGGGCCGGGCGTTGTGAATCCGGCCCGGATAGGCCAATTCCCGCCCATGACCGACGCCGCCCCGCCGCTCCCCGCCAACGCCGAAGCCATGACCGCCCGCGCCCGCGAGGTGATCCAGCTGAACATCGCCGCCCTGCAGGCGCTGGAGGCCAGCCTCGACGACAGCATCGCCCGCGCCTGCGACATCATCCTGTCGCGCCCCGGCTATCTGGTGGTCACCGGCATGGGCAAGTCGGGACACATCGGCGGCAAGATCGCCGCGACCCTCGCCTCGACGGGCACCAACGCCTTCTTCGTCCACCCGGCCGAGATGAGCCACGGCGACCTGGGCATGCTGCGCAAGGACGTCACCCTGCTGGCCATTTCCAACTCGGGCGAGAGCCGCGAACTGCGCGATCCGCTGATCTATTGCCAGCGCGAGGGCATTCCCGTCATCGGCCTGACCCAGCGGCCCGGCAGCTTCCTCGGGCGTTCGTCGGCCGTCTGCCTGACCATGCCCCAGGTGGCCGAGGCCTGCCCCAACGGCCTGGCGCCGACGACCTCGACCCTGATGACCCTGGCCCTTGGCGACGCCCTGGCCATGGTGCTGATGGACCGGCGCGGCTTCACCGCCGAGGCCTTCGGCCTGCACCACCCGGGCGGCAAGCTGGGCATGAGCCTGCAGAGCGTGCGCGACTGGATGGGCGACCGCCCGCCCGCGCCCGCCACCGTGCCCCTGGGCGCGACCTTCGCCGAGGTCGTCTCGGCCATCACCGAGGGCCGCAAGGGCGCCGCGGCCGTGCTGGCCGACGACGGAACCCTCGCCGGAATCGTCACGGACGGCGACGTCCGCCGGGCCTTCTCGCGCGACCTGAACGGCCTGACCGCCGCCGACGTCATGAGCGCGAAACCCAAGGTCATCGGCCCCGACGCCCGCATGAGCGACGCCGTCGACCTGATGACCCAGAACAAGATCGCCACCCTGCTGGTGGTCGAGGACGACCGGCCGATGGCCATCGTCCATATCGCCGAGCTGATGCAGGCCGGCTACGTCGGCTAG
>NZ_JAKFEB010000170.1:0-31389 GCF_036677305.1 Brevundimonas sp. | reverse complement strand
GCCTTGGACACCAGGAAGCCGGCGGCGATGGAGATGACGATGGCGGGCACCTGGGTCACCAGACCGTCGCCGATGGTCAGGGCGACGTAGCTGTTGGCGGCCTCGCCGATCGGCATGCCGTGCTGGATCGTGCCGATCAGTATGCCGCCGATGGCGTTGATGAAGACGATGATCAGCCCGGCGACGGCGTCGCCGCGGACGAATTTCGAGGCGCCGTCCATGGCGCCGAAGAAGGTCGATTCCTGCTCCAGCTCCTTGCGGCGGCGCTTGGCGGTCTCCTCGTCGATCAGGCCGGACGACAGATCGGCGTCGATGGCCATCTGCTTGCCCGGCATGGAGTCGAGGGTGAAGCGGGCCGAGACCTCGGCGATGCGGGTCGAGCCCTTGGTGATGACCACGAAATTCACCACCAGGATGATGGCGAAGATGATGATGCCGATGATGAAGCTGCCGCCCATCATCAGGCTGCCGAAGGCCTGGATCACCTGGCCGGCGCCGCCCGAGCCCTCGTGGCCGTGGCTGAGCACCAGACGCGTCGAGGCCAGGTTCAGGCCCAGGCGGAACAGGGTGGTGACCAGCAGGACCGTCGGGAAGATGGCGAAGTCGAGCGGCTTCTTCATCATGACCGCGGTCATCAGGATCAGCACGCTGGAAACCAGCGACAGCGCCAGCAGGATATCCAGCAGGAAGGTCGGGATCGGCAGGATCAGCAGCAGGATCACGCCGATGACGCCGATGGCCATCGCCACCTCGCCCCGCGCGACCCAGCCCAGCATGTCCCGGCCGGTCGGACGTGCGTAGCCGTCCTTCATCATCACGCCGGCGGGGATATCCGTCATGCCGCCACGTCGTAGCCGAGGGCCTTCAGGGCGATGCGGGTCGCATCGGCGATGACCGCTTCACGCTGGGCCGGGGTTGAGGACTCCGTGGCGTGGAAATAGACGGCGATGCAGACCGGATCGCCCGACGGCGGATAGAGGACCCCGATGTCATTGGTCGGACCGTAGCCGCCGGTGCCCGTCTTGTGGGCCACGCGCCAGCCGGTGGGAACGCCGGCCTTGATGCGGGCGGCGCCGGTCGGCGAGGCGAACATCCAGCCCAGCAGCCGATCGCGCGACTCCGCGCTCAGCGGGCTTTGGGCGTCGACGCACAGACGGTGCAGATTGGCGACGCACTGTTTGGGCGTGATGGTGTCCTTGTCGCCGTCGACGCGGTTGAGCTCCATCTCCATCCGGTCGACCGTCGTGCTCTGATCGCCGATGCCGCGATAGAAGGCGCGCATCGCATCGAGGCCGCCCAGTTCGCGGATCAGGATGTTGGCGGCCGGATTGTCGCTGACCTCGACCGTCCCCTTCATCAGCTGTTCGATGGTCAGGGTTTCGCCTACGGCGGGCTGGGTGACCGGCGCAGTCGACAGCATGTCGGCGGCGGTGACCGGCACGGCCCGGTCGAGACGTTCCTCGCCCGCCTGCACCCGCAGCAGGGTGGCGGCGGCCAGATACATCTTGAAGGTCGAGCAATAGACGAACCGATGCTCCGGATTGTAGGCGAGGCTCCGGTTGCTGGCGGAAACAGCGATGCCGAGACGGCCGCCATGGCGCGCCTCGACGGCCTCCATGTCCCGGTCCCAGTTCATCATTTCGCCGATCAGCGGCGTGCAGCCCGCGACGCCCAGGGCGCCGAAGCCGGTCAGGACGCTTCTGCGGTTCATGCCAGTCATGCTCAGGCGGCCGCGTAACCGGCCGCCACGCCCGACTGCGGCGCGATGATCTGCGTGCCCTCGTCGGCGTATTCGTTCAGCTTGTTGCGCAGGGTCCGGATTGAAATGCCCAGGATGGTGGCCGCATGGGTGCGGTTGCCGAGGCAGTGCGACAGGGTGTCGAGGATCAGGGTCTTTTCCATCTGCGCCACCGTCTGGCCAACGTGGGCGCGGGTGACGACATCGGCGACATGTGCGGCCCGGCCGGCGACGCCGACGTCATGGGCGGCGCCGTGCGAGCCTGCGCTGAGCGGCTGGCCGTCCGGCAGGCGGATGGCCTCGACGTCGATCTCGGGACCGACCGCCAGAAGCACGGCGCGGTGCATGGCGTTTTCCAGCTCGCGGACGTTGCCGTTCCAGCGGTGCGAGACCAGGGCCCGCCGGGCGTCGACCGAGATCGGGCGGACCGCCACGCCGTTGGCGGCGGCGTATTTCTTGACGAAGTGGTCGGCCAGGACCGCGATATCGCCCGGCCGCTCGCGCAGGGCGGGCAGGCGCAGGTTCACGACGTTCAGGCGGTACAGCAGGTCTTCGCGGAAGGTCCCCTCGCTGACCGAGCGGGCCAGGTCGCGGTTCGAGGTGGCGATGATACGGATGTTGACCGGCACGGGTTTGGTCCCGCCGACGCGGTCGATGACGCGCTCCTGGATGGCGCGCAGCAGCTTGGCCTGCAGGCGCACGTCCATCTCGGAGATTTCGTCCAGCAGCAGGGTGCCGCCGTCGGCCTCCTCGAACTTGCCGATGCGGCGGGCCATGGCCCCGGTGAAGGCCCCCTTCTCGTGGCCGAACAGTTCGGACTCGAGCAGATTGTCGGGGATGGCGGCGCAGTTGACGCTGATGAAGGGACGGTCGGCGCGCTTGGAGCCGCTGTGGAGGTAACGGGCCATCACCTCCTTGCCGACGCCGCTTTCGCCGGTGATCAGGATGGAGGCTTCAGAGCGGGCGACCTGGTCGGCCAGCATGATGACCGCCTTCATCGACGGATCGGCCGAGATCAGCGGGCGGTCGTCATCGGCGACGGCGGACAGGACGGCGGCGATCAGATCGGCCTCGGGCGGAAGCGGAATGAACTCCTTGGCCCCGGCGCGGATGGCGTTGGCGGCGTCCGTGGCGTCGGCGTCGACGCCGCAGGCCACCACCGGCACATGGATGCGCTCGTTCTCGTTGGCCGCGATCAGGGCGGCGATGTCGACGCGATAGTCGACCATCAGCAGGTCGGCGCCCTGCCCCCGGCGCAGCTGTTCCGTCGCCTGATCGCCGCGCTCGACGTGGCTGACCTTGGCGCCGTGCGCCATGGCCATCTTCACCGCCGTCGCCAGCTGTCCGCTGAGCCTGCCAACCACCAGAAGCCGCATGGGTCTTCTCCTCTAATCACTACAAGCCGCGCCGATCAGGCGTTGCTGTCTTCCGTCTTGATGATTTCCGTCATGGTCACGCCCAGCCGGTCCTCGACGACGACGACCTCGCCGCGGGCGACCAGACGGTTGTTGACGAAGATGTCGATGGCCTCGCCGACCTTGCGGTCCAGCTGAAGCACCGATCCCCGGTTCAGCTTCAGCAGCTGGGCCACGGACATGTGGGCCTTGCCCAGGACGGCCGAGATGTTGACGGGCACGTCGAAGACGGGGGCCAGGTCGCTGGCGGTCTTGTCGAACGCCTCGTCGGCGACGGTCAGGGCGGTGGAGTCCGGGAACTCCTCCAGGGACATGGTGTCGGACGCCATTACGGCCTTCCTTCCAGCGGGGGTTCAGGGGTCAGGGTTTCGGCATGGCCGGCTTCGGCGGCCAGGGCGGAGTTCAGGGCCTCGCCGATGCGGGCGAAGGCTTCGGCGGGATCGAAGGCGGCGCGGCCGTCGGCCCATTCCAGCTGGAAGGCGGCGGCGGGCATCGCCGGCTCGTTGCGGAAGGCGACCACGCCGGAGAAGCCGGCGTCGGCGCACAGCTGTTCGATGCGGGCGTGGGTCGCCTCGTCGAGATCGCCGGTGCGGATGACGAGACGCGGCGAGGAATCGACCTCCTGGCCCAGGGCTTCCAGCGCGGCCTGCAGGGGCGCGGCGGGGAAGCGGTCGAGAGCCGAGGCGGCGACGACCCGGGCGGCGGACAATGCCAGCCCGGCCGACTGTTCGCGGTGGGCGTGGGCGACCTGGGTCAGGGCCGGAATGGCCGCGTCCAGCGCCCGGGCGATGTCGGACAGGGCCATGGCCTGGACGTTGGCGCTCTCGGCCAGGGCTTCCTCGCGCGCCTCCATCCGGGCCTGGGCGATCAGGGCGTCGACCTCCAGCGGGGCGTAGGAGCGCTTGGTCGGGCGGAAGGCCGTGGCCTGGACGACCACGCCGGAGGCGTCGAACTCGGTGTCGAAGGCGTAGGGGGTGCTGAGCGGCTGATGGGTCATGTCAGTAGATCAGCTCATCGTCGCCGCCCTGGCCCACCAGCATGATCTCGCCCTTGGCGGCGAGGTCCTTGGCGACCTGGACCATGGCCATCTGGGCCTGATCGACGTCCTTGAGGCGGACGGGGCCCATCGACTCCATGTCCTCGCGCATGATCTTGGAGGCGCGTTCGGACATGTTGGAGAAGAACAGTTCGCGCAGGGATTCCGAGGAGCCCTTCAGCGCCAGGGCCAGGGAGTCCTTCTCGACGCCGCGCAGCAGGGTCTGGATGCCGCCGGGGTCCAGCTTGGCCAGATCCTCGAAGACGAACATCAGGGCGCGGATGCGTTCGGCGGCCTCGCGGTTGCGCTCTTCCAGCGCGCCGATGAAGCGGGCCTCGGTCTGGCGGTCGAAGCTGTTGAAGATGTCGGCCATCATCTCGTGGCTGTCGCGCTTGGAGGTGCGGGCCAGGTTCGACATGAATTCGGTGCGCAGCGTCTGCTCGATCTTGTCGAGGATGTCGCGCTGGACCGGCTCCATGCGCAGCATCCGCTGCACGCATTCGAGGGCGAAGTCCTCGGGCAGGCTGGTCAGGACGCGGGCCGCGTGGTCCGCCTTGATCTTGGACAGGACCACGGCGACGGTCTGGGGGTATTCGTTCTTCAGATAGTTGGCGAGGACGGCCTCGTTCACATTGCCGAGCTTGTCCCACATGGTGCGGCCGGCCGGGCCGCGGATCTCTTCCATCAGCCCTTCGACGCGCTCGGCGGGCATGAAGGCCGCCAGCAGGCGCTGGGTCTGTTCGTAGCTGCCCATGACCGAGCCCGAGCCGCTCATGCCCGAGACGAACTCGACCATCAGCTCCTCGACGACCGCGGAGCTGACCGAGCCGAGGCCGGCCATGGCCTGGGAGATTTCCTTGATTTCCTCGTCGTCCAGGCTCTGCCACAGGCGGGTGTGGTCCTCGCCGAGCGACAGCAGGATGACGGCGGCCTTCTCCGGACCGGACAGCTTCTTGGCGTCCTCGACGACCGGCTTCTTGGAGACCATCCGCGCGGGCATCAGCCTTCGTGCACCCAGCTGCGCAGGATGGAGGTGGACTCGTCAGGATGTTTCTCGACGAAGTCCGCGACCTTCTTGACCGAGGACGCCTTCACCTGGCCCTCGATGCGGGCGATGTCGAGGCGATGCTCCATGTCGGAGGGCGGGCCGGTCAGCTGATGCATCGGCGCGCCGCCCATGACGGTGGTGGTCTGCAGCGCCGTCACCGGGCCGCCGCCGGGCAGGCCGCCGGCCAGCGGCATCGCGCCGCCCGTAGCGCCGCCCGAGGCCGACTTCAGCAGCGGGCGCAGGACGAAGAAGATCAGCAGGACGCCCGTGATCAGCAGGACCAGCAGCTCCACGCCCCGCATCAGGTCGTTCTTGGTGAAGTCGAACAGCGAGGACTTGGCCTCCTCGCCGCCGACGACGGCCAGGTCGCGGTTGAAGCGGGTGTTCAGCACCTCGATCTTGTCGCCGCGCTCAAGATCGATGCCGACGGCGGCCGAGACCAGGGCCTTGATCTGCTCGATCTCGGCGGGCGTGCGGGCGGCGTAGGTCGGCGCCGCGCCGTTGGCGCCGGGGGTCCATTTGCCGTCGACGGCGACCGACACGGCCAGCCGCTTGATCTCGCCGGCTTCCTTCACCGTCGTCGTGGTGGTGTTGGAGATCTCGTAGTTGGTGGTCTCGGTGTTGGCGGTGTCGCGCGAGCCGGCGGCGGCCGCGGCGGGGTCCGCGCCGCCGGGGATGTTGTTGGTGGCCGTGGCGCCGCCGTCCGGCGTGGCCGTGGTGTCGCTGGACTCGGTGCCGTTGGTCGAGGTCGAGCGGACGACCTGGCCGTCGGGGTCGTAGCGCTGTTCCTGGGTGGTCGAGCGGCTGTGGTCGATGTCGGCCGTGACCTGGACGCGCGCGCCGCCGACGCCGACGACGCCCTCGACGATGTCCTTGATGCGGTTCTGCAGCCGGGCCTCGGTGGTTTCCTGCGCGTCCTGGGCGGAGGCGGCGCTGAAGCCCTCGGCGTCCGAACCGGCCGCGAGCGTGCGGTTGGAGGTGTCGGTCAGGGTGACCTTTTCCGGCTTCAGGTTCGGGACCGACGAGGCCACGACGTTGCGGATCGCCTGGACCTGGGCCCCCGACAGCTGGCCGCCCGTGACGCCGACGACGATCGAGGCGGTCGGGTCGGCGGCGTCGGACTGGAACAGTTCGCGGCGCGGCAGGGCGATCATGACGCGGGCCGAGTTGATGCCGCGCATGCTCATGATGGTGCGCGACAGCTCGCCCTCGAGGGCGCGCTTTTCGTTCAGGTTCTGCTGGAACTCGGTCTGGCCGAGGACCGACTGGTTGTCGAATATCTCGTAGCCGACGCTGCCCGAGGTCACGAGGCCCTTGCCGGCGACCAGCATGCGGGCCTCGCCCACCTCGTCGCGGCTGACGAAGATGGTCGAGCCGTCGCCCTTGGAGGAATATTTGATGCCGGCGCTGTCCAGCGCCGTGGTGACTTCCGAGGCTTCGCGCAGGTCGAGGTTGGAATAGAGCAGGGCGTCGGGGGCCTGGCCGATGCGCAGCATGACGGCGACCAGCACGGCCGCGACGCCGGCGGCGACGCCCAGCACCACGGTCAGCCGACCGATCCCGAATCTCTGCAACGCCGCCGTGAAGCCGCCCACGCGTCCCGCCCCGAATACTCACGGGTCCTTACAGACGCCCGCCAGGCAGAAACTGCCGGGCTCATGGTAAATGCGGAGTTAAGAGTCTTGAACGATCAACGCTTCTTCCGCTTTTGCATGACGAAGCCGATGACCTTGGCGGCCGCCTCGAAATGCTCGCGGGGGATGGTCTCGTCGACATCGACGGCGGCGTAGAGGGCGCGGGCCAGCGGCACGTTCTCGACGATCGGCACATTGTGGTCGCGCGCCATCTCGCGGATGCGCAGGGCCAGGGCGTCGACGCCCTTGGCGACACAGACCGGCGCCGGATCGCCCTCGCCCGGCTCGTAGCGCAGGGCCACGGAATAGTGGGTCGGGTTGGTGATGATCACCGTGGCCTTGGGCACGTTCTGCATCATCCGCTGGCGGCTGCGCTGGGCCCGGATCTGCTTGAGCTTCGCCTTGACGTGCGGGTCGCCCTCGGACGTCTTGTAGTCTTCCTTGATCTCTTCCTTGGTCATCTTCATCCGCTCGGCGAAGCGGAATTTCTGCCACAGGAAATCGGCGCCGGCGGTGAAGCCGAGCAGGACCAGGGTCGCCGTGATCAGCGCCAGGATCATGTCGCGCGCGACCGGCAGGATCATCGCCGGCGGCATGGCCGCCATGTTCTCCAGCTCGCGCAGATGCGGCTTCAGCACCAGCCAGCAGATGAAGCCGACGGCCAGCAGCTTGATGAAGGTCTTGATGAACTGCACCAGGCCGTCGGGGCCGAAGATGCGTTTGAACCCCGCCATGGGGTTCACCTTGGACCAGTCGGGCTTCAGCTTTTCGGCGGTGAAGATCAGGCCGGACTGGGCCACGTTGCCGCCGACGCCGCCCAGGATGGTGGCCAGCATCACCACGCCGAAGAACGGCGCGACGGCCCACAGGGCGGTGACGCCGATCTCGACCCCCGCCCCGGTCTCCAGTCCGCCCAGCATGAGGTGGGGCGAGGCGATGAAGGGCAGGAACTGTTCGGCCATGGAGGTGGCGAAATAGCCGCCGGTCATCAGCACGGCCGCCGAAGCGCCCGCCAGCGACAGGGTCGAGGCGACGTCCGGCGATTTGGCGACGTCGCCCTTCTTTCGCGCGTCCTCGAGTTTTCGCGGTGTCGCCTCTTCTGTCTTCGACTCGGGATCGGCGCCTTCAGCCACCGGCGCCTCCCGCGAAGATCTGGGCCAGGGCGCGGTAGCGGTCGATGAAGACCGTGCCCAGGACGCCGAGGCTGAGGGCGAAGACCGACAGGCCCAGGATGATGCTGAGCGGGGCGGCGGCGAAGAAGACCTGGAACTGCGGCATGACGCGGCCGATCAGCCCCGAGGCGATGTTGAAGATCAGGGCGAAGACCAGCAGGGGCGCGGACAGCTGGACCCCCAGCATGAAGGCGTCGCCCAGGGTGCGGATGGCCAGTTCGGCGAAGTCGCCGGTGATCAGCGGCCGGGCCGGCGCGATCAGCTCATACGAGCCGACCAGCCCGGCGATGAACAGGTGATGGGTGTTGGTGGCGAAGATCAGGGTCGTGCCGAGCAGCATCAGGAAGGCGGCGATGGTCGAGCCCGGCTGGGCCTGCATCGGGTTGGCGGTCTGGGCGAAGGCCAGGGTGGTCTGCAGCGCCACGATCTCGCCCGCCGTCGCCAGCGCCGTGGTGAAGCTGCGCAGCAGGGCGCCGATCATCAGGCCGACGATGACCTCGCGGATGATCCAGCCGGCCATGCCGCCGACGCTGGCGGGCAGCGCCGGCAGCACGCCCGAGATGACCGGCCACAGGGCCAGCGCCACCACCAGGGCGAGCGACAGGCGGATGCGCGGCGGCACATAGCTTTCGCCGATGCCGGGCAGCATGAGCAGCACCGCGCCGATCCGCGCGAAGATCAGCGCGCCCTGCCAGACCTGTTCCGATGTGGCGTAAGGCTCCATCCCCTACCCCGTGATGACGGAGGCCGTCATCGTCACATGCCGGCGATGCGGACGGCGATCTCGCGCATGAAGCCGCCCAGCAGGGCGCCCATCAGCGGCAGGAACAGCAGAAGGGCCACGAAGATGGCGATGATCTTGGGCGCATAGATCAGGGTCTGTTCCTGGATCTGCGTCAGGGCCTGGACCAGGCCGATCACCACGCCGACCACCAGCCCGACCAGCAGGACGGGCAGGCACAGCTGGATCGTCAGCCACAGGGCGTCGCGCCCCACATCCAGAACATCCGCGCCGTTCATTCCACGCTCCACTAACCCGGGCCGCCACCGGGCAAGGAATGCCGGGTTCGTGGTTAACGAGAGGTTAGGGAAAACCCTGGCCGCGGCTATCGGCCTGAACCCGAGGTGGTCCGATTAACTGTTTTCTTTGCGCGAATTCAGGAACAGAGTTGAATCCGGGGGGTCCGAGAGGACATCCAGATGACTGCGTTATCAGGTCAACTGTGCGAACATCGCAGGGAATTATCCCCTGCCGCACCCGGGGCAACGGTCACCGCCGGCCTTCTTCCTCCGATCATCGCCTTCGTGCTGTTTTCGAGCGTGACCTGGAGTCTCCTCAACGGGCCGGCGGAATCATCCGCCGAAGCCTGTGCGGAAACCGGTTGCACCGCGGCCGGGGCCCGCGCTGCGCCAAAGGCGGCGTCGCATTCGTCGCCCCCTCCGGCCGTGCGAGGAGCGCCCTTGCGGGTCGTGGTCTACGATCCGGCTCTCGAACCGCTGAAGATCGTGCCCTGGGACGCGCAGACGCACACGGGTCCGGAGGCCCCGGTGCGCAACCAGACCTGGATCCGGAAATGGGCCCGGCTGACGGCCGCGGACGGCGTGAATCCCCGGGGGAGGGAGTCATGAGGGATGAGCGACTGGTCCCCGTCGTGATCGGCACCTTCGCCGCAGCCTTGTTCGGCGCGTTTGCGGCGTTCGAATTCGATCGGATCACCGAAGTCCTGGCCAGGGCTTTCACCGCGTCGGGGCGCGCGGCGGCGATCCAGATGGCGTCGATGATGATCCTGGGCGGGGTGGCGGCTTCGGCGACGGTCTGGCTCGCCGCCTGGTTCGCGGTTCGCGCGGCGTCCGCGCCGTATGACGTCATCGCCGACCGGCTCGAGCAACTCGCCATCGGCGATCTGAAGATCGCCGTGCCGGTCGCGGCGCGGGCGGCGGGCGTGCGGCGCCTCGGACTTGCCGTCCTGGCCGTGAGGAATCGGCTGGCGGGCCAGGAGCGCGAACTGGCCGACCTTCAGGCGAGGAACGACCTGCTTTTCAGCAACAGCGCCGAGGACCATCGCGTGCTGCTGGGGATGGTCGCCGGCCGGGGAGGCCCCTTTCCCCACCTGCCCCCGCGCCCCGCCCCGGGGCGGGGGGACGGAGAAAGACCGGGCGGGTTCAACCTCCCCGAAGGGCCCGACGAGGAACTTCAACCGGAATATGATGAGATGTTCGACGCGGGGAGGTCTTCGGTCAGCGATCGAGCGGACCCGATCGTGGTGCGCCGGCAGCCGGAGCCGCAAAGGATCACCGGACTGGATTCCTGGTCTGCGTTCAGCCTCAACGCCACCTGGCGCGGGCCGGAGGTCTTGCAGCGCAGACGGACGTCAGCCTCGGGCCGCTGATGCGCCGGCCGGAGCCGGACCGGGGCGCACGCCCTGGCAGGAGGCCGACAGGACCGGCGGGGCCGCTCCCGCATCGGGCGTCGGCGGAAGTCTCCGCCGGGCGCTGAACAGGGCTGGAACTTCGACCGGCTTCGCGGTCTAAGGACGCATGTTCGCCCAAGGTGGAGTCCGGCTCCGGAACCGCCGGCCAAAGGATGCCCGACCATGGATGACCCCCGCCACGTCCACGACGAGAATTGCGACGGCAGCTGGCGGGAACGCGAGGCCCTGGCGCGCGCCGCCGGGACGCCCCTGCCTCGCCGCGGCGGTCAGCGGCCGGAGGTCGATCTGCCGGACGAGGACGAGGTCCGCGCCGCCGTCCGCACCCTGATCCGCTGGACCGGGGACGACCCCGACCGCGAGGGCCTGCTGGACACGCCCGACCGCGTGGCCCGCAGCTATCGCGAGATGTTCGCCGGCTATGACGTCGATCCGCGCGAATATCTGGAGCGGACCTTCGAGGAGGTCGGCGGCTATGACGAGCTGATCGTGCTGAGGGACATCCGCTTCGTCAGCGTGTGCGAACACCACATGCTGCCGGTGATCGGGCGCGCCCACGTCGCCTATCTGCCGACCGACCGGGTCGTCGGCATCTCCAAGCTGGCGCGGGTGGTGCGGGGCTACGCCCGCCGTCTGCAGATCCAGGAGAAGATGACCTCCGAGATCGCCAAGGCCATCCAGGAGGTGTTGCAGCCCCAGGGCGTGGGCGTGGTCATCGAGGCCGAGCACAGCTGCATGACCCTGCGGGGGGTCAACGCTCCGGGCACCAGCCTGATCACCAGCCACCTGACCGGCGTGCTGCGCGACGACGCCCGGACGCGCGAGGAATTCCTGCGGCTCGTAAGGGGCGGCTAAGAACGCTGGTCTTCACGGCCCTGATCGACCACTGTCGTCCGACATTGTTCGGGGGACGGCCATGGGACTTTTCGACTTTCTGACAGGAAGCAAGGCGCCGCGCGCCGGGACCGAGCGCCAGTCCGTGGCCGGCCTGCGCAAGAGCCTGATGGCCGTGAACCGGGCGACGGCCCCGTTCGTGATCCGCGACGGCAAGAAGGAAGGGGTCGACATGGTCGCCGAGTGGCGGATCGTCGACGCCAAATGGTACGAGATCTTCGCCAAGGCCGGCATCAAGAAGGTCTTCAAGATCCTGATGAAGTTCGACGAGGCCAAGGGCGAGGTCCGGGCCGTCGACGAGCTGTGGGAGGTCGAGTGGCGGGCCGGCGTGCCGACGCTGAGCGCCAGCGCCAGCGCTTCGCGCGGCCAGCAGTTCGAGAAGAGCTTCGAGACCGTCTACGCCTTCCGCGAGGACGGTTCGTTCGGCGAGGTCTACGACTACGCCTTCGACACCACCGAGATCAAAAATCCGGTCCGGGCCGCCGTCCTCGACGCCGGCTGGGGCTGGCGCGGCGTCGCCTTCGGCAAGCTGTAGGGGAATAATCGCGGCCCGATCCTTGCGGAAATCGCCTCAAAGGAGGCCTTTCCCATGGCCTGGACGGCGATATCGACCCGAAATGAGACAACGCCCATCGTCAGGGGCGGGTGGCTCGACGCCCTGCGTTTCATTGTGGCCGCGCTGATCATCGTGCACCATTTCCAGGGCTCGGGCCCGGTTGCGCTGGCCGAGGGCCTGCACCCGGTGTTCGAGCGGGGCGGCTTCCTGCTGACCAACTTCTTCCTGATCGACAGCGGCTATGTGCTGATGCGCGTGTACGGGGCGTCCGTCGCCGGAGGCCGGATGTCGGCCGGCGCCTTCTTCGCCAAGCGGTTCCTGCGGGTCTGGCCGGCGCACATCATGATGGGTCTGAGCCTGATCGCCCTCGTGACCGGCAGCGCCGCCCTGGGCCTCGCGCCCCGGGCCCCCGAGTGGTTCGACTGGAGCCAGCTGCCCGCGCAGATGGGTCTGGTGCAGGCGTTCGGCGTGCCCGGCGGCTACGGCTGGAACGCGCCCAGCTGGTCGATCTCGGCCCTGATCGGCTGTTACCTGGCCTTCCCGTGGATCCTCAGGGGACTGGTCCGTCTGGGGCCGTGGAGCGTGCTGGCGCTGGGCGTCGGCCTGTATCTGCTGGCCAACCAGCTGACCTGGAGCCTGTTCGGCTATCCCGTCTACCAGATGCCCATGGGCCTGGGCTTCTTCCGGGCCCTGCCGCTGTTCTTCCTCGGCATGTCGCTGGCCTGGTTCGCCCAGAAGGTCTGGATCGATCCCCGGCTGGCCCGGTGGAGCGGCGTGGCGGCCGCCCTGGGTCTCGCCCTGGCCCAGTCCTTCGACAAGAACGCCCTGCTCTCGCTGGCCTGCATCTCGATCATCATCCTGGCGGCCGGCGCCATCCCGACGCCGCGGCCCTCGAAATGGATCGAGAAGGCGGCGCAGGTGTCGTTCTCGATGTTCATCACCAACGAGGTCGTTCGCATCGCCTGGTTCGGCGCCGCCAATGTCGCCATCGCCCGGTTCGCCCTGCCCGTTCCGGCGCAGTGGGCGCTGTGGGCCGGCGGCGTGGCGGCGGCCTTCGCCTTCGCCTGGCTGTTCCACGTCGCGATCGACACCCCGCTTCAGGACCGGATCCGTGTCTGGCTGAACGGCCGGTCCCGGCGCGCGCCGGCCAGGCTGCAGCCGGTCGTGTCGCTCGAGGGCTGAGGCTCCGAGCGGCGGCTTGGCCTGCGCCGCCCGCGCACCTAGAACGGTCGTGTGACCAAGGCCTCCACATCAACCGATCCGTCAGCCCTCGCCGAGGCCGCCGAAGCCGGGGACGGCGCGGCGGCCGCGCGGCTGGCCGTCCTGACCGGCATGGGGCTGGGCGTGGCGCCGGACTGGGACCGGGCGATGGCGCTGCTGGGCCGGGCGGCGAAACTGGGCTCGGAATCCGCGAAGGACCAGATCGCGCTGCTCGCCGGGGCGGACGGCGGGATCGACATCGCGGCATGGCTGAACGCGCCGCGGCCGCGGGTGCTGTCGCAGGGGCCGGCCATCTTCGCCATCGACGGCTTCCTGCCCCCGGCCGTCTGCGACTGGATGATCGCCCGGGCGGAGGCCCTGGTGGAGCCGGCCCTCGTCTATGATCACGAAACGGGCACGGGACGGCGGGAGAGCGTGCGCACCAACACCGCCGCGCAGTTCGACCTCGGCCGGATCGACGTGGTGCTGGCGCTGGTGCGCGAGCGGATCGCGCGGGCGGCGGGCCTGCCGGTGCCGGGGCTCGAATGGACGCAGGTGCTGCACTACGACGTCGGACAGACGTTCGACTGGCACGTGGACTGGCTGGATCCGGCGACGCCGGGCTACGCCGCCGACCTGACGGCCCGGGGGCAGCGGATCGCGACCTTCCTGGTCTTCCTCAACGACGATTTCGAGGGCGGGGAGACGGCGTTCGAGGCGGGCGGCCTGCGCCACCGGGGGCGCAAGGGCGACGCCCTGCTGTGGGCCAACACCCTGCCGGACGGATCGATCGACCCGCGCACCCGCCACGCGGGCCTGCCGCCGACGAAGGGCGAGAAATGGGTGCTGTCGCAGTGGCTCAGGGGACGGGCGCCGCGGATCTGACAGGCGTCAGATCGGCATCCGCATGATCTCCTGATAGGCCTGGATCACCTGATCGCGGACGGCCATGACGGTCTCCAGCGAGGCCTCGGCCGAGGACACGGCGGTGACCACGTCGATCAGACTGCCCTGCCCCTGCACCGCCGAGGCCATCTGGGTCTCGGCCGCGCGCGAGCTCTGGGTCATGTCGCCCATGACGCTGGTCAGCATGTCGGCGAAGCCCGACTGTCCGGCGCCCGCCGCGCCCCCGACGGGCGAGGCGCCGTCCTGGATCGCCGCATAGGCCTTGGCCGCCATCAAGGGGTTCATCGCTCAGGCCCTATTTCTTCAGCAGGTCGAGGGTGCGGCTGTCCATCGAGCGCGCCGTCTCGATGATGTTGAGGTTGGCTTCGTAGGCGCGCTGGGCCTCGCGCATGTCCATCGCCTCGACCAGGGTGTCGACGTTGGGACGCAGGACATAGCCCTCGGCGTTGGCCGCCGGGTGGCCCGGATCGTATTCGCTGCGGAAGTCGCCCATGTCGGGCCGCACCTCGGCGAGGGTCACCCCGGTGGCCCCGTCGATCTCGCGCGCCTGGAAGACGGGGACCTGACGGCGGTAGGGCTCGCCGCCCGCCACCTGCGCCGTGGACTGGGCGTTGGCGATGTTCTCGGCGATGATCCGCATGCGCGACTGCTGCGCCTTGAGGGCGCTGGCCGCGACGGCCATGGCGCTGTTGCGCGGGGGAATGGGGTCAGGCATCGGTCAGCTCCTCATCGGCCGGGCGCGCGGGCGGCCATGCGCAGCATCTGCATGGACTTCTGGTAGAAGCCGATGGCCGCGTCGTAGGCCATGCGGCTCTCGGCCATCTTGAGCATCTGCTCCTCGACCACGACGGAATTGCCGTCGAGCGTGGTCTCCGAATCAGGCGCGGTCTGTGTGTCGAAACGGGCGGCGTGTCCGGTCGGGGCGATATGCATGGCGCTGGTGCGGGTCATGCGGACCCCGCCGCCGCCCTCGCGCATCGCCGCGGCGAAATCGGTCGGCTGGTTCAGGTCGCGGCCGACGTAGCCGGGCGTGTCCGCGTTGGCGACGTTCTGGGCAATGACGCGCTGGCGTTCGTCCAGCCAGGACAGGCGGCCCTTGATCTGGCCGAGCAGCGGCAGGTCGGTGATACCCACGGTCGGGAACCCCTGTCGGGCGCGGATCGCCCCTCTGAGATAGGCAGTAACTGCCGCGTGCATGGTTAACGGGACGTTATCTCAATACGGCGTTAACCATGATCACCGAAGTCTTGCGCATGGACTTCCTCGATCTGTTCCGCGCCGTCTTCGCGCTGGCCATCACTCTCGGCATCATCGGCCTGGCCGCATGGGGCGCGCGGCGGTACGCGCCGTCGCTGCTGGCGCGCCTCAGCGCCGAGCGCGGCGAAAAGCGGATGAAGGTGGTCGAGACCCTGATGCTGGACCCCGCCCGCCGGCTGGTGCTGGTCTCCATCGACGGCGAGGAGCGGGTGCTGATGCTGGGCGAAGGCCGCGAACTGATCGAGCCGCGCGGGCCGGAGGCCGCCAAGTGAGCCTCAAGGGCGTCTTTGTTCTGCCCACCCGCGCCGAGCTGAAGCGCGCGGCGATCCTGTCGCTGATCACCACCCTCGCCTGCCTGCTGTGGCCGCTGGGCGCCCTGGCCCAGGACATCGCCGCCGCGGGCGGACCGGGCGCGGCCATCAATGTCGATCTGGGCACCGGCGCGGGCCTGACCGAACGGGTGGTCCAGCTGGTCGGTCTGATGACCGTCCTGTCGCTGGCGCCCTCGATCGTCATCATGACCACAAGCTTCGTGCGAATCGTCGTGGTGCTGTCCCTGCTGCGGACCGCCCTGGGCATGCAGCAGTCGCCGCCCAACGCGGTTCTGGTCTCCCTGGCCCTGTTTCTGAGCGCCATCGTGATGGCCCCGACCTGGCAGGACGCATATGATTCGGGCATCCGACCCCTGCTGGATCAGCAGATGGAGCTGCCCCAGGCCTTCGATGCGGCGTCGGAACCTGTGAAGACTTTCATGCTGGCGCAGGTGGACCGGGACGACCTCGCCCTGTTCGTCCGGCTGTCGCAATTGGAGGCCCCGACGGCGGCCGCCGACCTGCCCCTGAGGGTGGTCACTCCGGCCTTCATGATCAGCGAACTGAAGAAGGCCTTCGAAATCGGATTTCTCCTTTTCGTTCCGTTCCTTGTGATCGATCTGGTGGTCGCCAGCGTGCTCATGTCCATGGGCATGATGATGCTTCCTCCGGTAGTGATTTCCCTCCCGTTCAAGCTGATCTTTTTCGTGCTCGTGGACGGCTGGAGACTGGTCGCCGGAAGCCTGGTCGAGAGCTTCCAGCGAGCGTCCGGTACCGGATAAATCCCCACCCCGTGGGGGTTACAGCGGCGAAGTCGCTTGCCAAGCTGACAAAAAGCGGCGTCAATCCGTCCGTCATCGCCCCTGAATCGAGGGGCGAGCTTCATCGGGAAACGACCCACATGACCACCCAAGCCGAACTCATCGCCTCCGTCGCCAAGGACGCCGGTGTCAGCCAAGCCGACGCCGGCCGCATGCTCGACGCCCTCGTCAAGAACATCCACAAGTCGCTGATCGGCGGCGGCGACGTGCGCATCTCCAACCTGGGCGTGTTCGACACCGCCGCCCGCGCCGCCCGTGAAGGCCGCAACCCGGCCACCGGCGCGACGATCAAGATCGCCGCCTCGAAGGCCGTGCGCTTCCGCGTTTCGAAGCCGCTCAAGGATGCGGTGAACAAGTAAGACCGAAAGGTCTCAGGCAGCCGGCCTCGTAGCCGGCGCCGCAGCTTGAGGACGGGCGGGGGCCGCGGCGCGGTTCCCGCCCGTTTTCGTTTTCAGCTCGTCCTTCATGGCCGTGACCCAGCCGGCGAAGGTGTCGGCCGAAGCGGTGAGGGCGGCGAAATCGCCGGGCTCCACGCCGTCGTCGTCCAGTGCGATCGAAAGGGCCGTCTTCGCCCGCGCCCCGGCGATGAACGGGCGATAGTTCCGCGACAGCCGGTTCAGGCCCGCGCTGTCATGGCCCAGCGAATAGCCCACCCCGGCGCGAATCAGCCGCGCCTCCTCCTCGGCGGTCAGGGGCGCCGGATCCGCGAAGCGCTGGCCCAGACGGGCCTCGTACAGGGCGGCCGCCTGGAGCCATTTCTGCTGTTTCCAGAAGACCTCGGCGCGAACCTCGCGCGCCTCGGAGGTGGCGTCGTCGCCGAGAATCTCGAGCGCGTGGTCATAGCGCCCCAGCTGGGTCAGGGCGCGGGCCTCCAGCGCCCGTCGCTCGGCGTTCAGCGCGCCCGGCAGCAGGGTGGAGCGCGAGCCCCAGATGGCCTGCAGCGCGGGCTCGGGCTGGCGGTCCATCAGATAGACGGTGGCCAGATCGGTCGCGACCTGGGCCTTGGCCACCCCTTCGAGCCGGTTCTCGACCTGGTATTTCAGCAGTTCGGCCGCCTGGTCCAGAAGGTCGACGTCGACCAGCCGCCGGGCCAGCCGGCGCACCATCTCGTCGCCGTCGGCGCCGATGGGGGTCAGGTCGCGGAAGTCGTAGAACAGGCCGAGGGCCTGGACGGGCTGCAGGCCGTCGGCTCCGCCCTCGAGGAACAGCATGCGGAAGGCGTCGCCCAGATCCGCCTGGATGTCGGCGGCGCCCTCGAGCCGGTTCAGACCCGGGCCAGCGCCCTTCAGCGCGGTCAGGGCCTCGCGGTACAGGCCCTGGGACAGATAGAGCTGGCCCAGTTGCCGGATGACGGCCAGTTCCGTGGCGTCGCCGCGCCAGCGCCAGCGCAGGGCTTCCAATTCTTTCGCGGCGTCGCCGGGCTTCATCTTTCCCTTGGCCAGCGACAGGCGGACCACGCCCAGTTTGGCGGGCACCGAAACGGCGTCCAGCGGCGCCCGGCTGACGGCGGTATAGACGGCCAGGGCGCGGTCCGACTGGCCGTCGATCTCGAAAAGTTTGGCCTGGACCAGATGCGCGGTCAGCTGGTCGGCGGCGGGCGCGCCCTGGCTGAAGCTGTAGGCCAGCAGGGCGCGGGCGGCGGGCAGGTCGCCGGTCTCCAGCGCCGCCTGCGCATGGGCCGCGCCGAAGCGGGCCCGCCACAGGGGGGTGAAGGCGTCGGCCGCGACGGCTCCGGCGGCGAACGCCTGCCGGGCCGCGGCCCAGTCGCCCTGGGTCGAGGCGATATAGCCACGCCACATGGCGGACGCCGGATCTCCGGCCACGGCCGCGGCGGCGAAGTCGCCCTCGGCCTCCTCCATCCGTCCGATCGAGGCGCGGGCCGCGCCGCGCAGACCGCGCAGTTCGGGCTCGCCCGCCATGTTGGGAGCCTTGGCGACGATGTTGTTCAACACGCCGACGGCCTCGTAGCCCAGTCCCGAGCCGACGAGGAAGCGGGCCAGGGCGAAGCGCGCCTCGGCGGAGGCGCGCGGATCCTCGCCGGCGGCCATGGCCTCTTGGGCGGCGGCGTCCTGAAGCTGGCGATAGCGGGTCGAGAAACCGGCGTGGCCGACGTCGGCCCATTCGGCCAGGATCAGGGCCGGGAATTTCGCCTTCCTCGGCGCGCCGCTCTCATCGGCGCCGGCGTCCAGCACGGCCGAGGGCGGGGACAGGATGAGACCGTTGGGGCGGCTGAAGGTGACGCGGTCCGTCTCGGCCAGGATGCCGAGGTCCTCGGCCGTGGCTTCAACGGCCATGCCCTGCGCCGTGGGCAGCAGGGCCATGTCGATCGTGCGGCGACGATCGGCGAAGCCCTTCCCGGGCGCCAGGGCGGTGACGGCGGCGAAGCGGTCGCCGGCCAGCGGGTCGGTCAGCCAGATCGCCTTGGTCGCGCCGGCCATGCGCGCGACCAGGACGGCCTCGCCGGTGTCCGCGCGTTCAACCGGCACGCCTGCGACGGCGACCGGCTGGCCGCCGATGACGACGGTCCAGCTGGTTCCCCGTGCGACGGCCGACACCGCCAGCCCTTCGGGCGCGGCGATACGGACGGCGATATGGTCTGCGGCGGCGGTCCAGTGCGCGTCGGATGCGGGCCCCAGTTGCCGGGCGCCGGTCATGTCGAGACGGGCGGGCGCGTCAAACACGACCCACACGGCCGCGCCGCGCCGGAATATGGCGGCGCCGACCGGCTTGTCCCACTGGAAGGTCATCGAAACCTTGGTCGGGGTGGCGCGGGTGGTCACCGGCACGGTCGACGGCGCGACGGCGACGGGCGGGGGCGCGTCCGGAGCCGAGGCGAACAGGTTCACATAGACCACGCCGTCGGCCGAGCCGTTGCGGGCGTCGGCGCCCTCGGCCAGGGTCAGGACCAGTTCGGTCGCGCCCTGGACGGCGCGGGTCTCGACCTTCTCCACCCCCTTGGGCGGATCGACCTTCAGCCGCGAGACATCGGGCGCGGCCGTCGAGCCGATGCGGACGATGACGTCCCTGCCCTCGCGCCGGACCCGCGACCGCGCACCGATGACGCCGGCGAATTCGAGGCGGGTGAACTCGGCGTTGGCGCCGATCCGGATCGAGATGGGATCGGCGCCGGCCCCGCCTTCCTGCGCCAGGGGCGCGAGGGGCGCGAACGCGACCGCCCCGGCCGCGGCGGCGGCCACGGTGGTTCTGAGAACGCGCTTGCTGACGGAGACCCCGGACATACGCGCGCACCCTCGCGCGACCGGCCTTACAACGCGGTTAACGGTTGGTGACCGTTCCGCCTCAGCCAGGCAGGGCGTCCCGCATCATTCTCAACGCCACGCGCAGGCACTCCAGCCGCACCGGCCCGCGGCCCCGATCGCCGAAATGATGCTCCTCGTGGCGCGTGGGCGCGCCGGTCGCGGCCAGGGCGAAATGCACCAGTCCCGGTTCGTCGTCCGGACCGGCCCGGCCGGCGAAGCCGGTGACCGAGACCGCCACCCCGGCGCGGGAGTCCCTCAACGCGCCCTCGGCCATGGCCCGGGCCACCGGTTCGGACACCGCGCCGTTCCGCTCGATCAGCCGGCGGGGGACGCCCAGTTCCTCGGCCTTGGCCTCATCCGTATAGACGACATAGCCGCGCTCGAAGGCGTGGGAGCGGCCCTCGACATCGGTCAGCATCGAGGCGATCAGGCCGCCGGTGCAGCTTTCAGCGGTGGACAGGGTGACGCCGTGATCGCAGGCGGCCTTCAGCACGGCGTCGACCAGGGCCTCGATGTCGGCGGGCACGGCTGATCCAAGCGTCTCGGTCATGGGCGAGGAACGGCGCGAGCCGCAGGGGCGTTCCCGCGACAACTGGCCCGGTTGCGGAGGCGGCCCCGGAGGCCGACATGCAGTCCGGCTTCCCGTCAGGACGAGATCGTGACCGACCCCGAGTATCCGCGCCTCAGCACCCTCTCCACCGGTCTGCGCTGCCGCTGTCCGCGATGCGGCGAAGGCCCCCTGCTGAGAGGCTTCCTGACCATCCGCGAAGCCTGTCCCGCCTGCGGCCTGGACTACGGCTTCGCCGAACCGGCCGACGGCCCCGCCTTCTTCGGCATGAGCCTCGTCGGCCTGCTGGGCATGGCCCTGTTCATGTGGTTCGAATTCGGCGTCCACCCGCCGATCTGGGTGCATCTGGCCGTGACCATGCCGTTGCTGGTGCTGGGCTGTCTGGGCGTGCTTCGCCCCCTCAAGGGCTGGCTGGTCTCGGAACAGTACATCCACAAGGCCGCCCCGCCGGAGTTCGAAAGCATCGGCGGGCACGGCAAGGGCTCGAAGTGGCGCTAGCCCTCGTTTGACTTCGCCGGCGGCGACGCGCCCTGTGCCCGCGCCTCAGGGAGGGGCGCGGCCATGACCATCGAACGAATCCTGTCGTGGCTGCTCGTCCTCGTGCCCCTGGTCGTGCTGGGGATGAGTCTGCGCATGATCCTGACGCGCAAACGGGACCCGGCGCCGCCGCCCGGCCCCGCCGAAGACGCCTGACCTAGAGCGACCGCGGCTCCAGGGTCGAGAAGACGGCGTGGGTGGCCCCTGCGGCCTGGGCCGCCAGCGCCCGGTCCGGCCGCAGATTGACCAGCAGCACCTGGCTGCAGATCTTGCGCGCCGCGCCGACCAGTTCCGCGGCGCTGATCCAGTCGCGGGCGCCTTCGTGCGCCACCCCGGCGAAGTCGATCGCCAGGCAGTGGGCGTGAACGCCGGCCAGGCTCCGCGCGGTGTCGACGTCCGGGGCGATATGCAGGACGACGCCGCGGGTCTGGGTCTGGAAATGCGCGAGGGTCTCGTCGATGACGTCGACGGGCGTGTGCTCCAGACCGCCGAAGACCTCGATCAGCAGGCTGCCGGGCTCCGAACTGTGCTGGACCGCCGCGCATTGCAGCGCATAGGGCCCGCGTCCTCCCGACAGCGTGCGCCAGAAGGCCGGAACGATCGCCGTGTCCCCCGCCCCCAGCCGCAACAGACGCATGCCGTGCTCGATGGTCAGGATGTCGATCTGCCTGAGATCCTCGAGCTCCAGCGTCTTGCGTTCGAAGATGGAGCGCTCGCCGCAACGCCGGATGGTGCGCTTCAGCCGCTGGCTGATCGGGGTCGAGGAGGCCAGGTCGAATACCGGCTGCGACGCGAGGGTGACCGTCAGTTCGCAACGCGAACGGGTCGCGGTCGAAAACGTGACGCTCTCATACGGCGCCCCGAACGCGCGCCGCTGAGGGCTGTGTCCCGCCTCGGTCTCTTCGCGCAGATGCCCGTACCCGCCGTCCCCTCGTCCCGCATGCATGTCCAGTCAGCCCCGATTTCAACCTGTGTCGTCGCTCTTGAATGAACGCTGATAGCTTAATCCGGCCCTTATCGTCCTGGTTAACTGACAGCATTAACGCAGTAATGATAGTGTAAAATTTGCATTTCCCTCCATGTCTGAGCGCATTTGTGACATCGTTGCTAAGGGGAATATAGATGGAGAGCCTAGGGGTTTCTACCTATTGAGAAAGTACAACGAGTTTACTTGGCAAATAATGCGTACCTTACTTTCAAATTGAACCAATAAAGAGAAAAGTCGCGACCACATAACCAAAAACAAGTTTGTTGGCATGGCGATTTCTGTGATGCTGCTTAAGAACGCCACGCGCCACTACGCTGGAAGGGGGAGTTTTATACTTGTTTCTATCGGAGGGTGTACGGCGCCGGACACGTGGGGCGGTTTCCGGTAAACGGGGAAACCATCTTGCGGTCCCGACCAAAACCTGTGGATGGATGACGCCGCCGGCGGCGGGATTCCGAAGGTATTGGGGAGGGTGGCGACCCCGGAGGGACTCGAACCCCCGACCTCTGCTTTAGGAAAGCCTTGCTCTATCCGGCTGAGCTACGGGGCCACGCAGGGCTGACCTAGCGTCTGGGACGGCGTCGGGGAAGCGGTCCGATGCGTTTTCCCGCCACGGCGCGCGGGATCCTCCGGACTCGCCTTGAGCGAACGATGTTTCGCCTTGTGATTAAGAGCCGTTAAGATACAATATCTTGTAGGGAACAAACCCCGAATCGGGCCGTGTCGGTGATTCGGTCCTGATTCGTTTCGCCCCTGTTCCGCCGATCGAAGCTTCGCTGTTTACAGGTCGCCGCGCCGCCGCGGCGCCGCTTGAGGAACCGGGCGGGACACGCCACCTTTTCAGCATCATGAGTGATCGGAGCGCCGGACAGGCCCCCTCGCGCATCGTCGCGGTGCTGGGGCCCACGAATACCGGGAAGACCCATCTGGCGGTCGAGCGGATGCTGGGCCACGCCTCCGGCATGATCGGCCTGCCGCTGCGGCTGCTGGCGCGCGAGATCTACGACCGCATCGTCAGGCGCCGGGGCGCGGCCGCCGTCGCCCTGGTCACCGGCGAGGAAAAGATCGTCCCGCCCCGCGCCCACTATTTCGTCTGCACGGTCGAGGCCATGCCGATGGAGCGGTCGGTCGAATTCCTCGCCGTCGACGAGATCCAGCTGGTCGCCGACCCCGAGCGCGGCCACGTCTTCACCCAGCGGCTGCTGCACGCCCGCGGCCGGTTCGAGACCATGTTCCTGGGCGCGGGGACCATGGCGCCGCTGATCCGGTCGCTGGTTCCGGACGTGGAGATCGTGTCGCGCGAGCGGCTGTCGACCCTGTCCTACGCCGGATCGAAGAAGCTGACCCGCCTGCCCGCCCGCAGCGCCATCGTCGCCTTCAGCACGGAGCAGGTCTACGCCATCGCCGAACTGATCCGGCGCCAGCGCGGCGGCGCGGCCGTGGTCATGGGCTCGCTCAGCCCCCGCACCCGCAACGCCCAGGTCGAGCTGTTCCAGTCGGGCGAGGTCGACTTCCTGGTCGCCACCGACGCCATCGGCATGGGCCTGAACATGGAGGTCGACCACGTCGCCTTCGCGGGCCTGCGCAAATTCGACGGCCGCCGCACCCGCTGGCTGCACGCCCACGAGATCGGCCAGATCGCCGGCCGGGCGGGCCGCCACCTGCGCGACGGGACCTTCGGCGTCACCGGCGAGTCGCTGGAGCTGGACCCCGACCTGGTCGAACAGGTGGTCGAGCATCGCTTCGACCCCGTCGAGGCGGCCGAATGGCGCAACGCCCGGCTGGATTTCGACACCCTGCCCGACCTGCTGCGCTCTCTGGTCGTATCGCCCGGGCGCGCGGGCCTGACCCTGACCCAGCCGGCGCTGGACGAGACCCTGCTGCGCCGCCTGATCAAGGACGAGGAGGTGGCCCGCATCGGCCGCTCGCGCGGGGCCATCATGCGGCTGTGGGAGGCCTGCCAACTGCCCGACTTCCAGAAGACCACGCTGGACGAGCACGGCCGGCTGGCGAAGGACATCTTCCAGGCCCTGACCGGGAAACGCGGCCGGCTGACGGAGGAGTGGATCGCCCCGCGCTTCGCCGAACTGGACCGCGACGACGGCCAGATCGACCAGCTGTCGGCCCGGCTCAGCGGCGTGCGCACCCTCAGCTATATCGCCAACCGTCCCGACTGGCTGGATCAGGCGCAAGGCTGGCGCGACCGCACCAAGGCGCTGGAGGAACGGCTGAGCGACGTGCTGCACGAGCGGCTGACCGCCCGCTTCGTGGACCGGCGCACCACCGCCCTGATGCGGGCCCTGAACGTGCGCGAGGACGCCGTCGCCGACGTCGACGAGGAAGGCGCGGTCATCGTCGAGGGTCACGCGGTCGGCCGGCTGACCGGCGTCGACTTCCAGATCGACAAGGGCTCCTCCGCGCTCGAGGACCGGGCCCTGCGGCATGCGGCGCGTCAGGCGGTGACGCCCGAGATCGCGCGCCGGCTGGGCCGGCTGGCGGCGGACGCGGACGAGGCCTTCGGCGTCACGCCCGACGGCGCGGTTCTGTGGCGGGGCGTGCAGGCGGGGCAGGTGACGGGCGGCGACTGGTTCGCGCCCCGGGTCAGGCTGCTGGGCGAACTCGGCCCCGTCGCGGCGCGCGAGCGGGCGCAGCGCCGGCTGGAGGCCTGGCTGGCGGCCGAGGCAGGCCGGGCGCTGAAGCCGCTGAAACGTCTGAAGACGGCGATCGAGAGCGGCGCCCTGAAGGGTCTGCCGCGCGGGCTGGCCTTCCGGCTGCTCGAGGCCGGCGGGATCATCGACCGCCGCGAGGTCGACCGCGACCTGGCGGCGCTCAGTCAGGTCGAGCGCCGCACGCTGAGGACCTTCGGCGTCCGCATGGGGGCCCATTCAATCTGGCTGCCCGCCCTGCTGAAGGCCCGGCCCCGCGCCCTGGCGCAGGCATTCACGGCCGGCGAGCCCTTCCGGCCCGGCGGTCAGGCCCTGACGCAGCTGCCCGAGCCCGCTCCGGGCTCGCGCCGCCTGTCCGCCCTCGGCCTGCGTGCAGTCGGCCGCTTCGCCGCGCCCGTGGACCTGCTGGAGGCGATGACCGAGCGCCGCGCCAAAGGGCATGGCGCGCTCTCCGACGCGGATCTGACGGAACTGGGCCTGTCCGCCGCCGAGGCCGGGAGCCTGTCCGCCTCTCTCAAGACCACCCGCGCCCGCCAGCCCGACCGTCCGGGCCAGGCGCCGAAACCGGTGAAGGATTCTCCGTTCGCGGCCCTGTCTGTGCTGACGGCGCCGCCGACCCCGGCCGCCCGCGCCAAACGCCGCCGCCCGCGCCGCGCCCGGTCGCCCTCGGCCGGCACGGCATGAGCGAGACGGCCTGTCGCATCGACGTCTGGCTGTGGCGCGCCCGCTTCGCCAGGACGCGGTCGCTGGCGGCCGCCATGGTGGAGCGGGGCCTGATCCGACTGACCCACAACGGCGTCCAGACCCGGCTCGACAAGCCCAGCCGCACCGTCCACGTCGGCGACGGTCTGGTGTTCGCCCTCGGCGGCCGCCTGGTCGAGCTGCAGGTGCTCCAGACAGGCGAAAGGCGCGGACCGCCCGAGGAGGCCCGCGCCCTGTATTCCGTCGTGGAGCGCGAGCCGCCTACTGGCGGATGAACTCGCCCTCGATGTGCAGGGTCACCTCGTCGCCCAGCACCGGCAGGCCGTAGGTGATGCCGAAGTCCGAACGTTTGATCGTCGCCTCGCCGTCGAAGCCGGCCTTGTAGGCGCCCATCGAGACGCCGGCCTGGTTGAAGTCGACCTCCATGGTCACCGGGCGGGTGACGCCGCGCAGGGTCAGGTCGCCGACGACGGTCGCTTCCGAGGCGTCACCGGGGTCCACCGTGACCGAACGCGAGACGAAGGTGGCGACCGGGTGGTTGGCGGTGTCGAAGAAGTCGGCCGTCTGCAGGTGGCCGTCCAGACCGTCGTTGTTGGAATCGACCTCGGTCAGCGGAATGGTCGCCGTCAGGCGCGAGGCCGAAGGGTTGGCCGGATCCAGGGTGAGTTCGGCCCGGGCGTTCACGAACTGGCCGACATAGGTCGAGAAGCCCATGTGATCGACGGACCAGGTGATCTTGCCGTGGTCGGGATCGAGCTTGTACGCGCCGGCCTGGACCTCGACCGGCGTCTGGGTCAGGGCGGCCTGGGCGACCACGGCGCCGCCGGCGAGGAGGCTGAGGGCGGCGGCCGCGGCCAGGGTCGTGTGGGAAATGAAACGCATGGAGAAATCCTCTGATGATCTGGCGATCTGTAATCGCATCAGATACAGATAGGATGCCCGGCGGCCGCGACAACCCCTGCCGCATGCGTCACGTCCGCCCACCGAGTTGACAGTCGGGGCCGCGGAGGTCATCTGCGCAGCCCGACCTCCAACCCTCTCGATCGCCCCTTCATTCAATGACCTACATCGTCACCGACGCCTGCGTGAAATGTAAGTTCATGGACTGCGTCGAGGTGTGCCCGGTCGACTGCTTCTACGAGGGTGAGAATTTCCTCGTCATCGCCCCGGACGAATGCATCGACTGCGGCGTCTGCGAGCCGGAATGCCCCGTCGACGCCATCGTGCCCGACACCGAGGACGAACCCGACGGCAAATGGCTGATGGTCAACGCCGAATACGCCAAGGTCTGGCCGAACATCACGGTCAAGGGCACGCCTCCGGCCGACGCGGAACAGTTCGAGCGTGAAACCGGCAAGTTCGAGAAATACTTCTCCGAAAAGCCCGGAAAGGGCTCCTGACGGCACGACGGGGCCCTCCCGCCGGGATCAAGGCGGTGGGATTTGCCCGCACAGTCACGCCAGCGCTGTGGACGTTTTGAATTTCCGCAATTTTGTGATAGGTTCCTGTCATTGGGTCGGGCGGTAAGCGATTTTCTCGCGCCGCCCGCGTTTGCGACAGAACTCCGCCCACGAAGGCGGGGTCGGCCAGAGGTTTGGTGATCCGTTTCCGTTCCTGACGACTGAGTAGAACTGCGCCGCCGACGGTCCGCCGTCGCCGAAGAGCGCAGCCGTCACTTGCGTAACCGTCTCATCCTCCCTGCGCCGGGAAAGGAATGACATGACGAACAAGACTGGTCTGGAATTCAAGGTTGGCGACGCGGTCGTCTATCCGGCGCACGGCGTCGGCAAGGTGGCGGCTGTCGAGACCCAGGAAGTCGCGGGCATGTCGCTGGAGGTCTATGTCGTGACCTTCGACCACGAGAAGATGACCCTGCGCGTCCCGACCAAGAAGGCCAAGACGGCCGGTCTGCGCTCGCTGGCCGCCGATGACGTCGTGACCAAGGCCCTGACGACCCTCAAGGGCCGCGCCCGCGTCAAGCGCACCATGTGGTCGCGTCGCGCCCAGGAATACGAAGCCAAGATCAACTCGGGCGACCTGATCTCGATCGCCGAGGTGGTCCGCGACCTGCACCGCGCCGACAGCCAGCCGGAACAGTCCTATTCGGAGCGTCAGCTCTATGAATCGGCCCTCGACCGCATGGCTCGCGAAGTCGCCGCGGCCAACCGCATCGACAAGGACGCCGCCGTCCAGCTGCTGGCCAAGTCGCTGAGCGCCAAGAAGGCGGTCATCGCCGCCGCCGAAGCGGCCGAAGAAGCCGAGGCCGAAGCGGCCTGATTTCGACGCGCATCGCCGAAACGAAAGAAGGCCCGGGAGCAATCCCGGGCCTTCTTCAATTCACCGGCCCGGGCCGGTCCCGGAGACGTTTTCGAGGTAGGCGATCACATCCGCAATCTGCGCGGGCTCGAACTCGAAGGCGGGCATGGCGGGATGGGCGGTGACCAGTCCCTCGGCGAAGGCTTCCTGCAGGTTCTGAACGGGATACTGCCGGCCCATGTCGCGGAACGGCGGCGCGGCGACCATCGGACTGTCCCCGGATCCCTCGACGGCGTGGCAGCCCGCGCAATTCTGCCGCACGAGGATCGCGCCCCGGTCCGCAGATCCCATGACCATGGGCTCCATTCCCTTCGCGGGAAGCGGCTCGGTCGCGCATCCCGCGAGCGCGAACGCTCCCAGCAGGATCCAAATTCGACCCGTCATTGTCCGTCCTCCGTCAAGGCCGCAACCGCGCCCTGCCTGTCTAGCACATCGGGACGACGGTCGGCTTGCGACGCCGCGCCCCGATCGAATTGACCGCACCGGACCAGGCGGTCAGGGTGCGGACGGGCGAGGGAACTTGACCGATGCGCTTTTACGCCTGTGCCGCCGCCGTCATTGTCGGGTTCAGCGTCCCGGACCCGGCATCCGCACAAACCTACCGGCGGGCGGGAAGCTGGGGCGTTGTGGTGGAGGGCGGTTCATGCGCGACCTCCCGGTACGATCAGGACGGTCGAAGACTGGTCATACTGCGGGCGCAGCGGGGCGGAGGCGTATTGCTGGGCGTCGTGAAGGACGGCTGGTCGACCACGCCGGATCAAAGCTATCCCGGCCTGGAACTGGGTCTGACCGGCGTCACCTACCGAAACCTGAGATCGATCGGCGTGGAGGTGGACGGCCTCCAGGGGCATGCCTTTGTCCTGGCCGACACATTTCTGGATCACCTGGCCGCCACCTCCCACCTCACGGTGATCGACGGCGATCGCCGGGAGCGGATCGACCTGGAGCAAATGGCGCTCACCGTCGACGACCTGAGACAATGCCGGGCCGCGACGATGGCGGACTAGCCGCCGTCGACGGGCCGACCGGTCAGAAATACTCGGCGTTGGCCGGGCACTGCGCCGCCAGACGGCGGGCGGTGATGGTCGCGGGAATATACGGGCTCCAGATGCCGGCGGCCCTGATCGAGGCCCCGCCGTTGAAGCTGAACTGCTCGGGCTGGTAGGTGCCGTTCAGGCGCACGCGGACCTGACGGCCGCTGCGCGAGACGCAGCTGCCCTCGAACCGGGCGTTGCCGTTGCCGACCTCGCGGGTCGGATAGGTGCAGCGATAGTGGCGCGTCGACAGGCCGCCGAAGAAGCGGTTGATCTCGCTGGGGCGCACGCATTTCGTCTCCGTGTCCCGCTGACCCACCGCGCTGGTGGTGTACTGCCAGTACCCCGGCAGGACGGGCGGCGCGGCCGACTGCACGGGCGCGGCCGGACCGGCCATGGGGGCGCTCGCCATCAACAGGGCGCCGATCAGGACGGGGGCGGCGCGGAGCAGGACGGACATCTTCATCGAACGGACCTCGGCAGCGGAGCTCGCTGCAATGGATAGAAGCGATATATGGCGGGAATTGAACGGCGGCTGAACGCGCTGAAAGCCGCTACAAGCCTTGACGCGGCGCGGTGACTTCCACTATACGGCCCCCTCTCGCGCGGGGACCCGATCCCTGCGCGCCTTTGTTTCATGCGTCCGCGCCGTTTTCGTGGACCGCTCCGTCAAGGATAGTCAGATGTCGCGTCGCTGCGAACTCACCGGTATCGGCCCCATGGTCGGCCACAGCGTGAGCCACTCGAACGTCAAGACCAAGCGCCGCTTCCTGCCGTCGCTGAAGACGGTCAAGGTCGCCTCGGAAGCCCTGGGCCAGTCGTTCAGCCTGCGCATCTCGAACGCCGCCCTGCGCACCCTGGACTTCAAGGGCGGGCTTGACCCGTTCATCGTCAAGGCCAAGGACGAGCAGCTCTCGACCGCCGCCCAGCGCATCAAGCGCCAGGTGAAGGCCAAGCTGGCCGAGCAAGCCACCGCCGCCTGATCGGGCGACGCCGCTGAAGATTTGAAGAGGCCGGTGGAAACACCGGCCTTTTTCTTTGCGCGCCGCGGACGCACAGTCGGGCCATGACCCGCGACGAAATGTTCGCGTACGCCCTGACCCAGCCCGGCGCCGAAGATTCCACCCTGTTCGACGGCCGCTGCGTCCGCGTGCGCGGTCACTGGATCGTCAATGAGGGGCGCGAACCGGACAGTCTGGCCTTGGCGCTGGACACCGGCACGGTCGACTTCCTGATGGAGACCGAGCCGCAGACCTATTTCCAGACCCCGCACTACGAGGGCTGGCCCGCCGTGCTGGTGCGCTACGAGGCGGCCGATGACGACCGGCTGCGCGAACAGATCGACAAGGCCTGGGCCCGGCGGGCGACGAAGGCGCAGGTCAGGGCGCGCGGAATGTAGGTCGCTCCTTAACTTTCGTCATCCTCCGGCGACCCCCGCGAAAGCGGGGGAAGACCGGGGGACCCAGCGGCGCGCGTGAGCGCGACCCTGTCGCGGACACCGTGCGTGGACAGATCGCCTTCGGCGCCGCTGGGTCCCCCGATCTGCGCCGCTGCGCGGCTTGTCGGAGGATGACGAAAGGGGAGTTGCGCGACTGACGCGCCCGTCTAGGCTGACCCCGTTGTCGTCGGGGAGCTTTTCGTGTCCTTCATCGCCTGCCGCGCCGCCGTGTCCGGCGCCTCCCTGTTCGCCCTCGCCGCCTGCGCCACGGCTCCCGCCGGGACGATCACGCCCCCCTCGAGCGAACCCGCCGCCGTGGTCGCGCCGATGCGGGAATCGACCGCCTTCACCCTCGGCACCGACCAGCCGCGCACGCCCGAACAGCTGGCCATGGCGTTCGACAAGGCCGACCTGTCGCTCAAGGTCATGCCCGACGACAAGGCGATCGACGCCGTCGCCGTGCTGGACTTCACCGCCACGGCGCCGCTCAGCGCCGTCGTGGTCGAGCTGGACACCCTGCTGACCGTCTCGTCGGTGCAGGTCGACGGGCGCGAGGTTTCCGGCTGGACCAATCCCGAAGGCCGGATGACCATCCCCCTGCCCCGTCCGCTGGCGGCCGGCGAAAAGGTCTCGGTCCGCATCGCCTACGCCGGCCGGCCGCGCGTGGCCCCGAACGCCCCCTGGGACGGCGGCTTCGTCTGGGCCAACACCGCCGACGGAACGCCCTGGATCGCCACCGCCGTCCAGCCCGAGGGCTGCGACCTGTTCTGGCCCTGTGTCGACAGCCCGCTGGCCGAGCCCGGGCGGGTCGATCTGCACATCACCGTGCCTTCGAACCTGTCGGCGCCGTCGAACGGCCGCTTCCTCGGCACGGTGGATCACGGCGACGGCTGGACGACCTGGAACTGGAGCGCGGCCCATCCCAACACCTACGCCATCGCCCTGAACATCGGGCCGTATGTCGAGCTGAAGTCCGACTACCGCAGCCGGTTCGGCAACACCGTGCCCATGTCCTACTGGCATCTGCGCAGCGACGACCCGGTCAAGGCCCGGGCCCTGTTCGACCAGTTCGCGCCGATGATGGACTTCTACGAGGCGACCGTCGGCCCCTATCCCTTCGGCGACGAGAAGATGGGCGTGGTCGAGACCCCGCACCTGGGCATGGAGCACCAGACGATCAACGCCTACGGCAACGCCTACAAGCTGGACGGCAGCGGCTTCGACTGGCTGCTGCACCATGAGCTGAGCCACGAGTGGTTCGGAAACCAGCTGACCAACCGCAACGCCGACGACATGTGGCTGCACGAGGGGCTGGGCAGCTATATGCAGCCGCTCTACGCCCGCTGGCTGAACGGCGACCGGTTCATGCAGGTCTATCTGCAGGACCACCGGCGCGAACTGATCAACAAATTCCCTGTCGTCTCGGGCACGATCAAGTCCGAGGACGAGGTCTACAAGGGCGA
>NZ_JAKFEB010000169.1:0-2965 GCF_036677305.1 Brevundimonas sp. | reverse complement strand
CGCCGCGGCGGCGTCGTCCGTCAGGTGCTGGTGCAGGAAGGCGACCGCGTCGTCGCCGGCCAGATCCTCGCCCGCCAGGAGGACGACGAACCCCGTCTGGCCCTGCAGAGCGCCAACGCCGACGTCGCCCAGGCCGAAAGCCAGCTGCGTTCGCTTCAGGTCGATGTCCGCACCGCCCAGCGCGAGCACGACCGCCTGCAACAGCTGGTGGCGTCCAACTTCGTCGCCGCCTCGCGCATGGACGCCGCCCGCGACGCCATCGCCACCGCCCAGGCTCGCCTCGGCTCCGCCCAGGCCGCCGTCCAGACCGCCCGCGCCCGTCGCGACCAGGCCGCCTACAATGTCGAGCTGACGGTGATCCGCGCGCCCCAGTCGGGCCGCATCGTGCGCCGCTACGCCAACCCCGGCGCCGGCGCCTCGACCCTGAACGTCTCCAACATGTTCGACCTCGAGCCCGACGCCCCGCGCATCGCCCGCGCCGAGATCGTCGAGAGCGACATCCCCAACATCACCCCCGGCCAGGCCGTCGAGATCACCCCCGAGGGCGATCCGTCCAAGGTCTATGTCGGCGCCGTCCTGCGCCGCGCCGCCGTCTTCGGCGCCCGCAAGCTGGCCTCGGACGATCCCTCGCAGCGTTCGGACGAACGCGTCGTGGAAGTGGTGGTCACCGCCGGCGACGCGCCGCTGCTGATCGGCCAGCGGGTGCTGGTCAAATTCATGAAGCCCGGCCAGACCGCCGGCGCCCCGCGCGCCGCAACCGTCGGCGTCCCCGCGGCCCGCGCCATGCGGGCTCCGGCCGCGGCGGGCTAGGGTTCGACCTGCGCCGCCGAGGCCTCGGCCTCGGCCCGCAGCCAGTCGAGGAACGTCCGCACGTGGCGCACCGGCGGCTCGCCCGTCCGGATGGCCGCCAGCGCGCCGCCGTCGGGGACGAAGCCGAACGGCGCCGCCAGTCGCCCCGCCGTCACGTCATCGGCCACGATCGTCCAGGGCAGGACCGCAACGCCCAGACCGGCCAGGGCTGCGTCCAGCACGAAATGCAGATGGGCCAGGGTGCGCGTCGGGCCCCTGGCCTCGGGCTGTCCGGCCGCCGCCGCCCAGTCCGCCCAGCCCGACGGATGCGTCCGCGCCGCCAGCCGCGTCCCGATCGCGCCCGCGATGACAGACGGGGCCAGTCCCGGGGCGCAGACCAGACCGATCCGGTTCGGCGCCAGCACCTCGACCTCTTCCCGGTCCAGGGCCTCGACGCCCAGATAGCGCACGACCAGATCGGCCCCGCGCTGCCCGGTCGCGTGCGGCGCGAGATCGCTCAGATGGACCGCGATTCCGGGGTGCAGACGCTCGAACGCCGGCAGGCGCGGGATCAGCCATTTGACGGCCAGGCTGGCGTTGACGGCGACCTGGACCTCCCGGTCCCGCCGCGTCGCCCGCACGGCCGCCTCCAGGGCGTCGAAGCCGGTCGTCAGCCCCGCCAGCAGGTCTCGCCCGGCGGAGGTGAGCGCCAGCCGGTGCCGGGGCCCTTCGAACAGCCGGACCCCCAGCGCCGCCTCCAGCGCCTTCACCTGCCGGCTGACCGCGCTGTGGGTGACGTTCAGCTCGCCCGCCGCCCGGGTGGCGCTGCCCGTGCGGCCCATCGCCTCGAAGGCCCGCAGTCCGTTCAGGGACGGAAGTCGGCCGCGTGCTGTGAGATTATCGAACATGCCCGGGCCGATACGTCGCTTTCCCGGCGCGGGCAACTGCCGCATGGCGCGCCATGCTCAACGTCTCCCGCGCCGTCGTTCCCGTTCTCGGCCTGGGTCAGGTCGTCGCCTTCGCCTCAAGCTACTATCTGCTCGGCGTGCTCGCCGATCCCATGGCGCGGGACCTGGGCCTCGACCCCGCCGCTCCGTTCGCCGCCCTGTCCGCCGCCTTCCTGTTGTCCGCCGTCCTGACGCCCTGGGCCGGGCGGCTGATCGAACGGCGCGGGGGACGGACGGTGCTGGCCGCGTCCAATGTCGCCTATGCGGCGGCCCTGCTTCTGATCGGGTCTGCGCTGAACTCATGGGTCCTGCTGACCGGGATCGCAGCCCTGGGCTTCGGCATGGCGATCGGTCTCTACGGCACGGCCTTCTCGGTCCTGGTCGAACTGAAAGGCGCGGCCGCGCGCAGGTCGATCACCGCCGTGTCGCTGATCGGCGCCTTGGGCGGCGGGGTGGGCTGGCCGCTCAGCCGCATGGCCGCCGAAGCCTGGGACTGGCGCGCGGCCTGTCTGATGTGGGCGCTGGCGCATCTCGCCATCTGCCTGCCCCTCGGCCTGACCGTGCTGCCGAAACGCCCCCGCGCGGACCGCTGCGCCACCGAAGCCCCGGCCGCTCCGGTCATATGGGACCGGCGGATGTTGCAGATGGCGGGGATCTTCGCCGGCGCATGGTTCGTCTCGACCGCCATGGGGGCCCATCTGCCCCGGCTGCTCGTTGATCTCGGCATGAGCCTGGACCGCGCCGCCTGGGCCGCGGGCCTGATGGCGGCGAGCGCCATCGGGGCGCGCCTGTTCGATCTGCTCGTCCTGCACCGCTCGCACCCGGTGGCGACGGCCCGGCTGGGGACCTTGCTGCACCCCGCGGGGGCCCTCATCGCCTCCGTCGGAGGGCCCCGCCTCGCCGCCGCGATCGCCGTGGGGCAGGGAGCCGGCAATGGCCTGCTGTCCGTGGCCTCCGGCGTCCTGCCGCTGCACGTCTTCGGACCGGACCGCTACGCCGTGCGTCAGGCCATGATCCTGACGCCCGCCCGCTACCTTCAGGCCGCCGCGCCCGCCGCCTACGCCCTGGCCCTCGACGCCTCGGCGGGGTTCGCGCTGGCGGCGTCCAGCGCCGTCTGCCTCGTGATGTTCGCCCTGACCTTCGGCCTGCGCCCCGTCAGCGCCCCGTGAAGTCCGCCGGCCGTTTCTCCAGCGCCGCCGTCACGCCTTCCAGATGGTCGTCGCCCAGAT
>NZ_JAKFEB010000168.1:0-1641 GCF_036677305.1 Brevundimonas sp. | reverse complement strand
ATCGAACAGGCGGAACAGCGGCTCTACACCTTGGCCGAGACGGGCAAGCCGTCGTCGGGCTTCGTCAGCTTCTCCAGCGCCCTGAGCGGCGCCGTTCAGATGGCGGCCGAGGCCTATCAGCGCGACGGGAAACTGGCCGGTCTGGCCACCCACCTCGATGATCTCGACGCCAAGCTGGGCGGTCTGCACCCCTCCGACCTTCTGGTCCTCGCCGGCCGCCCGTCGATGGGCAAGACGGCGCTGGCGACGAACATCGCCTTCAACGTGGCCCGCAACTACCGCTGGGAGCCGACGCCCGAGGGGCGCAAGACGGTGAACGGCGGGGTGGTGGCGTTCTACAGCCTGGAAATGAGCGCCGAACAGCTGGCCATGCGTATTCTGGCCGACGCCTCGGGCGTGTCGTCGGACAAGCTGCGCAAGGGGGAGATCGACGCCGGCGACTTCGGCAAGATCCGCGAGGCCGCGGTCGAGATCGGCGAAAGCCCGCTGTTCATCGACGCCACCGGCGGCCTGTCCATCTCCAAGCTGGCCGCCCGCGCGCGGCGGCTGAAGCGGATGGAGCACGGGCTGGACCTGATCATCGTCGACTACCTGCAGCTCATCACGGTCGGCGACGGCAACAACCAGAAGAACCGGGTGCAGGAGGTGTCGGAAATCACCGGCGCCCTGAAGGCCCTGGCCAAGGAACTGTCGGTGCCGATCATCGCCCTGTCGCAGCTGTCGCGTCAGGTCGAGCAGCGCGAGGACAAGCGGCCCCAGCTGTCCGATCTGCGGGAATCCGGCTCGATCGAGCAGGACGCCGACTGCGTCATGTTCGTGTACCGCGAGAGCTACTATCTGGGCCGCGCCGAGCCGCGCGAGGGCTCGCCCGAACACCTGCAGTGGCAGGAGGACATGGACCGGCTGGAGCACCAGGCCGAGGTCGTCATCGGCAAGCAGCGCCACGGCCCGATCGGCATCATCAAGCTGAGCTTCGACGCCAATACGACCAAGTTCGGCAACCTGGCCCAGGGCCAGCGGTACGACGACTACGGGGATTGAGCTCTCGTTCACCTCCCTGTCGGCGAAGGCCGACGGGGAGGACAGATCGGCGCGCAGCGACGATCAGGAGGGGGCGGCGCAGGCGGATGTTGGTTCGCTCTGGATTCTCAGCCGCCTGCGCCGCCCCCTCCTGACCGCTGCGCGGTCTGTCCTCCCCATTCGCCTTCGCGAATGGGGAGGTGACGTTCAGCGCATCTCCACCCGTCGGGCGCCCGCCGGGATCGCCAGTTCATTGCCGGTCCAGTTCGCCGATTGTCCGTCGATCCGCACGCGCGCCGGCGGCGTCTCGCCCGCCGGCCACTGGATGACGAAACCGCCGGGCGGCACGACCACCCCGTCCAGCGTCAGCAGATAGCCTTCGCCATCCCGCCGCAGCCGGTAAGTCAGTGGACCATAGGCCGTCTGCACGCCCGCGACGCCCACCCCCTCGCCCGCCAGCCACGCCGTCGGAACCCCCGCCGCCAGCACCAGGGCATCGTCTCGGTCGCGTTCATAGACCAGCAGGTCCAGGGCCGAGCGGATGTAGTCCGAACTGATCCAGGCGTGCGGCATGTCGCCGATGAAGCGGGGCTCGCGCTCGTCGCGCCCGACCACCTCGGC
>NZ_JAKFEB010000167.1:0-7616 GCF_036677305.1 Brevundimonas sp. | reverse complement strand
GCCTATTTCGAGGCCTTGCGGTCAGCCCTGGCCAAGGCGCAGCGCTCGATCGTCATCCTCGGCTGGCAGTTCGACCCGCGCACACGGCTGGATCCGGAAAGCGCCCACAACGATCACCAGGCCCAGATCGGCCATCAGCTGCGCATGCTGGTGAAGTCGAAACCCGAACTGGACGTCCGACTCCTGATCTGGAAATCGCCCCTTCTGATCGCGGCGTCGCAGGGCTTCTATCCGCACAAGGCGCAGGGCTGGTTCCGTAAGCGGATGGTCGAGTTCCGCCTCGATCAGCCGGGGCCCATCGGCGCGTGCCACCACCAGAAGGCGGTGATCATCGACGACGCCGTGGCCTTCTGCGGCGGCGGCGACATCTCGACCGACCGTTGGGACTCCGAGGAACATCTGGACGGCGACCCCCGCCGTTGCCAGCCGTCGGGAGAAATCCCTTCGCCGCGGCACGAGGTCATGACGGTCATGGACGGCCCCGCCGCGCGGGCCCTGGGGGATCTGGCGCGCGAACGCTGGTTCCGCTCGACCTGGGAGCGGACGGTGCCGGATGAGGTGGACAGCGACCCCTGGCCCGACGGCGTCGAGCCGGTGATGCGCAATGTGCCGGTGGCGATCGCTCGCACCGAGCCGGCGACAGGCGGACGAACCGAGGTGCGCGAGAACGAGGCCCTGCATCTCGACGCCATCCGGGGCGCGAAGAAGCTGATCTATCTCGAGAACCAGTATTTCACCTCGCCGGTCATCGCGTCGGCTCTCGCCGAACGGCTGATGGAGGACGACGGGCCGGAGATCGTCCTGGTTTCGACGGGCAGCAGCCCCAGCTGGTTCGACCGCATGACCATGGACACCGCACGGTCGGAGGTTCTGTTCAGGCTGGAACAGGCCGACCGGCACAACCGGTTCTTCGCCTTCACGCCCTATACCCGCGGCGGCGAGCGGATCATCGTTCACGCCAAGGTATCGATCTACGACGACGCCGTCCTGCGCGTGGGTTCGACCAATCTGAACAACCGCTCTCTGGGCTTCGACACCGAGTGCGACGTGGCGGCCGAGCCGCTCGACCAGGCCGGCCGGGACGCCATCCGGGACTTCCGGCACAGGACCATCGGCCACTGGATCGGCATCAAGGGGTCGGAGTTCGCCGCGGCCGAGGCCACGGCCGGATCGGTCGGCGAGGCGGTGCAGCGGTTCGACACCGGCCGGATGCATCTGTTGGGCGCCGAACCGCCGTCGCGCGCCGAGCGGATCATTGCGGAATTCCAGCTGGGCGATCCGACATCGACCCGGGACGCGTTCCGGCCGTGGAAGCGGCGCTCGCGGTCCCACCGCGACCTGCCGGCGCTCCCTAAGCCGGCCTGATCTCGAAATCGATGATCAGGGGGAGGTGGTCCGACGCCATCCGGGCCAGCGGCGAGAACGGCGCCGATACGGCCGTCACGCGGATCTCGGGGCTGGTGAAGCAGTGGTCGATGCGGATCGCCGGGAAGCTGGAAGGGAAGGTCTTGACCGAGGGCCGCAGGCCAAGGCTGCGCTGACAATCCGCAAGTTTGGCCGCCAGCGCCTGATAGGGGCGGGACACCGAGGTGGCGTTGAAGTCGCCGGTCAGCAGGGTGGGGCCGGTGCACTCCGGATGGCCCAGCCAGTCGGGACCGGCCAGGGCGATGGCCTGGAGCCTCTGTTCGCGCGGCACCAGTCCCAGATGGGTGTTGATGACGTTCAGCGTGACGCCGTCAAAATCGATCGCGGCCCACAGCGCGCCGCGGGGCTCAAGGCCGGGCACGCCGCGAACCGAGGGCAGGGCGCCTGACTTCACCAGCCGCTCGGGGCGCGCGGTCAGGATGGCGTCGCCATACTGTTCGGCCTCCACCCGCATCGCCGCGTGGAAGTGGAAGGTCATGGCCAGCTGGTCGGCGATGGACTGGGCCTGATCGACGAAACCCGTACGCTTCCGCCCCACATCCAGCTCCTGCAGGCAGACGATATCGGGCTCGTGTTCGGCGATCACGGCGGCGATCCTGCCTACGTCGAGCTTGCGGTCGACGCCGACGCAACGATGCACATTGTAGGTCAGCAGGCGGGGCATGGAGTCAGGAACGGGTCCGGCGGGCGTGGCGGGGGGTCAGCCCATACCACAATGGGTGCGATACAAACGCAGAGGCGCGGGTTTGGGTCAGATGACGACCAGCTTGTCCTCAACCTCGTTCCGGTTGCGCGGGGCCGGCGGGAAATGCTCGGCCAGCACGGCGCCGCACAGTGCGACGGCGTCCACGAAGCCTCCGGCGGGATCGCCGCCCCGCAAACCCTTGGCCAGAACCTCGACGGCGTCGGCCCAGACGGTCTGGTCGACCTTGCTGTGGATGCCCTCGTCAGCGATCACCTCGACCTGGTGGTCGCCCAGGGCGGCGAAGATCAGCACGCCGGTTCGCGCCTCGGTGACATGCAGGCCGTGGGCGAGAAACTGCTGCAAGGCGGCTTTTCGAACGCGCTCCCGCCGTACGCTGCGCGGGGTGACGAGCCGCGACACGACGGGGATGGACGTCAGCAGAAAGACAATCAGGAACACCGTCGCCTGGATCAGGGCGTAGGCGCCCAGCGCCTGACCCACGGTCACGTCGCGGGCGGCGAGATGGGCGGCTTCCCAGCTGGACCCGAGGCCCGGAATCCACGCGGCCTCGAAACCGAACGGGATCAGGCCCAACGGCAGGAGCAGGGCCGCCGCCGCCGCCCAGCCAAGGGAGACGTCGCGGTAGGACGAGACGCGGCGCGCCATGACGCAGAAGATTTCGCCCGAGGTGCGCGTTTCTGCATCCCGGATCGCGCCGGCCACGCGGTCGTGCACATCGGCAGTCAGTTTGATCACCATCCGCCCGAAGCGCCTCCGCCGCCGAAACTGCCTCCGCCGCCGCCGAATCCGCCGCCGCCGCCGCCGAAACCGCCGCCTCCGCCGCGACCGCTGTTGCGCAGGGCTTCGGACGCCGCCCAGATCATGACGGGGCCCAGGCCGCTGGGCCGTCTGCGCCCCCGGCCTGCGCCCCCGATCATCCGCAGCATCAGCATGATGAAGATCATGGCGATGACGGCGGCGACCCCTATGGGCGGCGAGGATTTGGGCCGTTCGGCCGCGGCGGCCCGGGCCTGGGCCTCGGCGGGGTCAAGTCGCAGCTGCCGGTCGATGGCGTCCACGCCCTGTTCGATGCCGCGCTCGTAGAAGCCCTCCTTGAAGGAGGGCAGGATGTCGTTCTGGATGATCAGGGCCGACAGGGCGTCGGTCAGGACGCCCTCGAGGCCATAGCCGACCTCGATGCGGACCTTGCGTTCGTTCGGCGCGATGATCAGCAGCACGCCGTTGTTCTTGCCCGCTTGGCCGATGCCCCAGGCCCGGCCCAGCTGATAGCCGTAGTCCTCGATCTCGTAACCCTGCAGGTCAGGCACCGTCACGACCACCACCTGATCGGTGGTGTCGCGCTCCAGCGCCGCCAGCTTGTCGGCCAGCGCCTGTTCCTTCGCGTCGGAGATCAGGTCGCCGTGGTCGATGACCCGGCCGTTGAGAGGCGGAAAGGTCGGCCCCGTCTGGGCGAACGCCGGGAGGGCGATCAGCCAGACGGCGGCCAGCAGGACCGTCAGGAAGGCGGCGGCCCGGCTGATCGATAGCGCCGGAAGGATGCGGCTCACTGGGCCGTCGGCGCTGCGGGCGGGGCTGCGACGGGTGCGGCGCCCGGAGTGACGGGGGCCGCGCCGCCGCCGGGCTGTGCGGCCGGGTTCAGGGCGTCGAAATTGACGCTGGGCGCGGTCTGGGCGGCCTCGGTCGCCGTGAACAGCTGCATCGGCTCGGACCCGCCGTGGATGGTCTTGGCCCAGATCACCGTCGGGAAGGTCCGCAGGCTGGTGTTGTAGTCGCGAACGGCCTCGTTGTAGTCGCGGCGAGACACGGCGATGCGGTTCTCGGTGCCTTCAAGCTGCGACTGCAGGGCGATGAAATTCTGGTTCGACCTGATCTCGGGATAGCGCTCGACGACCAGCAGCAGCCGGGACAGCGCCTGCGACAGCTGGCCCTGCGCGGCCTGATAGCGCTGGAAGGCGGCCGGATCGCTGAGGGTGTCCGGGGTGACGGTGACGCCGGTGGCCGCGGCGCGGGCCTCGATGACCTGGGTCAGGGTGGTGCGCTCGGCGATCGCGGCGCCCTGGACGGTCTGCACCAGGTTGGGGATCAGGTCAGAGCGGCGTTGGTACTGCGACTGGACATCCGCCCAGCGCGCCTTGGCGGCCTCTTCCTTGGTGGGAATGGCGTTGATGCCGCAACCCGCCGCGGCGGGAGCCAGGACCACGACGGCTGCGAGGGCCGACAGGCGGGGCGAAAACCGGATCATGGATATCTCCTGACAGACCAGATCCCGACTATCGGGGTTGATCGACAGCGGTTCAAGCGTCCAGCGGTTCCGGCGCGATCCCCGTCGCCCGGCAGGCGGCCGTGTAGGTGTTGGCCAGCAGGCAGGCGATGGTCATGGGGCCGACGCCTCCGGGCACCGGGGTGATGCGTCCGGCGACCGCGCGGGCCTCGTCCAGGGCGACGTCGCCGACGACCCGGGTCTTGCCCTCGGCCGCCTTGAGCGGATCACGGGACGGCACGCGGTTGATGCCGACGTCGATGACCGTCGCGCCCGGCCTGATCCAGTCGCCGCGCACCATTTCCGCCCGTCCGACGGCGGCGACGAGGATGTCGGCGGTGCGGCACAGGGCCGGCAGGTCGCGGGTCCGCGAATGGGCGATGGTCACCGTGCAGCTTTCGCCCAGCAGAAGCTGCGCCATCGGCTTGCCGACGATGTTGGAGCGGCCGACGATCACGGCGTTCAGGCCCGACAGATCCCCCAACTCGGCCTTCAGCAGCATCAGGCAGCCCAGCGGGGTGCAGGGCACAAGCCCGGGCAGGCCGACGGCCAGCCGCCCGGCGTTGACGACGTGGAACCCGTCCACGTCCTTGTCCGGGTCGATCGCGCCCAGGACGGCGCTGGAATCGATGTGCGCGGGCAGGGGCAGCTGAACCAGGATGCCGTGGATGCCGGCGTCGGCGTTCAGATCGGCGATCAGGGACAGCAGTTCGGCCTGGCTCGTCGTGTCCGGGAGGCGGTGGGTGTCGGACCGCATTCCCGCGCGCAGGGTCGTCTCGCCCTTGTTGCGGACGTAGATCTGGCTGGCGGGGTCCTCGCCGACGATGACGACGGCCAGTCCCGGCGTGACGCCGTGCGCCTGTTCCAGTCGGGCCGAAGCGGCGGCCACGCGATCGACCAGACCGGCGGCGAAGGCCTTGCCGTCGATGAGGGTCGCGGCTGCTGCGGGATCGACCGTCATGGATATCGGCTCCGGTTGTCAGGGAAGAGTCGTGCTCGCCGCGATTTACAGAGGGCGCGGTTCGGCGTCTATGATCACCGGGTCGCAACCGGGGGATTCCATGCGCCGTTACACCATCCTGACCGCTGTCAGCGCCCTGGCGCTGTCGATCGCGGCTCCCGCCCTGGCGCAGACGCCGGTTCCGCTGGCCCCCGGCGACGCCGTCGACGGCCAGATCGCCGAGGGCGACGCCAACGGTCCGGATGACGCCTTCCGGTACGACAGCTATTCGGTCAACGCCCGCGCCGGCCAGCGGCTGCAGGCCGTGATGCGCTCGGCCGCCTTCGACGCCTATCTGGAAGTCTATGGTCCCGAGGAGGGCGGGGAACCGCTCTTCAGCGACGATGACGGACTGGGCGAGGGCACCGATTCGCAGCTGCGGTTCACGGCGGACCGCGACGGAGTCTATCTGCTGCGCGCGCGGACCCTGTCCGGGCTGGAAGGCGGCGCCTACACCCTGGCCCTGACCGAACGGCCCCAGGCTCGGCCCGCGCCGCGTCCGTCGCGCATCCGCTCGGGGCAGAGTCAGAGGGGCCAGCTGGCGCCGAACGATCCCGAGACCGACGAAGGCGGGAGCTATGACGCCTTCGCCCTTCGCGCACGCTCCGGCGAACGATTCGCCATCGACCTGACCTCGGAGGACTTCGATCCGGTCGTCCGCGTCGGCCGGATGGCGAACGGCGTCTTCAGCGAACTGGCCATGAATGACGACGGTCCGGACACGGGCCTGAACTCCAGACTGGTCTTCACCGCGCCCGAGGCCGGCGAATACATCGTCCGGGCGACGGCGCTGAACGCGACGGGCGAAGGCGCCTACACGCTGGCCGTGGCCGAAGGGCCGGAGCCGGCGCCGACGCAGCCGATCGACATCGGGGCGACGGTCCAGGGCGAACTGACGGCCGACGACGGCCTGAGCGAGGCCAGACGGCCCGCCGACGCCTACCGGTTCCCGGGTCGCGAAGGACAGCGCGTCCGCGTCGACATGAACTCTTCGGACTTCGACACCTATCTGCAGCTGTTCGACGACAACCGGCTCAGCCTGGCCGAAGACGACGACGGCGCGCCCGAGGGGACCAACTCGCGCCTGACCTTCACCCTGCCGCGGACGGGCTCCTACATCGTCGAGGCCCGCGCCTTCTCCGACGAGACGGGCCGCTATGAGCTGACGATCAGCGAGATCGAACCCGAGAAGCCGCCCCAGACGCTGGCCTTCGGCGAAACGCTGCAGGGCGAGATCGGCGAGGGCGATTCGACCGACAGCGAGGACCGCAGTTTTGACGCCTACGCGCTGAGCGGCGTGGCCGGGCAGCGGATCCACGGGATCATGCGCTCGGGCGATTTCGACACCCTTCTTCAGATCGGCCGTCCCGGGTCCGAGTTCACAGCCCTGGCCACCGACGATGACGGACTGGGCGAAGGAACGGATTCCCGGCTGAGCTACACCCTGCCGGAGGACGGCGAATATCTGCTGCGCGCCCTGACGTATGAAGCCGCGGGCAAGGGCCTGTATTCGCTGGAGCTGGTCGACAGGGGTCCGCAACCCCGGCCGGGCAGTCTGCTGGTCGGCTCGACCGCGCGCGGGACCCTGACCGAGTCGGACGCCACGGCCGAGGACAACAGCTTCTACGACGCCTATCGGGTCACCCTGAAGGAGGACGAGAAGCTGCTGATCACCATGGTCTCCAACGAGGTCGACAGCTTCGTGGTCGTGGGCAGCGACAAGGACGGCGCGTTCGAGCCCCTGGCGTCGGACGACGACAGCCTGTCGGACACCCACTCCAAGCTGGAGTGGACCGCGCCGGCGGACGGAACCTATGAAATCCGCGCGGGCACCTTCCAGCAGGGCGAGACCGGCGCCTATGCTCTGAACGTCGAGAAACAACCCTAGACCGGAGACCAGCGGGGGCGGGGGTCCTGGCAGAGTGGAGTTCGCCGCGTGACCGACATCACCGCCCGCAAGGACCAGCATCTGGACGTGATCCTGTCCGGCAAGGCGCAACACGGGCTGGACAGCGGCTTCGCCGACGTGCGGTTCGTTCATGAGGCGCTGCCGGATCTGGACCACGGCAAGATCGACCTGGGCGCGGACTTTCTGGGGCGCAGGCTCAAGGCGCCGCTGCTGATCAGCTCCATGACCGGCGGACCGGCGCGGGCCGAGGCGATCAACGCCCGGCTGGCCGAGGCGGCGCAGCATCTGGGCATCGGCCTGGCCGTCGGCTCGCAGC
>NZ_JAKFEB010000166.1:0-8102 GCF_036677305.1 Brevundimonas sp. | reverse complement strand
GTCGATCACCTGCGGATCAACGCGCCGCAGGAGAGCCGCACCGTCACCCGCTACGGCGTGCGCGACGTGGTCGTGAGCCGGCTGGGCGAGGACTACCTGGACTATCGCCGCGCCGTGATCCGCCTACGCGAGGCGGCGGCCCTGTACAACACCGACCCGGACGGCGTGGAATTCGTCGATCGCGGCCTCTTCCGCGCCGAGGTCAAACTGCCCGCCGTGGCGCCCACGGGCCGGTATTTCGCCGAGGTCTGGCTGTTCCAGGACGGCCAGCCCGTATCGGTCAGCAACCTGACCCTGACGGTCGAGAAGGTCGGCTTCGAACGCGACGTCTTCGAGTTCGCCCATCGGCGGCCGTGGACCTACGGCCTGCTGTGCGTCCTGCTGGCGGCCTTCACCGGCTGGGCGGCGAGCCGGCTGTTCCGGCGGCAGTAGTCAGCGCGCCGCGAACTCGCTCAGAGCGTCGATCACCGCCCGGTTCTGGTCCTCGGTGCCGACGGTGATCCGCAGGCAGTCGGGCAGGCCGTAGCCGCCGACGGGGCGGACGATGATGCCCTTCGAGTTCAGATAGTCGTTGGCGGCGCCGGCGTTGCGGGCCTCGTCCGGGAAGCGGACCAGCACGAAATTGCCGGCGGACGGGAAGACGTCGAAGCCGAAGCCCTTGATGGCCTGGGTCAGACGCGGACGCCAGGCCTCGACCAGATCGCGCGAGGCCTTCTGGTGCGCCTCGTCGCCGAGGGCGGCGACGGCGGCCTCGAGGCCGGGCACCGAGACGTTGAACGGCAGGCGGATGCGGTCGACCGCCTCGGCCACCTTCAGCGGGGCGTAGCCGAAGCCGATGCGCAGGCCGCCCAGGCCGTGGATCTTGGAGAAGGTGCGGGTGACGACGATGTTGTCGCTGTCACGGGCGAGGGGGAAGCTGGTCTCCCAGTCGGGCTCGGCGACGAATTCCGCATAGGCCTCGTCGATGACCAGCAGGACGTGCGGGGGCAGGGCCGCGTGCAGACGGCGCGTTTCCTCGGCGGTGTTGTAGCTGCCGGTCGGGTTGGACGGGCTGGAGATGTAGACGATCTTCGTCCGCTCATCGACCTGGGCCAGCAGGGCGTCGACCTCGGCCTTGAAGCCCGGCTCGGGGGCCAGCTTGACCTCGGCCTGGTTGGCCTTGGCCGAGATGCGGTAGGCGAGGAAGCCGTACTGGCCGGTGACGATGTTGTCGCCGGGGGTCAGATAGGTCTGGTTCAGCAGGGCGAAGACCTCGTCCGAGCCGTTGCCGAAGATCAGACGATCGGGCTCGAGGCCGTGGTGGTCGGCGACCGCGTCGCGCAGCTTTGTCGCCCGGCCGTCGGGGTACATGTGGATGTTGGCGACCGAGGCCTCATAGGCGGCGCGCGCCTTTTCGCCGGCGCCCAGGGCGTTCTCGTTCGACGACAGCTTCATCGGCGTGGCCACGCCCTCGATGCGCGACTTGCCGCCGACATAGGGGGCGATGTCGAGGATGCCGGGTTTGGGGGCGGGTGCGTCGGTCATGGGCGCTTTCAGAAGTCCGGCTAGAATTGGGGGGCGGCGCCGATGACGCCGCTGAGGCCGCCGGGCGCGGATGCAAGCCGCCCGTCCTCCGCCTGCACATAGCCCGCGAGCATGAACAGCTTCAAGCCGCCCGCCGCGATCAGCGGACTGGCGGCCAGGCCGGCGGCGCCGAGAGCCTCGATGATCGTGGCGGCCGGGGCGGCGCTGTCGGTGGTCCAGAAGGTGCGGTCGTCGCCTGTGGGGCCGGGTTCCGCCTGCTGCACCAGCAAGGCGCGCGGGAGACCGTGGCGGTCGTCGGGCAGGGCGGCGACGACGCGCAGGGACGGCTCGGCGAGGAGGCGGCCCCACCAGGCCGAGGCGGGCGTCAGGTCCATCAGGGCGCGGGCGCCGTCGCGGACGACGGCCAGCGCCTGATCCGGATCGGCGGCGGTGCGGGCGGTCAGGCCGTAGCGGTCGGCGGCCAGCGTCTGGCTCGCCGAGCCCCAGACGACCAGCGGCGCGCCCGAGGCGGCGTCGATGCGGCCCAGAACGGCGCGCAGGACGGCGGCCCCGGCCGCAGGCTCGCCCGCCAGCGTCTGGCGCAGGGCGATAGCGTCGGCGTCGGGCCGCGTGCGCGCGCCGGCGGCCAGACGGGCGCGGACGGCGTTGGCCAGGGCCCGGTCGAGAGCCAGCCGTTCGGCGTCCTCTTCAGGCTCGACGAGCATCAGAACAGCTTCGGCGCCGGAGCCAGGGCGAACGGCCCCAGCCAGGTGCGGCCGTCGCGGAAGCGGATGACCAGATCGACGCCCTGGTCGCCCGAGACGGCGGTGGCCGCCGCGGCCCCGGCGGCGCCGATGCGGTTCACGGCGCCGGACTGCGACCGGGCCAGACCGGCGATGGCGGCGCCGGGCTTCTCGGCGGTCAGGGCGACCTCGCCCTGCAGGCGGCCCTCGGCGTCGGCGGACAGGCCGGCGCTGTCAATGCGGGCGCGGCTGTCGCCGGCTTCCAGCTCGCCCTTGATGGCGGTGAACCGTCCGCCCGAGGCAGTCCAGGCGGCGAAGACGCCGGCGCTGTCCATGCCGCTGAGCTTGCTGGCGTTGACGACCGTGCCCTCGATCCGGGCGGTCAGGCGACCCTGCCGCGTCGCCCCCTCGACCGGGCCGCCCGGACGGCCGCGCGCATCGATGAGGTTGAAGGCCACGTCCATCTCGTCGGTCACGGCGCGGCCGCCGGTCAGATGCGGGCGGACGTTCAGCAGGACCCGTTCGGCCGAGGCGATGGGGAAGGGCTCGGCGTCCTGATGGGCGGTGAAGGTCGGACGGATCAGTTCGATGCGCAGGTCGGGGAAGCGTTCACGCAGGTGGCTGACGCTGAGCCGCAGGCCGTCGCCGTCGATCCCGACCTTGCCCTTGTCGGCGCGGGTCAGGGTCAGGCCGTCGGGGGCGATGACCACCCATTTGTCGGGGTTGTAGGCGTTGGCTTCGGCGACCAGTTCGGGGGCCGCTACGCCATGGCCGGAGGGGGCCATGATGTCGGCGTGGGGAAGGGAGACCCGCGCCCGGAAGGGCCAGCCCGTCGTGGTCCGCGAGGCGTAGCTGATCCGCCAGCCGTCCTGCCGCATGGCCGCGACCTGGGCGTCGAGCCGGGTCTCGATCTGTTGCGTCAGATAGAACCACCAGCCCGTCCAGGCGGCCAGCAACACCCCGGCGATGACGAAGGGGACCAGCAGGCCGCGGCGGCTGTGGCGGGGTTGGGCGCTCATCAAGGCTCCGGGACAAGGGGGCAGGACAGTCCGAACGTATGAAACCCCGAACCGGGCCCGGCAACCCCGCGAGGGAACGACGGCGGCGGGGAATCCGTTCGATCCGGGTCACAGCGCGGGAGCCGGAAATGGAAACGCAATCGCTGCACCGGGGTCGGCTGATCGACCACATCCAGCTGGTGGTGAGGGACCTGGCCGCCACGCGCCGGTTCTATGACGCCGTGTTCGAGGTCCTGGGCCTGCCGCTGGGCGGCGAGGGCGACAGCTGGTTCTGGGTCGATGAGCTGTTCATCTCCACCGCCGACAGCGAGGCGGCGGCGGGCAGGCTGACCGGGCGCCATCACCTGGCCTTCCAGGCGCAGGACCGGGCCATGGTCGAGGCCTTCCACAAGGCCGGCTGCGCGGCCGGCGGTACGGACAACGGCGGGCCGGGAGAGCGCCCCTATCACCCCGGCTACTACGCCGCCTTCCTGCTTGACCCCGACGGCAACAACATCGAGGCGGTGTTCCACGGCGAGGCCGAGCGATCGGCGAAGAGCGTGGAGATCACCTTCGAGGGCTAGGCCTCTCCCTCGGGTTTGAGGAACGCGCCGACCAGCTCCACCGCCTCGGCCAGACCCATGCGCTGGACCTCCGTACCCGGCGGCAGGCTGGCGAACAGCCGCGTCGGGGCGGCGGCGTCCAGCATGACGAAGACCCCCTTGTCGTCGGCGCGGCGGATCAGCCGGCCGAAAGCCTGGGCCATGCGGGCGCGGGCGAGGGCGTCATCGAAATTTCTACCGCCCGCTCCTTCCCCGCCGAAGCGCAGGCGGCGCGCCTTGTGCAGCAGGTCGGGACGCGGCCAGGGCACACGGTCGAAGGCGAGGATGCGCAGGCTGCGGCCCGGCACGTCGACGCCGTCGCGCACGGCGTCGGTGCCCAGCAGGCAGCTGTCCTGTTCAGCGCGGAAGACGTCGACCAGCGCCCCGACCTCCAGCGGATCGACGTGCTGGGCGTAGAGGGGGATGCCCTGTTTCGCCAGGTCCGGACCCAGCCGCTCATAGACCGCCTTCAGCCGGCGGATGGCGGTGAACAGGCCCAGGCCCCCGCCGCCCGCCGCGAGGAAGAGTTCGCGCATCGCCGCCGCCGTCTGGCGGGTGTCGTCCTTCATCAGGTCGTTGACGACGATGACCCGGCTGTTGGCGGCGTAGTCGAACGGGCTTTCGACCTTCAGCGTCCGGGCGGGCTCGATCAGCCGGGCGGAGCCGGTGCGCAGCCGGGCCATGTCGAACGGATCGTCCGAGTTCGGATCGGATAGCGTCGCCGAGGTCACCAGTACGCCGTGGGCGGGCATGATGACCGCGGCCTCCAGCGGCACGGTCGGATCGATCCAGTGGCGGCGCAGGGCCACGTCCATGATGCGGCCGAAGGCGGCCTCGGCGGACAGCCAGTCGAGGAAGTCGGGATCCGGTTCGGCGGACGAGACCTCCAGCGCCGCCAGCATGGAGCGCCAGCCCGGCAGGGTCATGCGGGCGCGGCGGTCGAGGCCGCGCAGGGCGCCTTCGATACGGGCGCGGGACGCCCCGTCCAGCTCGGACGCCTCGTCGTCGAGGATGTCCTCCAGATGCCGCGACAGGGCCAGCAGCGGGGCCTCGACGGCGGCCAGAGCCGCAGCCGCTTCGCGGGCGGCCTCCATCACGGGTTCGGTGACGGGATGGAGCGAGCATTCCATGCCGAACTCGGCGCCGCTGCCGGAGGCGTTCTCACTGGTCCGTGCCCGGAGCTGTTCCAGCGCGGCCAGCAGGAAGCGTTCGATCGGCCCGACCGGATTGACCTCGCCCGAGGCCGGGGCGATGCGGCCCGAGACGCCCTCGCCGGGCAGCTGGGCGGCGGCGCGGACGGCGTCCTGAAGCGCCTTGGTCGCGGCCTCGTTGTCGGCGCACAGGTCGCCCAGCCGCTGTTCCAGACCGCGCCCGCGCCGGCCGCGGCCCTCGGGCCCGCGCAGCCAGCGGCGCAGTTCGGCGGCCTCCTGACCGGACAGGCAGGCCGAGAAGGCGCTGTCGGCGGCGTCGAACAGATGGTGGCCCTCGTCGAAGACGATGCGCTTCAGCGCCGCCGTCTCGCCGTCCTGTTTCAGACCGCGCGCCGAGCGGGCGCCGTCGAAGGCGGCCTGGGTCATGACGAGGGCGTGGTTGGCCACGACGAGGTCGGCCCGGCGGCTGGCGCGGATGGTCTTCTCGACGAAACAGGTGCGGTAGTGGGGGCAGGCGGCGTGAACGCATTCGCCGCGGCGGTCGACGAGGTTGGCGGCGCTGGCCTGATGGCTGGGCCCCGTCGCGAACAGACCGGGCAGCCAGCCCGGGTAGTCGCCGCTCGTCATGTCGCCGTCGCGGGAATGCATGGCCCAGCGGCTGGCCAGGGCCATGCCGATCAGGTCGCCGTTCCCCAGCTGGGCCGCCTGCACCATCTCCTGCAGGTTCAGCAGGCACAGGTAGTTCTCGCGCCCCTTGCGGACGACGGTCTTCTTCTTGCGCTCGACCGGGTCGGGCCACAGGGCCGCGCTCTCGCGGTCGATCTGGCGCTGCAGGGCGCGGGTGTAGGTCGAGACCCAGGCGGCGCCCTGATTGCGCTCGGCCCACAGGCTGGCGGGGGCGAGATAGCCGAGGGTCTTGCCCGTGCCCGTGCCGGCCTCGGCCAGCAGGAAGCGGGGGCGGCCCTCCTCGTTGCGGGGGGAGAAGGCGAAGGCGGCCTCGGCGGCGTAGTCGGACTGGGTTGGACGGGTCTCGTCCAGGCCCGAGGCCTGAAGCAGTTTCTCCAGCCGGATGCGGGCGGATTCGCTGTCGACCGGGGCCGAGCCGGCCTCGCCGCGCGGCGCCTCGTCCTCCCACTCCGGCAGGCGCGACCATGCGTCGAGCCCGCTGCCGCGATGCTGGCGGTCGCGGACGGGGTGGTGCTGCAGGGCGCCCGAGACGCGCCACGACCACGACCATCCGGCGCGGCCCAGCGTCTCGGCCAGGGTGAAGGCGTCCTCGCGCTGGGGGTAGGCGGGGTCGGCCAGTTCCTTCAGCAAGCCGGCGGCGGCGTCCATCAGGGCCTGGGCCTGCGCTTCCGCCCCCTTCGGCTCGCTCATGCCCATGGCGAGGGCCAGACCGCTGGGCGAGGGGGCGCAGAAGCGGGCGGGGCGGACGAAGGCGAACAGCTCCAGCACGTCCAGCAGTTCGGCCGAGCGCGGCGGCGGGGCGATGCCGAGCCGGCGCGCGGTCAGGCTGGCGTGGGCGACCATGACCGGGGCGGTGGTGAAGGCCCCCTCGGCCGCGCCGCGTCCGATCCTGCGCGGCCCGTCAGCGTCGCAGATCGCGCCGGACCCGGGCGGAATGGCCAGCGCAGGCGGCAGGACCAGCCAGGGCTCGGCGCCGGTCAGGACGGCGGAGGATGTGAGGGAGTCGACGGACACGACCGATAGATAGCCGTTCCGCAGGTGAAACGGAACGGGAACATGCTATAGGCGCGATGTGACGCCGCCGCCCGCTCCTGCAACGCTTTCGCCCCTGTTCGCCGACTGGTTCGCGCGGCGCGGCTGGTCGCCGCGACGGCACCAGCTGGAGATGATCGCGGCCGCCGACGCCGGCTCGCACGCCCTGCTGGTCGCGCCCACGGGCGGCGGCAAGACGCTGGCGGGGTTCCTGCCGTCTCTGGTGGAACTGGCCGAGCGCGGGCCCCGGCCGGCGTTCGGGCCGGGCAGCGGGATCCACACCCTGTATCTGTCGCCGCTGAAGGCGCTGACCACCGACGTCGAGCGCAATCTGATGACGCCGATCCGCGAGATCGGGCTGAACATCCATGTCGAGAGCCGCACCGGGGATACGAAACAGTCGAAAAAGGCGCGACAGCGCGAGTTCCCGCCGGACATCCTTCTGACCACGCCCGAACAGCTGGCCCTGTTCTGCGCCTGGGACGGGGCGCGGGCCTATTTCGCCGACCTGAAATGCGTCGTGCTGGACGAGGTGCACGCGATCTGGAGCGGCAAGCGAGGCGACCTGCTGTCGCTGGGTCTGGGGCGACTGCAGCAGTTCGCGCCCGGCATGCGGCGGGTGGCGCTGTCGGCGACGGTGGACGACCCGGAGATGATCGCGGACTGGCTGCGGCCGGGCGATGCGCTGTCTCCTTCTCCCCTCGGGGGAGAAGGTGGCCCGGAGGGCCGGATGAGGGGGCTGCCAGCCCCGGACTCATCGCTGGACAGTCTGCCGCCTGAACCAGCCCCCTCATCCGAGCTGCTTTGCAGCCCACCTTCTCCCCCGAGGGGAGAAGGGGTGGTGATCGTGAGGGGCGACCCCGGCGCGCCGCCGGTAGTCGACGTGCTGGTCAGCGAGGGCAAGGTCCCATGGGCCGGGCATACCGGTCAGCACGCCATCCCCGAGGTCTATGAGGCCATCAAGCGCTCCGGCATGAGCCTGATCTTCGTCAACACGCGCTGGCAGGCCGAGTTCGTGTTCCAGTCGCTGTGGTCGATCAATGACGACAATCTGCCCATCGGCCTGCACCACGGCTCGCTGGCGGCGGAGCAGAGGCGCAAGGTCGAGGCGGCGATGGCGCGGGGCGAGCTGCGGGCCGTGGTCTGCACCTCGACGCTCGATCTGGGCATCGACTGGGGCGACGTCGATCTGGTCATCCAGCTGGCGGCGCCCAAGGGAGCCTCGCGGCTGGTGCAGCGGATCGGCCGGGCCAATCACCGGCTGGACGAGCCCTCGCGCGCCCTGATGGTGCCCGCCAGCCGGTTCGAGATGCTGGAATGCCAGGCCGCGCGCGAGGCGGTGGCCGAGAACGCCTTCGACTGGGAGCCGGTGCATACGGGCACGCT
>NZ_JAKFEB010000165.1:0-22013 GCF_036677305.1 Brevundimonas sp. | reverse complement strand
CCGTGCTCGGCGGCGTAGATGTCGGAGATGCGCAGGACGTCGGCCTGCAGACCCTTGAGGTCGAGGGACATCAGATCGCGACCGGCGCCTTGATGTGCGGCCAGGGCTCGTAGCCCTCGAGCACGAAGTCCTCCAGCCGGTAGGCGAACAGGTCGTCGCGCGGCGTGATGGTCATGGTCGGGGCGGGCAGGGGCTCGCGGCTCAACTGCAGCTCGGCCTGTTCGACGTGGTTCAGATACAGGTGGGCGTCGCCGAAGGTGTGGACGAACTCGCCGGGCTTCAGCCCGCACACCTGCGCCACCATCATGGTCAGCAGGGCGTAGGAGGCGATGTTGAACGGCACGCCCAGAAACACGTCGGCGCTGCGCTGGTACAGCTGGCAGCTCAGCTTGCCGTCGGCGACGAAGAACTGGAACAGGCAGTGGCAGGGCGGCAGGGCCATGTCGTCGACGTCGGCCGGGTTCCACGCCGAAACGATGTGGCGGCGGCTGTTGGGATTGGTCTTCAGGCCTTCGACCAGCTTGGTGATCTGGTCGATCACCCGGCCGTCGGGCGCGGCCCACGAGCGCCACTGCTTGCCGTAGACGGGACCCAGCTCGCCCTCGGCGTCGGCCCATTCGTTCCAGATGCTGACGCCGTTGTCCTTGAGCCAGCCGATGTTGGTCTCGCCGCGCAGGAACCACAGCAGTTCGACGATGATCGACCGCAGGTGCAGCTTTTTTGTCGTCAGGACCGGAAAGCCCTTGGCCAGATCGAACCGCATCTGCCGCCCGAAGACGCCCAGCGTCCCGGTGCCCGTCCGGTCGTCGCGTTGCGCCCCGTTGTCGAGGATGTCGCGCAGCAGGTTGAGGTATTGCCACTCGGGATGGTCGGACGCGACGGCGCCGGAGCGGGCGTGGACGTCTGCGAGAAGGACCTGGGCGTTCATGAGGAGAGTTGACCCCCGAATCACCTCCTCAGTCCAACCTCTTTGAAGACGACTTGATGCAGGTTGTGGGTATCAAAGCCGACCTTGTGGGCCGATCAGTCCCGCGTCCGGTCCCGCCGCGCCTGCGCCAGCTGGGCGCGGTTCTTGACCGCCCAGTCGCGCTTGACCGTGATCGGCTTGCCGGAGCCGGCTCCGACGGGCTTGCGTCGCTTCACCCCCGGCTGGATCAGGCCATAGCGCCTTCGCGAATAGGCGCGGGCGCAGTCCATGCAGTGGCGATAGGTGCGCGCCGCATACGAGGCGTGCCAGTTGCGGCCCTCCTGGAGCACGGTCTCGCATTCCCGGCAGCGATGCATCCGCCGTCAGCCCCGGAATCCGTCCTGATCCAGAAACGCCTGCTCGTCCGGCGTCGTCTCCCGGCCGAGCGCACGGTTCCGGTGGGGGAAACGGCCGAACCTCGCGATGACCTCGTGATGATGCTCGGCCCAGCGGTCGTTGGCGGGCCGGTCCATGGCCTGGAACAGAACCACCTGCCGGTCCTGCATGGCCATGTCCTCGGCGTGCTGCAGCGGCAGGTAGAAGAAGCGGCGCAGATCGTTCTCGACCAGCCGATCCTGTCCGGCGTCCAGCGCCATGACCGCGAAATGCCGCGCCAGCGGATCGGTGGCGAAGGCGTGCCCCGTGCCCCGGAACCCGTTCCTCGGAAACTGGTCCAGCAGGATCAGCAGCGCCAGCAATCCCTCCGGCGTCTCCGCCCAGTGATCCAGCTCGCGCCGGGCCGCCATGAAATGCGCCGTCTCGAACCTCTGGCGGAACAGGGCGTCGAAGGCGTCGTCCTTGGCGAACCACTTCTTCGGCCCGGCCTCTTTCCAGAAGCCGACGACGTCCGATGGCGCTATCTGTGTGTTCATGACCGATCAAATAGCCACGCCGCTGCCCGTGTTCCATGACCGCGACTGCGATCTGTCGATCGTCCGCGGCAAGCGGGTCGCCGTGATCGGCTACGGCAGTCAGGGCCGCACCCATGCGCTGAACCTGCGCGATTCCGGCGTGGCCGACATCGTCATCGGCCTCAAGACCGGCTCGGCCACCCGCGCCAGGGCCGAGGCCGACGGCTTTCCGGTCATGACCGCCGGCGAAGCCGCCGCGGACGCCGACGTGGTCGCCGTCATGGTCTCGGACGAGGCCCACCGCGATCTGTGGGCGAACGAACTGGCTCCGGCGATGAAGCCCGGCGCGGCCCTGATCTTCGCCCACGGCCTGTCGGTCCGGTTCGGACTGGTCCGGCCGCGCGCCGATCTGGATGTCATCCTGGCCTCGCCCAAGGGCATCGGGCCGCGCATCCGCGATCTCTATGTCGAAGGGCAGGGGGTCTTCGCCCTGTTCGGCGTGCATCAGGACGCCACCGGCGGCGCCCATGCGCTCGGCCTGTCCTACGCCGCCGCCCTGGGCTGCGGCCGCAAGGGCATTCTGGAAACGACTTTCGCCGCCGAATGCGAAAGCGACCTGTTCGGCGAGCAGGTGGTGCTGTGCGGCGGGGTCGGCGAACTGATCGACGCCGCCTTCATGAAGCTGGTCGACGCCGGCTATCCGCCCGAGGTGGCCTGGTTCGAATGCTTCTACGAGGTCAAGCTGGTCACCGACCTGATGTTCGAGCGCGGCATCGCCGGGGCGTTCGGCAAGATCTCCAACACGGCCGAGTACGGCGCCTATCTGACCGGCCCCCGCATCATCGGCGAGCCGTCGCGCGCCGCCATGGACGAGGTTCTGTCGGAAGTCCGCTCAGGTTCGTTCGTGAAACGGCTGATGGCCGACTATTATGCCGGCTCGCCCGACCTGCTGGCCCGGCGCAAGGCGCTGGGCGAACGCACGATCGAGGCCGTGGGCGCGCATCTGAACGCTGTGGCGGCGAAGGCGGGGGATTGAGGCGGGGAACCTCGGGGCCCCGAAGGGCTGTCTCTGTTCTTTCCGGGGAAAGATGGTCGGAGTGAGAGGATTCGAACCTCCGACCCCTGCGTCCCGAACGCAGTGCTCTACCAGGCTGAGCCACACTCCGACTTGAGGAGGGGGCTTATAGCCACGGGTTTTCACGCCCGCAAGCGCCGTTTCGCGGTCGATGAAAATAGTCTCGAAACCGGTTCTTGCATCGTCCGCGGCCTTCGCGTATCTCGACCGCCTTCCGGCGCTTCGGCCCCGGATGCGCCGGACCTGCTGGGGAATGGTGTAATGGTAACACTCCGGTTTTTGGTACCGTCATTCTAGGTTCGAGTCCTAGTTCCCCAGCCATCCGTCCTTCCTCTGACTTTGCGGCATGCCGGCGTCCAGGACTGACGCAGGCGCATGCCGGAGCCTAGTGCGCCGCGGTCGTGTCCAGGGGCAGGCGAATGCGTACGCCGACCCCGGCCTCGGGCGCCGTTTCGATGTTCATCGAGCCGCCGAGGTGTTCGACCAGTCCCTGGACCAGCGACAGACCCTCGCCGGGGATCAGCGCCTCCGCCCCGACGCCCGAATCCCGGACGACCAGGCTGACCCCGCCGACGGCGCGCGAGAAGGCGACCGCGATGGACCCGCGGCGCTCGCCCGGGAAGGCGTGGCGGCAGGCGTTGGAAATCAGCTCATGGGTGATGATGGCCAGCGGCAGCAGATGGCTGTCCGGCAGCAGGGCCGCCTGGCCGCGGACATCGATTCGCACCGATCGGCTCTCGCAGGCCCGGGTCCAGAAGGTCGCGACGTCATCCAGATAGCCGGCGAAATCCAGCGGGCCGTCGGCCGTCATGCGTCGGCTGATCAGTTCCATCGCCGCCGTGACGTCGCTGAGCCAGGCCAGATGGCGCACGCTCTCCGGGTCGGTCACGCTGCGCAGTCGGATCCCGACGAGGGTCTGCAACAGCTGGTAGCCGCCCAGAAGACGTCGCTGAAGTTCGACGACGCGGTCTTCGGCTGTTGCGGCCATTGCGCCCCCGGGCATTGGAAAAACACCGGATTTTCCTAGCTCAACCGGACCGGTTAGCCAATGGCGCGGACTGACCCGCGCGGCGATTTCAGCCGCCCAGGGCGATCGTCAACCCGACCAGGGCGGCCCCCAGCAGCACCATCGCCAACCCCGCCCACAAGGGCCGCCGGCCGGTGATCCGCCCGAAGGCGTATCCCGTCAGGAACAGCAGGCCGATGGCGACGGCGTTGGACACGCGCATGGCCGGTTCGACGCTCTCCATGACCATGAAGGGGATGGTGACCGGGAAGGTCGAGAGGAAGACCAGCAGGAAGACGCCGCCCGCGCCGCGCAGATCGTCCAGACCGAGCCGCGCCCGGGCCGGAAGCTCCGGAAGCGCCGCCACGCGCGCGCGGATCGATTCGAGATCGGCCGGCAGAAGGCTGTCGGCCAGCACCCGGGGCAGGGCCTCCGCGACGAGCCGCCCGGCCCGCTGCGGATCCGTTGTCTCGCGCACGGCGCGGAGGGTCGCCAGGCCCCGGTTGTTCTCGGCCCCGCTGAACATGAGATAGAGGATGGCGTCGATGATCGCCCAGGCCAGGTTGCAACCCAGCGCGCCGATCAGCATGGCGCGCACATCGTCCCGACCCGCGTCGACCACGCTGAGCGAGCCGGTGAAGGTCAGCACCATGATCAGGCCGAACAGGACCTCGGACACGCGGTCGATCGGCTCGAGCACGCGGCCGGAGGAACGGGTGAGGATGGCCATCCGCGACGCCTCCTGACGAAAGCGCCACTGTGCCCAGCCCGGCCGCCGCGGCCTATCGGGTCGACAACCGAGGGACCGCCGGGTCCGGTTAGCGGCAATCACGCGCGCTTGGCGTTGAAAAACACCGGATTTTCGCCGCCGGGCCGAACCAATTCGCTAATCGCGCGTTCGACTGTCCGCTAACCGACACAATGGTGTACTGCGGTCGGTTTGCGTGGGGGTGTTGTGTGTCGAATCCGCCGGACCTCAGGGTCATGATCGTCGAAGACCAGGCCCTGCTCGCGATGGAGCTGGAGCTCGTACTCGGCGAATCCGGCTGCGACGTGGTCGGCTGCGCCATGGACAAGGCCGGCGCCTTCGCCATCGCCGAGCGCGAACGGCCCGACCTGGCCCTGATCGACGTCAACCTGCTGGATGGTCTGACGGGGCCGCAGATCGCCCAGCGCGTGGTCAGCGAGTTCGGCTGCGCCGTCGTCTTCCTGACCGCCAACCCCGAACAGATTCCGGAGGGTTTCGCCGGGGCCCTCGGAGCCGTGTCCAAGCCGTTCGACGAAGCCACGATCCAGGCCGTCGTGGTGTTTGCGCGCCAGTTCATCCAGCAGCGGACCCTGGGAGAGGCGCCGCGCCGGTTCCGTCTGGCGCCCTGGCTGACCACGCCGCCCGCCGACATCGCGCCGCACTGACCCCGTGGCCCGTGCGGCGCTGCTCGCGGTCAGTCGATCTTGAGGCGGACGAAGACCATGCCCCCGTCCGGGTCGCCGCCGTATGACGGCTCCAGCCCGTCCGGCACGCTGTTGACGCTGTAGAGCGCCCCCAGGCCGAAGCGGACGTTCTCCGCCACCCGCCAGTCCCGAACCGCGCCGACGGACGCCTTGGAAACGGTGTAGAGGGCGCCGTGGCCGCCGCCCGGTCCCGCGATCAATTCGTCGGTTTCGATGCGCTCGGCCCGCGCGAACACGGTCCACAGCCCGTCCGGAGTAAAGGCCGTCTCCGCCAGCCAGGCGTCCTTGGATTCGTCGTGGTCATTGGTCTTTCGGCCCCAGGCCAGGGTCGAAGACCACCAGCCGTCGGGGCCGATGCGTCGCGCGTGGATCGCACTGGCGGACAATTTCGTCTCGTTCTCGTCGGGCTCCAGCTGCTCCGGGCCGGTCACGTCGGCCCAGGAAGCCTGCAGCGACCATTCGGCCGACGGATTCCAGGATGCCCGGACCGCCCAGCTGTCCAGTTCGGGCGTCTCGATGTCGTAGCGATTCTCATCGGGTTCACGGCCGCGGAACGACGAGGCCTCGAGCTTGAATGCGTCATGGACCCAGCCCAGGGTCGCGACGCCGAAGACGATGTGCGTCGAGTCCAGCCAGTGGTGCGTGATCGGAGCCTCCGGACTGTCCATGGCGCTCATGCGATGCATGAAGGCCGGCGGCCCGAAGGCGGGCTCGCCGGGCAGGCCGACGTAGGCGAAGACGCTGTCCTTCTCGCCCAGGCGGCGCGCATAGGACGCCGACAGCTCCATGACCAGTTCGTGAGGGTGCTGGCGATCAACCAGGGGCGTGACCCCATCCGCCGTCTCGCCGGCGGCCAGCAGCAGGGGGAAGCCGTCCTTGCCCATGAAGGGCTCGGGGCTCAGCATGGCGCGCAGGTTGAGGGTCGAGCCATCGGCGAAATCACGCCGGGCGGCCCCCATGATCATGCCGCTGACGAAGGTCTTCTCGTCGCCGCGCGGTCCGTTCTGCCAGTCATGGACGAGGTTCAGCTGGGCATGGCCCATCAGGGACCAGTCGCCGCTACGGGCGTGAACGCCGCCATGCTCCGACAGGTCGGGCTGCCAGCTGGTGCCGGAGGCGTCGCGCGTCATCGGCCAGGGACCGAGCGCGCTGGTCATCGGGTGCTCCATCGCCGCCATGTCATGTCCGGCGTGGGGATCAGGGGCCGGCGTCTGCGCAGGGGGCATGACCATGCCGGGGGTGTGAACATGGGCCTGCGGCGCGGCATGTCCTGCATGAGGATCGGCGGGCGGGGTCCGGGGCGCGGGCGCCGCGACCGGCGGGGCAGGGTGATGGGCGTGGTCCTGCGCGGCGGCGGGCAGGGCCAGCGCGAGCAAGGATGCGCCCGTAAGGAACGCGGGAAGACGGACAGCCATCAAGGCCTCCTGAACAGCATGGAAGATCGCGCGCCGCCGGAGCGACGCCGTGAAGACGGGACGCGATCAGGCCTTGGGCGGACCATGTTCAGGCGTGGGCGACAGCCCCACCGGGAGGGCGGCCGGGACAGAAACGGCGGGAGCCCCGGGATGGAAGGCCATGTCGCGCTCCGGCGGCTGCAACGCCGGCGCGACGACGCAGGAGACGCAGCATGCCATGGCGGTCATGGGCTTTTCGGGCTCCGCGGGAGAGTCCGGGGCCTCAGGGTGCGATTGCGGGGTCGCGACGGCCTCATGACACGGCGCCGCGTCTCCTGCCGTCGCCGAAGCCGGAACGGCGCCCAGCAGCAGGACCGACAGGCCGCCCAGCAGCATCAGGATGAGGTTCAGGCTTCGCACGGTCCTCATCTAGGCGCGATCGCCCGGGGGCTCAAGCGAGGCCGCCCGTCAGGTCCAGTCCGGGCGCCTGTGGCGGTCCGCCGTCCGGATTCATGTCGAGCTGCATCAGGGTGACGTCCAGCCAGCGCTCGAACTTCCATCCGACCTGGCGGTAGACGCCCGCCTCCCGGAAGCCCAACGACCGGTGCAGAGCGATGGACGCGGCGCTGGTTTCGCTGTCGCTGATCGCGCCGATGACGTGCCGCAGCCCCATCGCCCGGGCGTGGTCGACCAGGGCGATCAGCAAGCACCGGCCGACCCCGCTGCCGCGCGCGTTCTCCTCGACATAGATCGAACCTTCGACGCCATATCGATAGGCCGGCCGCGGCCTGAAGGGAGAGGCGTAGGCATAGCCGGCGAACCGGCCGTCCACCTCGGCGACCAGCCAGGGCAGGCCGTGACGCCTGACCGCCTCGAACCGGTCCGTCATCTCCGCCAGCGTGGGCGGGGTGGTCTCGAAGGTCGCCGTGCCGCCGACGACCTCACGGCCGTACAGGGCGGCGATAGCGGCGAGGTCGCCTTCGTCTGCGTCGCGGAGGAGGGGCGTCATGGTCGTCGCGCAGGCGGATCAGGTCCGCTCCCAGCCCTTCTCGATGGCCCAGACCGCGAAGGCGTAGTCGTGGGCGACCTCCTTCAGATAGTCGAACCGGCCCGAAGAGCCCGCGTGGCCCGCCTCCATGTTGATCTTGAGCAGGATCGGCTTGCCCGAGGTCGTCGCCGGCCGCAGCCTGGCGACCCATTTCTCGGGCTCCCAATAGGTCACGCGCGGATCCGACAGGCCGCCCGTGGCCAGGACCGCAGGGTAGGGGAGCGCCCCGACCTGGTCGTAGGGGCTGTAGCTCATCATATAGTCGTAGGCCTCGGGGTCCTCGATCGGATTGCCCCATTCGGGCCATTCAGGCGGCGTCAGCGGCAGGCTGGTGTCGCTCATGGTGTTGATCACGTCGACGAAGGGCACGCCGCCGATGACGCCGGCCCACAGGTCGGGCCGCATGTTGTTGATCGCCCCCATCAGCATGCCGCCGGCCGAGCGGCCCTCGGCCACGATGTTCCCGGCCCTGGCGTAGTTGCGCGAGATCAGGTGTTCGGCCGCGGCGATGAAGTCGGTGAAGGTGTTCTTCTTGGTCATCCGCCGGGCGGTCAGGAACCAGTTCCAGCCCTTGTCGGAACCGCCGCGGATATGGGCGATGGCGTAGATCCAGCCGCGGTCCACGAGCGACAGCCGGTTGGTCGAGAAGCTGGCCGGGATCGGATTGCCGTAGGAGCCATAGCCGTACAGCAGCAGCGGCGCCGAGCCGTCGCCCGGCGTCGACTTGCGGCGCAGCACCGTCACCGGCACCAGCTCGCCGTCGGGGGCGGGGGCGTTCAGCCGCTCGACCACATAGTCGGCGGGATCATGGCCGGACGGGACCTCCTGGACCTTGCGCAGGGTCCGCTCCCGCGTCGCCAGGTCGTAGTCATAGGTCGAGGTCGGCGTGGACGGCGAGTTGTAGCCGTATCGCATGGTCGTGGTGTCGAACTCCGACGCCCCGGCCAGCGACAGGGAGTAGGCGGGCTCGTCCACGGCGATCTCGTGCTCGGCGCCGGCGCGGTCGCGGATGACGATCTTGGTATTGGCGTCGGCCCGCTCCTGACGGCCGATGTAGTCCTTCACCAGGGCCACGCCCTCGATGAAACGACCCGGCGCATGGGCGACCAGATCGGTCCAGTTGGCCCTGGCCGGCGAGGCGGTCGGGGCCTCGACGATCTTGAAGTCGATGGAGTCGTCGGCGTTGGTGCGGATCACCCAGCGGTCGCCCCAGTGGTCGGGTTCGTACAGCCGTCCGACCTGGCGCGGCTCCAGCACGACCGGCGTAGCGGTCGGCGTCGCGGCCGGGATCACCCGGGCTTCCGAGGTCTCCTGATTGGCGATGGAGATCAGGATGAAGGCGTCGTCGGCCGTGCGGCTCACGCTGATGAACATGCCGTCGTCGGTTTCCTCGTAGACGAGGCTGGTCTCGCCGCCGCGCACGGGGCGCCGGAAGATCTTGTCGGGCCGGCCGTTGTCGTCGCGATTGGTCCAGAAGATCCACTGGCTGTCGGGCGAGAAGGTGAAGTCGCCGGTGGCGGAGCCGATCGGGTCCGGCAGCACCGCGCCGGTCGCCAGATCCTTGACGTAGATATGGTGCACCTCGGACCCCTGCGCGTCCTCGGCGTAGGCGAACAGGGCGTGGTCGGGGCTGTGATCCGCCGCCGAAACCTCGGAATAGGCCTTGCCTTCGGCGAGTGCATTGGCGTCCAGCAACATCTGCGCCTCGCCGCCCGATCGGGGCTTGCGCATGTACCGGGGGTGCTGATCCCCCGTCCGGTACTCGACGAAATACTCCCAGGCGCCGTCGGGCGAGGGGACCGAACTGTCGGCCTCCTTGATGCGCCCCTTCATCTCCTCGAACATCGCCGCCTGCAGCGGCAGGGTCGAGGCCATCATCGCCTCGCGATAGGCGTTCTCGGCCAGCAGATGCTCCTTCACATCCGCCTTGATCAGCGTCGGGTCACGCAGGACCGCCTGCCAGTTGTCGTCCTTCATCCACTGGTAGTCGTCGGTGCGCACGCGCCCCAGCTGTTCGATCGTCACGGGGATCTTCTTCGCCACGGGCGGGACGGGACGGTTCTGCGGCATCGGGGCTCCGGGCGTGCGGGCTGAGACGGGAAGGGCGCTCGCGGCCAGCGCGGCGGCGGACGTGGCGAGCAGGTCGCGGCGGTTCATGGAAGGCCCCCTGATTTGATCGCGGACCTTGTGCGCGCGGGCGACCCGCCGTCAAATGAACAAATGCCGCTGACCCGCCAGGGGAATGATGTTCGATCTTCAGACGCCGCCAGAACCCGTTCAGGAGCCGCCGCCCGCCGCCGGCCTGTCCCTTCCATCGTGGGATCTCACGGTCGGACTGATCAGCGCGACAGTGCAGATCGACCAGATGAACGGCGACGGCACGCGCCGCGTGGGGACCGCCTTTCTGATTGACGCTCCGCGTCCGGACGGGGAGCCCAGGACCGTATTGGTCACCGCCCACCATGTGGTGTCGGGCATGAGCGCGCCGGAGGCGAGGATCGGCTGGCGGGTGGAGGTCCCGGGAGGGGGATGGCGTTTCGCCCCCGAGCCGCTCCGCATCCGCGACGAGGCGGGCGAGCCGGTCTGGGTAAAACATCCGGACCGGGACATCGCCGTGATGGAGGTGTCCGCGCCCCCGGTCTTCGCCCGCGCCGCCATACCTCTGGCCTGGCTCGCCGACCGGAATACGCTGGACGCCTGGCAGGTCGGGCCGGGCGACGAGCTCTTCACCCTCGGCTTTCCGCGCGGATACGCCTCCAATACGGCGGGCTTTCCGATCCTGCGCGTCGGCCGCGTCGGGTCATGGCCCTTGACGCCTATAGACAGCTTTCCGGTCTTCCTTCTTGATTTCCCGGTTTTTCCCGGGAATTCCGGCGGCCCGGTCTTTTGGACGCCGGCGGCGCGCAAGCTGCCCGGGACGGTTCAGCCCGGCCATCCGTTCATCGCCGGCGTCCTTACGTCCGAGGTTCGTCCGGGTGACGAACCGCTGGGCATCGGCCTGGTCGCTCACGCCAACTATGTGCGAGAGGCGATCGCCTTGCTGGACGCCGCGGAACGGGTGTCAGAAGGGCCGTAGGGCGGCGCCTGGCGCTGGATTCGTTTTGCGCATAAGATATATTATGCGAAATGCCTGATGCGGATCAGGCCGGGATCGCCTCGGATTGGTCACGCGAAGCAGCTGTGGCCCTTCGCGCGCCAGAACGACCGCGAGCGGATGCGCGGAAGGCTCAGTCGCGGCGGTTGCGGGCCTGGAGCCTCGCCGCCAGGCTCGACGTGTCCCATCGCGCCCCCCCCATGGACTGCACTTCGGAATAGAATTGATCGACCAGGGCCGTGAGCTCCAGACGGGCGCCGTTGCTTTGCGCCTCGTCCAGCACCAGACCCAGATCCTTGCGCATCCAGTCGACGGCGAAGCCGAAGTCGAACCGGCCTTCGGCCATCGTCTTCCAACGGTTGTCCATCTGCCACGACTGGGCCGCGCCCTTCGAAATGGCCTCATAGACCGCGTCCGTGTCGAGGCCGGCGACCTCGGCGAAATGGACCGCCTCGGCCAGCCCCTGGACGACCCCGGCGATGGCGATCTGGTTGACCATCTTGGTCAGTTGGCCCGCGCCCGACGGCCCCATGTGTTGGACGGCCTTCGAATAGGCCATGATCGCGGGCCCGGCCTTCGCCAGCGCGCCCGCGTCGCCGCCCGCCATGACGCTGAGCTGTCCGTTCTCGGCCCCCGCCTGCCCGCCGGACACCGGCGCATCGATGAAGGCGCAGCCTCGTCCGGCCGCGAGCACCGACATTTCGCGAGCGACCCTGGCCGAGGTGGTCGTGTGATCGACGATGATTGCGCCGGCGTTCAGATGCGGCAACGCCTCGGTCACGACCTGCCGTACGTCGTCGTCATTGCCCACGCACAGGATAAACAGGTCCGCGCCCGCCGCGGCCCCGGCGACCGTCGCGGCGAACCGGCCGCCGCTGGCTTGCGCCCAGTCCCGCGCCTTGTCGGCGCTGCGGTTGAAACCGGCGACCTCATGTCCTGCCTGAACAAGATGCCGCGCCATCGGCCCGCCCATGACGCCCAGGCCGGCGAAACCGATCTTCATCATTCAGGCTCCGGAGCGACGCCGTAACGGCCGCGATAGTAGACAAGCGCCGGCCCGGGCGCTGTTTCGAAACTCCGGACCGCGCCGACGATGGTCAGATGATCGCCCATGACGATTCGCTCCGTCGCCAGGCAGTCCAGTCGCGTGAGGGCGTTCTTCAGGCGCGGCGGCTCGGCGCTGGAGCTGTCGAACTCGTCGGACGACAGCCGGCAGACGCCCCAGGCGAAGCGGTCCGACATCTCCCGGTCCTCGGCAGGCAGCATATGGACGGCGAAACGGTCGGCGGATGCGAAGGCGTTGTGCCGGTCCGAATCGCGGTCCAGGCACCACAGCACCAACGGAGGCTTCAGTGACACCGAGGTGAAGGAGTTGATCGTGATCCCGAGGGGCCCCTCCCCTGTATGCGCGGTCACCACGCAGACGCCGGTGGCGAAACCGCCCAGCGCGCGGCGGTACGCCGGGATGTCGAACGTGGTTTCCGGGAGCGTGCTCACCCCCTGACGACTAGGCGACGGTCAGCGTCGGAGCAAGTCCGGCCCGTATGGGAAACGCGGTCTTAACCTTGCGGCGTCCATCGTCGACGTCAGTTCGACTGACAAGGCCCGCGTCCCATGTCCATGAGCGATCGTCCGATCCTCATCAAGAAGGTCAAGAAAGTCATCGGCGGCGGCCATCATGGCGGTGCGTGGAAGGTGGCCTATGCCGACTTCGTCACGGCGATGATGGCCTTCTTCCTGTTGATGTGGCTGATCAACACGACCGACCCGGAACAGAAGCGCGGCATCGCCGAATATTTTGCGCCCGCCAGCGTCTCTCAGACGACGTCCGGATCGGGCGGCATTCTGGGCGGAACATCGCTCGGCGACGATGGGTCCAAGGCTTCGGGGTCCTCGTCGGTCATCAGCGAACTGGCTCCCGAAGCGCCCGCGGACGCCCCGCCCGAGGCCGGGCAGAGCCAGAACCTCGCCGCGGCCAGCGAAGAGGCCCTGAGGGAGGAAATCGCCCGGCGCGAGGCCGCCGAGTTCTCCTCAGCCGCCGAATCCCTGCGCCAGGCCATGCAGTCGATGCCCGAACTGTCCGAGCTGTCGAAACAGCTGATCATCGACCAGACCCCCGAGGGCCTGCGCATCCAGCTGGTTGATCAGGAGGGCCGTTCGATGTTCGAGCAGAACTCGGCCCGGCCCAATCCGCGCGCCCAGCTGCTGCTGCGCACGATCTCGAAGGTCATCACCCAGCTTCCGAACCGGATTTCCGTGACGGGCCACACCTCGGCGGCCCCGGGATCGAGCCGCGCGACGGGCCCCAACGACTGGACCCTGTCATCGGCGCGCGCCAACGCCTCGCGGCTGATCCTGCAGGCGGCCGGCGTCGATCCGGACCGGGTGTATCAGGTCTCGGGCAAGGCGGGCTCCGATCCGCTGTATCCGGACGATCCGACCCTGGCCGGCAACCGCCGGATCGCCATCGTGCTGCTGCGCGAGGCGCCGGTCCTGCCCACGGACACCAGCCTGTGACGCCCGGCCCCGCACATGCGTGTGGGGTGAACGGGCTTGCCCCGCGGGGCGACGCGGGCGCAAATCAGGGCATGACGTTCGGGCTGCCAAATTGTCGGCGAAATCAGGTGCGGATGTAGGGCCGTGACCTTCGTTCCCCAGCGCCAGCTCCGCTTCTACATGACCTCGGTGGCCCCCTGCCCCTATCTGCCCGGGCAGACCGAGCGGAAGGTGTTCGCCAACCTGCCGTTCAGCGAGGGCGCTTACGTCAATGACGAGCTGACCCAGGCCGGGTTCCGCCGCAGCCAGAACATCGCCTACCGCCCCGCCTGCGAGGCCTGCGACGCCTGCGTCTCGGTGCGGCTGCCGGTGCCCGAGTTCGCCTTCTCGAAGTCGCAACGGCGGGTGCTGAAGCGCAACGCCGACCTGTCGCGGGATCTTGTCGAGGCCGAGGCGACGACCGAGCAGTTCGACCTGCTGCGCCGCTACCTGAACGGCCGCCATCCGGGCGGCGGGATGAGCGCCATGACCTGGCTGGACTATGTCGCCATGGTCGAGGATACCGCCGTCCGAACCCATCTGATCGAGTACCGCCTGCCCTCGCCCGACGGCGGGCCCGGGGATCTGGTAGGGGTGTGCCTGACCGACCTGCTCGGGGACGGGCTGTCGATGGTCTACAGCTTCTTCGAGCCCGAGATGGAAGCCCGCAGCCTGGGCCGGTTCGCCATTCTGGATCATGTCCGGCAGGCGGCGGCGGTGAACCTGCCCTTCGTCTATCTGGGCTACTGGGTCCGGGGCTCGCGCAAGATGGACTACAAGGCGGAGTTCCAGCCGATGGAACAGCTGACCCGGCTGGGCTGGGAGCGGATGGGCCCTACAGCTTCCTGAGACGGACCGGGGATTTGGGCGAACGGACGATCACGCCCTTGGCCTCCAGATCCAGCTGCACGCATTTCGCCCACCAGCCCGCCGTGCTGCCGCCGGGGAAGAGATCCTGAGGCAGGAGCGGCGTCAGCTTCGCCTTGATCTCGGCCGGCGTCGCGCCGGGCTCGGCGGACGGCAGGACCTGCAGATAGGCGTCGCGCATCGCCTCGTATTTGTCGGCGTTCACCGGGGTCTGGCGTCCGGGGCTGACGGCGTTCTCGACCATGATGGTTCGCTTCGACACGGGATGCCTCCTGCGGTCAGGTGCTGGGAACCGAGACGCCGGCCCAGGGCGACGGCTCGGGGGCGTCGGTCTCGCCGTTCCACGGCCCGGGATCCCGCCCTCCCCCGAATTTCACCAGGGCGTCGATCCGTTTCTGGATGGGCGGATGGCTGGCGAACAGCCCTTCGAGGCCGACGCCGTCCGGCTGGTTGTCGAGGAACAGCTGCTGCAGTTCGTCCGGGCCCCTGACCGACGACCGGCCCTCGACCTTGCGCAGGGCCGAGATCATGGCGTCGGGGTTCTTGGTGAGTTCGACCGCGCCGGCGTCGGCGACAAACTCGCGGGTCCGGGAAAGCATCATGCGGATGACGATGGCCAGGGCGTAGCCGACGACGGCGAAGGCGATGCCGATCAGGACCAGCGGGGCCGCGTTCTTGTTGTCGTCGCGCCGGCTGCCGCCGCTCGAATACATCAGCCCCCGGAAGACCAGTTCGGCGATGACGCTGATGATGCCCGCGAAGATCGAGGCGATCACCATGGTGCGCACGTCCTTGTTGATGACGTGGGTGAGCTCATGGGCCAGCACGGCCTCGAGTTCGTCGCGGGTCAGGGTGTTCACGAGGCCGCGGGTGACGGTGACGCTGTACTGGCCCTCGTGCAGGCCGGTGGCGAAGGCGTTGAGGCTGTCGTTGTCGATCACCCGCAGGGTCGGGGTGCGCAGGCCGCGCGAGATGGCGAGGTTTTCCAGCAGGTTGTAGAGATCAGGCTCAGACTTCCTCTCAACCTTCCGGGCGCCGGTCATGAGGTCGATCATGGTCTGGCTGCCGAAATAGGAGATGGCGAACCAGACGGCGGCGATGCCCAGGGCCGTGGGTATGGTTCCCCCCAGCCAGGTCGCGGCCAGAGCCATGTCGTCGCCCAGACCCCGGCCCGTTCCCGGCAGGAAGCCCATACCCATCAGGATCAGCTGCACCCCGTAGATGATGCAGACCATCAGCACGGGGAAGCCGGCCAGCAGCAGGAGCGAACGGGTGTTGTTCGCCCAGATGTGGGTCTGGAGCCCGACGGCGCCCATCAGTACGGTCCCTTACGCCGTGAAGCTGACCTTGGGCGGGGCGGCGGTCATCGTGGCGCGCTCGCCCTCGCCCACGTCGAAGAAGGGCTTGTCGGAGCCGAAGCCGACCATGCCGGCGAACAGGACGGTCGGGAACTGGCGGCGGACGGCGTTGAACTCGCCGACGGCGTTGTTGAAGAAGCGGCGGGCGGCGGCCAGCTTGTTCTCGATGTCCGACAGCTCGCGCTGCAGCTCGAGGTAGTTGGTGTTGGCCTTGAGGTCGGGATAGGCCTCGGCGACGGCGAACAGGCGGCCCAGGGAGGCGGTCAGCATGTTCTCGGCCTGGACCTTGTCATTGATCGAGGTGGCGCCGGCGGCGGCCGCGCGGGCGGCGGTGACGGCGTCCAGGGTGCTGCGCTCGTGCGTGGCGTAGCCCTTCACGGTCTCGACCAGATTGGGGATCAGGTCCTGGCGCTGCTTCAGTTGCACGTCGATGTCGGCGAACGACTGGTCTGCGCGCTGATCGAGGGCGACCAGCTTGTTGTAGGCGCCGACGATGACGAACAGCACCACGGCGACGATGACGGCGATGACGATCAGGGTGGTCAGCATTGCGGTCTCCAGCGTCGGTCGATGATCGACCGTCAGCGATTATCGGGCGCCACGGTCACGCTCGATAGTGAAATCGGCGTCACCTCTCTCAGCCGTCACCCTCGGGCTTGACCCGAGGGCCAGATCGACCGGTGCGCGGTGCAGAGGATTGGCCCTGCGACCGGCGGGCCGTCCTGGAGACCCAGCGGGCACAACGTCTGATCCTCGGGTCAAGCCCGAGGATGACGGGCAGAGGGGCGGTGCGGTGCGGTCTATCTGAATTTCCTCAACCCCCTCGGGCCCTGGCGCCCTGCCCCGGCCCGTTTGCCGAGCCAGTCCTTCCAGTCGGGCCAGTTGCGGCGGCGGGCGCCGCCATCCACCCATTCCGGGCCGTGGGCGCTGTCGAAGACGGTGACGTCGGCGAGGCCGCCCTGTTTGTAGTTCTGCAGCTTCACCCCCTTGCCACGGCCCATTTCGGGCAGTTCGGCGATGGGGAAGATCAGGGCCTTGATGTTGTCGCCGATGGCCGCGACGTGGTCGCCCGTGACGCGCAGGGCGGCGCGCATCTCGCCGTTCAGAACCTGTTTGCCGCCGCGCTTCTGGGCCAGCAACTCGTCCTCCGGCGCGATGAAGCCGTAGCCGGCCTTCGAGGCGATCAGCAGTCTCCCGCCCGGCTGGTGCATCAGCAGGTTCACGATCTCGGCCTTTTCGTCGAGGTCGATCATCAGGCGCAGAGGCTCGCCGTGACCGCGCCCGGAGGCCAGCTTGTCGGCGCCGACGGTGAAGATCCGGCCGTCCGACGCCGCCACCAGCAGCTTGTCGGTCGTATAGCCCGCGACGAGGAAGGCCAGGCTGTCGCCTTCCTTGAACTTGAGTTCGGACGGATCCTCGACCTTGCCCTTGGCCGCCCGGATCCAGCCGCGCTCGGACAGGATGACGGTGATGGCCTCGCGCGGGATGAAGGCCTCGACCGAGGCGTAGGCCGAGGTGTCGACCGCCTCGGCGATGGTGGTGCGGCGCGGCGAGACCAGCGCCTTGCGCACGGCCTCCAGGTCCTTGCCGACCTGTTTCCACTGTTTGGCCGGCGAGGACGACAGCGACTGCAGCGCCGCAAGTTCGTCGGACAGGGCCTTGTATTCGTTCTCGATCGTCATTTCCTCGATCCGCGCCAGCTGGCGCAGACGGGTGTCGAGGATGAAGTCGGCCTGGAGCTCCGACAGGCCGAAGCGCGCGATCAGGACGGCCTTGGGCTGTTCCTCCTCGCGGACGATGCGGATGACCTCGTCGAGGTTGAGGAAGACGATCCGCAGGCCTTCCAGCAGGTGCAGCCGCTTCTCGACGCGCTCGATGCGCCAGTGGGCCCGGCGGACCAGAACGTCGCGGCGGTGATCGAGGAAGGCCTGCAGACAGGCTTTCAGACCCATGACGCGCGGCGTGCCGGTGGCGTCCAGCACGTTCATGTTGATCGGGAAGCGGATCTCGAGGTCGGAGAGCTTGAACAGGCTCTCCATCAGGACCTCGGGCTCGACGGTGCGGGACTTGGGCTCCAGCACCAGCCGGATGTCCTCGGCCGACTCGTCGCGGACGTCGGCCAGCAGCGGGGCCTTCTTCTGTTCCAGCAGGTCGGCGAGATCGGAGATCAGCTTCGACTTCTGGACCTGGTACGGCATCTCGGTGACGATGATGCGCCAGACGCCGCGGCCGAGGTCTTCAGTCTCCCAGCGGGCGCGCAGGCGAACCCCGCCCCGCCCGGTCTCATAGGCGTCGAGGATGGAGGCGTGGCCTTCCACGGCGACGCCGCCGGTCGGGAAATCCGGACCCGGGACGATGGTCGCCAGCTCTTCCGTGGTCGCGTCGGGTCGCTCCAGCAGCACATGGCAGGCGTCGATCAGCTCGCCGACGTTGTGCGGCGGGATCGAGGTGGCCATGCCGACGGCGATGCCCGACGAGCCGTTGGCCAGCAGGTTGGGGAAGCCGGCGGGCAGGACGATCGGCTCCTCGTCCTGGTCGTCATAGGTGGCCTTGAAGTCCACCGAGTCCTGGTCGATGCCCTCCATCAGCAGGACGGCGGCCGGCGTCAGCTTGCACTCGGTGTAGCGCATGGCCGCGGCGTTATCGCCGTCGATGTTGCCGAAGTTCCCTTGCCCGTCGACCAGCGGATAGCGCTGGGAGAAGTCCTGGGCCAGGCGGACCAGGGCGTCGTAGATCGAGGCGTCGCCGTGCGGGTGGTAGCCGCCCATGACCTCGCCGACGACCTTGGCGCATTTGCGCGCCGCCGCCTGCGGGTTCAGCCGCATCTGGTGCATGGCGTACATGATGCGCCGGTGCACCGGCTTGAAGCCGTCGCGCACGTCCGGCAGGGCGCGGTTGGTGATGGTCGACAGCGCATAGGCCAGATAGCGGCGCGACAGCGCCTCGCTCATCGGCTCGTCTACGATGCGTCCGCCTTCCGGCGGCGGGGTATGAACGGTCATGCGGCTTCGAATCGTCTGTCCAAGGGAGGAAGTCTAGCGGCCAACTGTCCGAGTCCCGGGAAAATTCATGGGACAGTTTGGGACAGTTCGGACAATTCGCCGTCCGGCTTCCCGGGCATGGCGGCCATGATCGCGTGGAGTTCGGCGGCGGTTTCCTCGCGCGCCAGAGCGGTAACGCGGCGATAGTCGGCCTCGCTCATGGGGCGGACGTCGACGTCGATGCTGCGGCGCAGCCGGGCCGTGGCCTCGGCCAACCGCATCCACGCGAGGGCCTCGTTCGGTCCGCCGAGCGCGGCCGACTCGGCGGCGCGCCGGAAGGCGAAGCGGGAGAGGCCGTGGGCGTTCGGGCACAGGAGGAGCGCCTCCTCTTCCTCGCGGGCCACACGATCCACCCCGATCGCCTCCTGGAAGGCGGACGGATCGTAGGCGCGTTCTGCCAGGGCCATGTCATAGGCCTCCGCCGCGGTAAGCCGGGGCGCCTCCCAGCCGTCGGTCCGCGCGTGGCGCGAGACGGTGCGGATGTTGAGCTGATGCCGTTCGGCGACGATGCGTATCGAGGCGCCGGCTTCGTAGTCAGCGCGGGCGGCGGCCCACACCTCGATGGGACGGCGGCTGTAGGGTTTTGGGTCTTGCTGGGTCATCCCGCCATTATCAGGCGCCCGGAGACAGTGCTGCAGATTCAGCGGGTCGTTTCGCACATGTCGTTGTTTTCGCGAGAAAACAGTAGCGGCATCAGTGCTAGGTAAAGCCGGGACGCCCGCCCTTCTTGACCCGTCATCCTCGGGCTCGACCCGAGGATCAGACCTTCCGGTGCTCGGGGGCGGAGCGTGCGGTCGCATTCGTGGGGCCGGTCTCACGACCCCGCACGGCCCCACGTCTGATCCTCGGGTCAAGCCCGAGGATGACGAACCGGGAGGGGGGTGATGACGGTGCAGGAGGGGGATGGTCCCCTACAGCCGCCCCTGCTCCCTCAGCTTGTCCACCATCCACACGCGGGCGGGCGGAATCGGCCGGTTCTGCGGGTGGAAGACGAACTGCTCGAGGAAATGGCCGGTCAGGTCGAGGCCCGAGCCGACGTCGCCGTCGCCCAGCCCCGCCTGCGCGCCGAGCATGAACGGCGGCAGTTTCAGCAGCTTGTCGGCATAGGGTGCGCCGGCCTCGCGGCTGACGGCGCGTCCGGTGCGGGGGCTGACCCAGATCAGGTCGTCCATCGTCCCGCTGACCGCGCAGCGCGACAGGTCGAGGCCGAAGCCGAGATCCTCCAGCAGTCCCGCCTCGAAACGCACGAAGATGGCGGGCCAGACGTCCGGCAGGGCGAAGGCGCCCATCAGGGCCTCGAAGGCCAGGAAGGCGCCGGGATGGGGTTCGCGTTCCGGCAGCGACCCCTGCGCCACGGCGGCGGCGGCGGCGAGGCCGGTCAGGGCCAGCGGATCGTCGAACAGGGCGCTGGGCCCCTCCCCCACCGGCTCCAGCCGGGCCGAGCCCAGGTGGTCCGAGGTGCGGGCGCGGTAGTCGGCGGTGACGCGCGCCCCGGCCTGCAGGAAGGGCTTCATCTTGCGCGAGGCCCCGCCGGCGACATAGGCGGCGCGGCGGCCGTGGTTCCCGGTCAGCAGCTCGACGACCACGCCTGTGTCGCCGTGGGCGCGGGCGGACAGGACGAAGGCGTCGTCGGTGAAATCCATGCCCGGTGTTAGCGGGCCCGGCCGGAGTTGGCCATACGTTCCGGTTCGGGAGGCGCGGGCTGCGGCGGCCAGGGTTCATCACAACGAACACAACGGCCTCACAACGAACACGACGGGACCCGGGCCGTGGAAGGAGCGTCGCTCGATGCAAGCGCTATGAGAATTGGGCTTCGCCGCCCTTGTCTGTTTCCAGATAGGCCGGGCTCTCACCCTCTCGCTGAACCCGTTGTGTTCGTTGTGGCGCCGTTGTGTTCGTGGTGATGAACCCGGCTCCCGGCGCACCGCCAGGAAGGCGCTGTCCCTACTGCGCCGCCGCCCTGATCCGGGCCGTCATGTCGCGGGCCAGGGCGTTCGGGATCGGGAAGGTCAGGGCGTAGAGGGCGATGCGCCATTTGCCGTCCTCGCCGCGCACCAGAACGCCCGTGCCGCGGCTGGTGCCGTAGGACTGGCTGTCGAGAGCCTCGTCGAACCAGACCACGCAGCGGCAATCCAGCGGCGCCAGGGTCAGGGCGCGCGAGCGCGGCGTATAGGTCCAGCCCTTGCCCTGCGCGAAGTACGGCTGGGCGTAGGCGCGGAACTCGGCGACCGACCAGTGCTCGGTCACGTCGGTGCCGATGTAGGTCGCGTCCGGGGTGAAGAGGTCGAAATAGGTCGCGCCGTCCGCTTCCGCAGCGGCGCGGTGCAGGGCGTTCAGGGTCGCGGCGGCGGCCTCCTTCTCACGCGAGTCCACGCCGTCGCCCGGCGCGTCCACGATCGGGTTGGCGGCCTCGAAAGCCTTGATTTCGGTCGTCATCGCGCCGGCGAGATCGTTGGGGATCGGATAGCTGAGGGCGTAGCGCAGGACGCGCCACTCGCTCCCGTCGCGGACCAGCATCCCCTCCCCGCGCGCCGTGCCGTAGGTCTGGCTGTCCAGCACCTCGTCGAACCAGGCGACGCAGGCGCAGGGGTCCGGGGCCAGGGTGACGTGCCGCTCGCGGGCCGAATAGGTCCAGCCCTCGCCGCGCGCGAAGACCGGGGCGGCGAAGGCGAGGAAGGCCGGGCGGTCCCAGCGTTCGGAGGTCTCGTTGCCGACCCAGACCATGCCGGGGGCCAGACGGTCCGCCCAGGCGGCGGAGTCGGCGCGGGCGGCGGCGGCGTGCATGGCGTCCAGCGCAGCGGCGGCCTGCTGCTCCGGGGTGGTCTGGATGGCGAGGGCGAGGGTCAGGGCGATCAGGGACATGGGGCACCCTATCCCGGCTTTTCCCGCGCCGTCACCGTGGGAGTTGGTCCTTTATTTAACCGGACGGTTGACAACGAGGTCAGACGGGTTCACTTAACCTGCCAGTTAGATACGAAGCAGGCTTATGCAGACCGATCCGCTCAGCGCCAAATTCGCCGCCCTGGCCGACCCGACCCGCCGGGCCATCCTGGCGCGGCTGTGCGAGGGCGAAGCCAGCGTCAACGACCTGGCCGAACCCTTCGACATGAGCCTGCCGGCCGTGTCGAAACATCTGAAGGTGCTGGAGAAGGCCGGGCTGATCAGCCGGGGCCGCGAGGCCCAGTGGCGCCCTGCCCGCCTCGAACCGATGGGGATGAAGGGCATCGCCGAGTGGATCGAGCACTACCGCCGCTACTGGGACGCCAGCTTCGACCGCCTCGACGCCTATCTCAAGAAAATCCAGAAAGGGGACCCCGATGGCCCA
>NZ_JAKFEB010000164.1:0-8127 GCF_036677305.1 Brevundimonas sp. | reverse complement strand
CGACCCAGAAGACGACCTGAAGGCCGATGACCAGCGAGACCCATTTGTGGATCTGGGTCGACAGACGCACGACGCCGGACATGAAGCCTCTCCCGCGGGTTCGCCGCGCCATAGCGGGTTTGGGCGGCGCGGGACAGGGGAGACGCGTTCTCCCTCCCCACAAGGGGGAGGGAGAGGGGGCGGTGCAAAAAAGAAAGGCGCGGAAGCCGAAGCCGCCGCGCCCTTCCGTCATTCTGTCAGTCGTGGATCAGAGAAGCTTCAGATCGATCGCCGACGTCTTGCCGCGCTGGGATTCCAGCTCGTATTCGACCTTGGCGTTCTCATCCAGGCCTTGCAGGCCCGCCTTCTGAACCGCGGTGATGTGGACGAAAACGTCCTGACCGCCGCCATCAGGCTGGATGAAGCCGAAACCCTTGGTCGGGTTGAACCACTTGACCGTGCCGGTCGCCATTTTAGCGTCTCCGTGAACGCGCTTGCCAGGCAGACGCCCCTGAGGGGACGCCCGTCAGCCCATCTGGACGAGCTCATTCAGCGAAGGAGCGGGCACGGTGGTGGAGGCCGCGCGAAATCCGGACTGCGCCGACTTTCTCTCGCGCAATTCCGGGGCGGTCAACCTGAAACCAACGCGTGCGCCGGGCGAACGTGGTTACCCGAAATCAGGCGCAGAGGCTGCGCGGGGCGCCGTCCAGATGCAGGTGATTGCGGTGCGCCTCGTTGTAGTCGGGCGTCAGGACGGTCGAAAACGCCCGGCAGGCGCCGTCGCGGATGCGCTTCAGGAAGCCCTGGCCCTCGGCCCCGGCGGGACCCGTTCCGTCCCAGTCGTTCAGCACCGAGACCTTGCGGCCGTCGGCCAGGGTCATGCTGCCGATGTCCAGCGCATTGGCCCGCGCGTGCTCGCTGGGCCGGGCGTCCGTGGCCGTCAGGCCGTAGATGCGGCGGCAGGAATAGGTGCCGACCTCGTTCACCCGCGCCACCCGGCTGCCGAACGCCGCCTCGGCCGCGGGCTGCAGCACCTGGCGGTCCCAGATGACGTACCGCACGGCCAGCGGGCACTGCATGACGGGGCTTCCGTCCAGCGGGGTGACGTCGCCGCCGGTGATCCGGACCGCGCCGCGGATGACGCAGAAACCGCCGTCGTCGCGGTCCTCGGCCCGCTCCACGGTGACCCCGGCCTCGCGCAGCACCTGGATGCAGGCGTCGGTGACGGCGGCGGTCTCCTCGGGCGCGGCGGTGCGGGCCAGCTCGAAATCGGCCACCTTGGCGGCCGTGGCCTGGCCGATCGGATGGCTGAGATCCAGCGGCTTCCACGGCAGGTCCTGGCCGGGCGCGAAGGCGTTGAGCAGGGCGAACGCGGCGCACAGGCCGAGCGTCAGCTCCCACAACAGGTTCCAGAAATCGGCGAAGTCGCGCTTCATGCCCGACCAGCCTTACCCGTGTCAGGCGGCGCTCGCCACCGCCATCAGCCCCTGGACCAATTGCCGGCAGGCCGCCGCCCCGTTCGCCGCGTCATTGGAGCAGGCGATGAAGCCCAGGCCCCGATCCGGCGCCGCCATGACCACGGCGTGCCACAGGGTGTTGGACCCCTCATGGCCGATGGTCCGGCCGAGGCCTCCGCCCGCCGGCGCCGGCCGGGTGATCCAGCCGAGGGCGTATGCGGGGCTCGTCTCGGTCGTCGTGGTCAGCCGCGCCAGACTGTCCGCGCCCAGCCAGCCCTCCGGGCCGCCGCCGAGCATGGCCTGCACCCACCGGCCGTTGTCGGCCAGGGTCATGTGCGCCGTCCCCGCCGGGCCCAGCGCCGCCGGATTGTCCGCCCCGGGGGTGGACGGGTCCATCGGCAGCAACGGGCCTCCGGGCGCCCGATGGCCCCAGGCGTTCGGATCAGGCGGCGGCCCGAAGCCGGCCCCGGACAGGCCAAGCGGCTGGAACAGCTGGGCGCGCGTGACGTCTTCCCACGCCTGTCCGGTGATCGCCTCGATGGCCGCGCCGACGATGATGTAGCCGGCGTTGCTGTAGGCGAAGCCGCCCGGCGTTCCCGAGGGCGGCCGGCCCAGCGCCCTGGCGGCGATGGCGGCGCGTTGAGCGGGCAGGCTTCGCGGATCGCCGCGCGCGACGCCCAGCCAGTCGATGCCGATCACGTCGGCGTCGGCCAGTCCGGAACGGTGGCGCATCAGCGCCGTCAGGGGCGTCGCCCGCCAAGACGGATCGATGGCCAGTTGGGGAAAGGCCCCGGCGACCGTCATGTCCCAGTCGGCGCGTCCCGCCTCGACCAGCCGGGCGAAGACGGCGGCGGTCATGGCCTTGGTGTTGGAGCCGATGTGCCAGCGGTCCTCCAGCGTGACGGGCTGGTCTCCGCCCGCCCGGCGAACGCCCCGCACCCCCGACCAGCCCGGGCCGGTCCGGGTCACCATGGCGCCGCCCAGCGCGGTCGGGGCGGTCGAGGCGAAGACCGCATCCAGCGCCTCGTCCGGTCCCGTCCGGACCGCGCGAGCCCGGACCGGCAGGGCGAATGCGGCGGGGGCGGCGACGAGCGCTCCCAGCAGATGGCGACGATCCATCGTCGGGCCTCCCTCGATGTTTCCGGTCTTTCTAACGCCCGTACGGATCATCGGCACGTGAGAAGGCGTTCATCTTGCGGCCCCCCGGCCGTCGGCGCAGGTTGCCGGTCCACCAGAAAGCCCCGCATGAGCAAGTCCGACGACTACCAGGCCGAACTCGAACGCCTGCAGCTGAAACTGGTCGAGGCCCAGGCCTGGGCCATCGAGAAGGGCCAGAAGACCGTGATGGTGTTCGAGGGCCGCGACGCCGCGGGCAAGGACGGGTCGATCACCCGCCTGACCGAATACATGTCGCCGCGCCAGACCCGCATCTTCGCCCTGCCCAAACCGACCGAGCGCGAGATGGGCCAGTGGTATTTCCAGCGTTACGTCCCGCACCTGCCGACGGAGGGCGAGACATCGATCTTCAACCGGTCCTGGTACAACCGCGGCGGGGTCGAGCCGGTCATGGGCTTCTGCACGCCGGAGCAGCACGAACAGTTCCTGAAGGACGCGCCGAGGTTCGAACGGCTGCTGACCGATTCCGGAATCCTGCTGATCAAATTCTGGTTCGACATCTCGAAAGAGGAACAGGCCCAGCGTCTGGAGGAGCGGGCGACCGAGCCGCTGAAGCTGTTCAAGCGGTCACCGCTGGACGCCGAGGCGCAGAAGCGCTGGGACGCCTATTCCGCGGCCCGCGACCGGATGCTGGCCGAAACCCACAGCGCGCATGCGCCATGGACGGTCGTCGCCACCGACCACAAGAAGACCGCCCGGCTGAACGTCATCCGCCATGTCCTGAACCGGCTCGACGGGCCGGGCTGCGCGGATGAGAAGGTCGACGCGGATGTGATCTTCCCGGCGGACAAGGCCGAAGGCCGCCTGGCGCCGTGATCAGAAGCCCAGTTCGGCCCTCAGCGTTTCGGGGCTGAGACCCGCCGCGCGCAGTTCGCCCAGCGTGACGGACCGGTCGCGCTTCGCGTAGCGGCGGCCGTCCTGGCCGACCATCAGGGCGTGGTGGCGATAGACAGGCGTCGGCCAGCCCATCAGCGTCTGGATCAGCACCTGGATGTGGGTCGCCTCGAACAGGTCGTGGCCGCGGATGACGTGGGTCACGCCCTGCAGGGCGTCGTCGTGGGTGACGGCGACGTGGTAGGCGGCGCCGGCGTCCTTGCGCGCCAGGACCACGTCGCCCGCCGTCTCCGGGCGCGCCCGGATCAGGCCGCGTTCCCCGTCAGGCCCCGCGCCTTCCTCGATGAAGGCCAGCGCCTCCCAGGCGCGAGGACCCAGCAGATCGCGCGCCCGGTCCAGCGACAGGCGCCATGCGAACGGACGGCCCTCGCCCAGCAGGGCGGCCTCCTCCTCCGCCGGGTGCGGACCCGGCCGCGCCGCCTCGGCCGGGCCGTGCGGCGCATCGCCGATGGCGTCGAGGATGTCCTTGCGGGTGCGGAAACACCGATACAGGAGGCCGCGGCGGTCCAGCACGTCGACCACCCCGGCATAGTCGGTCAGATGGTCCGACTGACGCCGCACCGGCTGCTCCCAGTCCAGACCCAGCCAGGCCAGATCGTCCAGAATGTCGGTCTCGAACGCGGGCCGGCATCGCGTCGGATCGATATCCTCGATCCGCAGCAGGAAGCGGCCGCCCGCCGCGCGCGCCGCGGTCCAGGCCGTCAGGGCCGAGAAGGCGTGACCCCGGTGCAGGCGGCCGGTCGGCGAGGGGGCGAAGCGGGTGGTGAACATGGGGCGATGATAGCGGGAAGCGGACCTGATCGTCAGGGGCGCGGTCGGACGGCTTGTCGCGGCCCCTGGCGGGCGTCACGGTCGGACATGGCTGTTGTTCCGACCCCCGACCAGATCACCGCCGCCCGGGACGCGCTGATCGCGCTGGATCCCGCGCTCACGCGCGCCCACGCCCAGACCCCGGTGTTCGACTGGCGCTGGCGTACGGGCGGGTTCGAGGGGCTGTTCCATATGATCGTGGACCAGCAGGTTTCGGTCGCCTCCGCCGCCGCCATCTGGGCCCGGGTCGAGGCCGGGCTGGGCGGAGAGGTGACGCCGGAGCGGGTGCTGGCCACCGACATCGAGACCCTGCGGAGCTTCGGCCTGTCGATCCAGAAGGCCACCTATGGCCACGAGATCGCCCGCGCCCAGACAGAGGGGCGGATCGACTTCGACCATCTGGAACGGCTGTCGGACGAGGAGGCGATCGCGCGGCTGGTGGCCATCAAGGGCGTCGGCAAATGGACCGCCGAGACCTTTCTGATGTTCTGCGAGGGGCGGCCCGACGTCTTCCCCGCGGGCGACATCGCCCTGCAGGAGGCGATGCGCTGGGCGGACGGTTCGCCGGACCGCCCGCGTGAGAAACAGGCCTATGCCCGCTCCGAACGGTGGAAGCCGCATCGCAGCGTTGCGGCGCATCTGCTTTGGGGATGGTATGGAGCGGTCAGGCGCGGCGAGGTCGTGCTGGAGGACCATCCCCCTCTCAAGCAGGCGAGCGCCGCGCGCGAGACGGCAGAGAGAAAATAGAGTGAGCCCTATCGTCGATCCCGCCATCGCCAATCCCGAGACCGTGCTGGGCGCCCTCGACTTCGCGGGCGTGGCGGTCTTCGCGGCCACCGGCGCGCTGGCGGCGGCGCGGCAGCGGCACGACGTGGTCACCTTCGCCTTCTTCGGCGCCATCACCGGCGTGGGCGGCGGCACCCTGCGCGACCTGCTGATCGGGGTGCCGGTCTTCTGGGTGCAGGACTGGCGCTATATCGCCGTCTGCCTGTTTGCCTCGGTCGTGGTCTGGATGCTGGGTTCGCGGCCGTGGCGGTTCCGGGCCCTGCTGTGGCTCGACGCCTTCGGTCTCGCCGCCTACGGCGTGATGGGCGCGGCCAAGGCCGAGGCCTTCGGCGTCGCCCCCCTGATCTGCATCGTCATGGGAGCCCTGACGGCCTGTTTCGGCGGGGTGGTGCGCGACCTGCTGGCGGGAGAGCCCTCGATCCTGCTGCGCCGCGAGATCACCGTCTCGGCGGCCCTGCTGGCCTCGAGCGTCTTCGTCGCCGCGCGACTGCTGGGGCTGGACGTATGGCCGGCCGCCCTGATCGCCGCGCCCTGCGGCTTCGTCCTGCGCGCGGGGGCCCTGGTCTGGGGCTGGAGCCTGCCGGCGTTTCCGGGGACGCCGTCGCGCGGCTGAGCGGTCGCGAAACCGTCGCCGACCGGTCATCGCCAAGCCGTCGAATCAAGACTAGGCTTTCCCCATAGACAGGGAAGGAGACAGGTCTTCAGTCCGCTCGCGTCCATGTTCCTCTGCTCAAGGGCGAGGGCCTGATGCAGGTCCTGAGCCGCCCTCCGTCCGGCTGGCCCGCGCTGGTGCTGAACGCCGACTTCCGACCGCTGTCCTACTATCCGCTGTCGATCTGGCCGTGGGAGGAAGTGGTCAAGGCGGTGTACCAGGACCGCGTCGACGTGGTCTCCACCTATGACAAGGTCGTGCGCAGCCCGTCGATGGAGTTCGTCCTGCCCAGCGTGATCGCGCTGAAGAACTACGTCGACCAGGACCGGCAGCCCGCCTTCACCCGTTTCAACGTCTTCCTGCGCGACGGCTTCGCCTGCCAGTACTGCCACGCGACCGAACAGCTGACGTTCGACCACGTCGTGCCCCGGTCGCGCGGCGGGCGGACCACCTGGGAAAACATCGTCGCCGCCTGTTCGCCCTGCAACCTGCGCAAGGGGGGCCGCACGCCGCAGCAGGCGGGCATGCCCCTGCGCCGCGCGCCGCACCGGCCCAACGCCTGGCAGCTGCAGGAATTCGGGCGGCGCTTCCCGCCCCACTATCTGCACCAGAGCTGGCTCGACTATCTGTACTGGGACATCGAACTGGAGCCCTGACGTGCGAAAGCCCGCGCCGACGGCGCGGGCTTTCCGTCCTTATGGTCGTTACTGCGGCCGCTGGTTGAACTGGCTTTCGGTCCAGCCGGTCACCAGCACATTGCCGTTGGCCGAGACGCTGCCGGCCGGAATGGTGCGGCTGGCGCCGTCCGCCGAGCGAACCACGAAGGCGGTCGCGCGGCCGGCGGTGTTGCGGGTCACGTTCACGACCGAGCCCAGAATGGCTCCGTCGGAACTGCGGACCATGGCGCCGGTCTGGATGGCCGCGTCGACTTCGGCGCCGTCGCGGTCGGATCGCGCTTCGGCGCGGACATTGGCGTTGGCGTTCACGCCGACATCGGGGCGGATCTCACGCACGGTGGCGCGAGTGTCGCTGACCGTGTCCCGCGTCGTGCGGACGCCGTCGCGAGCGATCGAGCCGACGCCCTGGGTGATGGAGCCGGTCTGGGGAATGCCCACGCCGACGGAGCCGCCGACCTGTCCGCCGACGCCGCCGACGATCTGGGCTGAAGCGCCGCCTGCGAGCAGCAGGGCGGCGGTGGCTACGGTCACGGATACGAGCGTTTTCATGATACGGGTCCTCGGAATTGCGTGCAGCCCCTGCCCCTGGAGAACGATTGGCCGTTATGGGGGTTCCTCTCCGGGGGGCCGGTCGGCCTCCCCCGGTTCCCGTCCCGACAACCCTCAGAGACCCCATGAAAATCCGTGTCCGCGCCGATCTGGTCTACCGCTTCGACCCGCCGACGGACGCGATCTACAAGATCCAGGTCGCCCACTGGCCGGGCCAGACGGTGCTCGAGGAGAGCCTGACCACCACGCCGGAAACCGACTTCATCGAGGACCAGGACGAGGAGTTCGGGGCCCGCACCCTGCGCGCCCATCTGTCGGGCGAGGTGGCGCTGACCTATACGGCCCTGGTCGACAACGGCGTGCTCAAGGGCCTGCCGCCGGTGACGGTGCAGCACGACTGGAACGACCTGCCGGCCGAGGTGCTGACCTATCTCAACCCCAGCCGCTACTGCCCCTCGGACCAGTTCGGCCGGTTCGCCGAACGGACGTTCGGCGGCACCGTCGGCGGCGACCGGGTGCTGAAGATCCTCGAATGGATCCGGGCCGAGATCGACTATGAGCCCGGCGCGTCGGACAGCGAGACGACGGCGGCGCGGACCTTCATCGACCGGGCCGGCGTGTGCCGGGACTTCACCCATATGGGCATCACCCTGTGCCGCGCCTCGGGCATTCCGGCGCGGGCGGTCAGCGCCTTCGCCCACCAGCTGAACCCGCCCGATTTCCACGCCATCTTCGAGGTCTGGCTGTCGAACGGCTGGTGGCTGGTCGATCCGACGGGGCTGGCCCCGGTCGAGGGGCTGGTGCGCATCGCCTGCGGGCGCGACGCGGCCGACATCGCCTTCCTGACCACCCAGGGCTCGTGCCGGCTGGTGCGGCAATCGGTGACGGCGGAGGCGGTCTAGTCGGGCGAACCCGCCGCCTGCCAGGCCTCGATGAAGTCGAGACGGCGCAGGACCTTGTTCTCCGGGTCGATCAGGACGTGAGCGGTCGCCGGCGCGGCGATGCGGCCGCGGCCGCCGGTCATGGCCACGGTCTGAAGGCGGCCGTCGATCTCGATCTCGACCGGCATGGGGAAGACGCCGCCGTCGCCCGTGACCCATTCCAGCACCAGATCGCCGCCGTCGCGGGTCTGTTTCAGGTCCGGCAG
>NZ_JAKFEB010000163.1:0-23829 GCF_036677305.1 Brevundimonas sp. | reverse complement strand
GCTGTGGCGTGGATCCGGCTCATGCGTCCACCGGCTTGTCGACCGTGACCATCATGGCCGCGAAGTCGGCTTCCGAGGCCAGCTTGCCGTCGATGAAGGTCTCACCGCGGAATTTGAAGATGTCGCCGCGCACCTTCGTCACCACCACCTTCATGCGCAGCTGGTCGCCCGGACGGGCCGGCTTGCGGAAACGCACCCCGTCGATGGACATGAACATGATCACCTTGCCCTCGACCTGGACGTCCATCGACTTGGACATCAGCAGGGCGCCGGTCTGGGCCATGGCCTCGATGATCATCACGCCGGGCATGACCGGGTCGATCGGGAAATGGCCCGGGAAATAGGGCTCGTTGTGGGTGACGTTCTTGATGCCCGTGATCGAGGTGTTCGGCACGAAGTCCTCGGCCTTGTCGATCAGCAGGAAGGGATAGCGGTGGGGCAGGCGCCGCATCACCTCGGCGTAATCGATTTTACCGTCGCTGCTCATCCTGCGGCCTTCCTCGCGGCAGACGCCTAGGAACGCGCCTTTCCGGACGCCTGTTTGGCGAGCCAGATCGTTTCACGCAAGAACTGACGCAGCGGTTTGGCCGGATAGCCCGACCAGGTCTCGCCCGCGGGGATGTCCGCCAGCACCCCGGCTCCGGCCGCCACGCGGGCGCCCTCGCCGATGCGGATATGGTCCCCGATCCCCGCCTTGCCGCCGAAAATGACATTGTCGCCGACGATCACGGAGCCCGAAATGCCGGTATTGGCGGCCAGAAGGCAGTTGCGGCCGATCACGCAGTTGTGGCCGATCATGACCAGATTATCGATCTTGGTGTTCTCGCCGATGACCGTGTCGTCATAGGCGCCGCGGTCGACGCACGAGTTGGCCCCGATGGTGACGCCGTCCTGAAGGATCACCCGGCCGAGCTGCGGGATGTCGACCGGTCCGGCCCTGGACCAGGCCGCGCCGAAGCCGGCCTCGCCGATGCGGGCCCCGGAATAGATTTTCACCCGGTCGCCCGCGAGGGCGAAGGTCACGGTCACGTTCGAGCCTATGTGGCAGTCCCGCCCGATCTGGACGCCGGGTCCGATGACGGTATTCGCCCCGATGCGCGAACCGCGCCCCACGCGGGCGCCCTTGCCGATCACCACCCCGGGTTCGAAGACCACGGACGCGTCCTCGGCGGCCTCGCTGCGGTCGGCGGCGGCGTCCAGCGGCACGGGACGATGGAACAGCGCCGAAGCGTGCGCCCAAGCGGCCTGGGCCTCGCCGGACACGATGACGGCGGCGTCCGCCGGGGCGAACTCGACCGCGCTCGCGGGCACGATCACGCAGCCGGCGCGGGTTTCGGTCAGGGCTGTCTGGAATTTGCGGTCGCCGAGGAAGGCGACATCGGTCGGCCCCGCCGAAGCCAGGGGCGCGACGGCGGAGACCTGACGGTCTCCGCCTCTGTGCATTTCGCCTCCGATCCGCCCGGCCAGCTCTGCGGCGCTGAGCGCCGGCAGGCTGTCGAAGAAGCGCGGATCGGGCATGGCGTCCTTACTGCGCGGGCGCCTGGGCCGGCACCGGGGTCCGGTTGAAGCTCAGGGTCGGCAGGGCGGTGTTCAGGCGCTGGATGACCACGTCGGTGATGTCCATCGCCGGATTGGAGATGTAGACGGCCGAGCGGTCCAGCAGCAGGCCGCAGCCGCGCTCCTGATAGACGGCGACCAGGATCGGGTCGGCGGCCTGGGCGATGGCGCGCACCTGCAGGCCCTGGGTGTACTGCAGCTCCTGCTGGCGCGTCTGCTCCAGCTGCTGGGCCTCCTGGGCGCGCTGTTGCAGCGCCTGACGGCGCGTGCCCTGCGGGTCGGCGGCGGCGCCGCCCTGCTGCAGCTGCTGGGCCTCGGTCTGGATCGCCGCGGCGTAGGGCTGGAGTTCGCCCTGGACCTCGGTGACCAGGCGCTGCATGCCGGCCTGGACGGCCTGGCCCGCGGTGGACTGGGCGAGCATGCGGTCATTGTGGAAGACGCAGACGCCGGGGATCACCGGGCCGGGGTTGGCCGGAGCCTGGGCCTGGGCGGCGGCCGAACCGGCGGCCAGCGAAGCGAGCGCGAAAGCGCCGATAGCGAACAGTTTCATCTTGAACCTTTGAGCGGGACAGGGTCCCGCATTCCTAGAACTGGGTTGAAGTCGAGAAGCGGAACGTTTCTGTCTTGTCGTACTCTTCCTTGCCGATGATCTGGCTAAGGTCGAAGCGGATCGGGCCCATCGGCGAACGCCAGTGGATGCTGATGCCCGCCGAAGCGCGCAGCTCCAGGTCATCAACGATGCCGGGGTCAGGGTTGCCCAGCGAATTCACCGTATACCTGTCATCCAGAACGCCCAACGTACCCACGTCGGCGAACAGCGAGGTCTTGATGCCGTACTGCTCGGGCAGATAGTTCGGCAGGGTCACTTCCAGCGTGCCGATGGCGTAGAAATTGCCGCCCAGCGCGTCGGTCGTGTTCAGGTCGCGGGGACCCAGGCCGGCCGTTTCGAAACCGCGGAAGCTGTTGCCGCCCTTGAAGAAGCGGTCGTTGATGCGGATCGGATCGCCGCCCCAGCCCGAGATATAGCCGGCGGAGGCTGTGGTCGTGACGATCCAGTCGGGCGTGATGCCCCAATAGGCCGAGATGTCGCCTTCGGTCTTGGTGTAGTTCACGTCGCCGCCGATGCCGGCGAAGTCCTGACGGAACGAGCCGGTCCAGCCGCGCGTCGGGCGGACGGGGTCGTTGCGCCGGTCGACCAGCAGGGTGTAGCCCGCCGACGAGTTCAGGAAGGAGCCCACCTGGTCGCACAGGGCGTTCGAGCCCTGCCCCAGCGCCGAGCAATAGCCCAGCGGCACGATGACCTCGTCGCTCTTCAGGAAGTAGCGGGTGCTCAGCAGCGTGTAGCCGTTCAGCGGATAGGACAGGCGGACGCCGCCGCCGGTGGAGCGGTAGTCGTAGGACGAATATTCGCTGAGGTCGTAGCGCGAGTGGAAGGCGTCGAAGCCGGCGCGCAGGTCACGGCCCAGGAATTTCGGCTCGGTGAAGCGGAAGTCGACCTGCTGGCGCAGCGAACCCCATTCCAGGCGGGCCACGACGTTCTGGCCCCGGCCGCGGAAGTTCCGCTCCGTGACGCCCAGGTTGACCACGAACGAGTCGACCGAGCTGAAGCCGGCGCCGACCGAAAGCTCGCCGGTCGGCTGTTCCGTGACCGTGACGTTGATGACCGAGCGGTCGGGCGCCGAACCGCGCGCTTCCTCGACGGTGACGTCCTTGAAGAAGCCCAGGGCCCGCAGGTTGTTGCGCGAACGCTCCTGGAGGGTGCGGTTGAAGGCGTCGCCCTCGGTCAGCATCATCTCGCGGCGGATGACGTTGTCCAGGGTGCGGGTGTTGCCGATGACGTTGATGCGGTCGACGTAGACGCGCTGCCCTTCCTTGACGTTGAAGGTCACGTCGACGGTGTCGGTGTCGGGATTGGCGCGATAGGTCGGATCAATCTCGACGAAGGCGTAGCCGGCCGAGCCGGCGGCGAACGTCAGGGCGTCGACGGCCGTCTCGATCTTGTCGCTCTCGTACAGATCGCCCGGCTGGATCGGCAGCAGCATCTTGAGGAAGTCGGGGTTCAGCCGGTCGTTCTCGGTGACGACATCGACCGTGCCGAAATTATATCTGTCGCCCTCGTCCACGGTGAGGGTGATGCCGAAGGCGCCGTCGTCGGGGGCCAGTTCGGAGATCGCCGACAGGACGCGGAAATCGTAATAGCCGCGGTTGGTGTAGAATTTCCGCAGCTGTTCCCGGTCGTAGTCCAGACGGTTCGGATCGTAGTTGTCGTTGGTCGTGAACAGCCGGTACCAGGCCGATTCCTGCGTCACCATCACGCCGCGCAGATCGCTGTCCGAAAACGCGGTATTGCCCAGGAAGGTGATGGAGCGGACGCCGGTTTCCGGGCCCTCGTCGATCTCGAACACCACGTCGACGCGGTTCTGTTCCAGCTGGACGATCTTGGGCGTGACGGTCGCCGAGATGCGGCCCGACAGGCGGTACAGTTCGACGATCTTGCCGACGTCTTCCTGGATGCGGGCGCGGGTGTAGATGCCGCGCGGCTTCAGGGTGACTTCCTCGGTCAGCTTGTCCTCGCTGAGCGCGCCGTTCCCCTCGAACACCACCTGGTTGATGATCGGGTTCTCGACGATCTCGACGACCAGGTCGCCGTTGGGCTGCACGCCCAGTTGCACGTCGGCGAACAGCTGGGTGCGCGTCAGGGTGCGAACGGCGACGTCCAGCACCGACGGGTCGACCGTGTCGCCCGGCTGAATGGGCAGATAGGAGAGCACCGTGGTCTGGTCGATGCGCTGGTTGCCGCGCACGAGGATCCGGTTGATCAGGATTCGTTCGGGCTGGACCGGGGCCGCCGCCTGGGGCGCCGGGGCGGCCTCGACGGGCTGGGCGGCCGGCTGCTGGGCCGGAGCGGCCGTCTGGGCCAGCGTGGGGCCCGCCAGACCCGCGGCGACCGCAAGGGCCAGCAGGCTCGGGCTCAGGCGCCGGGCGAAATAAAGGACGGACGCGTCTTGTCGGATCATGCGGGGGACCATCGGGGGCTGGCGTCGGCTCGTCATGCGAGCCCGCCGAGGAATTTGAACAGGCTCAGCTTTTGCAAGTCGTTCCAGGTGGCGAACAACATCAATCCCGCCAGCAAAGCAAGACCGACGCGATAGCCGACCTCCTGAACGCGGGCGGGGACTGGCCTGCGGGCCACAGCTTCATAGCCGTAGAACAGCAGGTGGCCCCCATCCAGAACCGGAATCGGCAGCAGATTAACAATGCCAATTCCGATCGAAACTATGGCGGCGAACTGAAGAAACGTCAGGGCGAGGTTCGCGGCCATCCACACGGGGTCGGGATTCGCCGCCACCGCCTGACGGGTGACCCCGCCCGCGGCCTTGGCGATTCCCAGCGGACCGTTCAGCAGGTCGCCCGATTCCTTGCCGGTGAAGATGCGGCCGATGTAGGTGCCGGTCGTCGCCACCGTGTCGCCGATGGTGTCCACGCCCTTGCCGGCGGCTTCCAGCGGATTCAGCCGGCGGTATTTGAAGTCCTGGGCCAGCGGAGACATCTCCAGCCCGATCCGGGCGATCCGCACGCGTCCGGCCAGTTCGTCGTCCTCGACGCGGCGCTCGGGCGTGGCGGTCAGGAACACCTGCCGGCCGCCGCGATCGACGGTGAAGCGAAGCGGGTCGCCGGCGCTCATGATGACGATGCGTGTGACCTCGGCGCCTTCCAGCACCGGCTGGCCGTTCACGGCGAGGATCAGGTCGCGCGGCTGGAAGCCGGCCTCCGCCGCGGGCGTGCCGGGCGACACCCGGGCCACGCGCGGGGCGACGATCTGCTCGCCCACGACGCTGAACAGGACGGTGAACAGCACCATCGCCAGCAGGAAGTTGGCGGCCGGCCCGGCGGCCACGATCAGCGCCCGCTGCCAGATCGGCTTGAAATGGAAATAGTCGCGCTCGGCCCCGGCGCCGCCCTCGGCGACGACCCGCTGCTTCAGCTCGGCCAGACCGGCCTGGTCCGGCACGCTGGAGGCGTCCAGGTCCCCGGCGAATTTCACGTATCCGCCCAGCGGCAGCCAGGCCAGCCGCCATTCCGTGCCGCGCCTGTCGGTCCGGGCGACGATGGTCTTGCCGAAGCCGATCGAGAAACGGTCGATCTTCACGCCGAAGGCGCGCGCGACGAGGAAATGGCCCAGCTCATGGATGGTGACGATGAACGTCAGCACCAGCAGGAAGGGCACGATGTAGAGCAGCGTCTGGCCGAGAAAGCCCGTCATGCCGATAAGGGTCCCCTCTGCCGTCAGGCTGCCGCTGCGATGCCCCGGACGATCGATTCCGCCGTCCGCCGCGCCTGCGCATCGACCTCAAGGGCCGCGTCGCATGCATCGTCCGAACAGGAAACCGCCCCCGGGGCCGTCACGCGCGACAAGGTGTCGGCGACGACTGCGGCAATATTGAGAAAGCCCAGCCTACGGTCAAGGAAGGCCACCGCGGCCACCTCATTGGCCGCATTGAACACGGTCGGGGCCGCGCCGCCGGCCTGCAGCGCCTGACGGGCCAGCTTCAGCGCCGGGAACCGCTCGTCGTCGGGGGCCTGGAAGGTCAGCCGGCCCAGCGCCGCCAGATCCAGCCGCGGCGCCTTCCAGGCGATCCGGTCCGGCCAGGCCAGGGCGTAGGCGATCGGCGTCTTCATGTCCGGCGGGCCCATCTGGGCCAGGGTCGAGCCGTCGACGTATTCGACCATGCTGTGAATGATCGATTCCGGGTGCACCACGACCTCGATCCGGTCGGCCGGCATGTCGAACAGATAGGCCGCCTCGATCGCCTCCAGCCCCTTGTTGGCCATGGTGGCGCTGTCGACGGAAATCTTGGCCCCCATGCTCCAGTTGGGATGCGCCACCGCCTGTTCGGGCGTGATCGCGCCCAGGCTTTCGCGCGGCAGGGTGCGGAACGGCCCGCCCGACGCCGTCAGCACCAGCTTCGCCACCCGTTCGGGGGCTTCGTGCGGGAAGACCTGATGGATGGCGGAATGTTCGGAATCGACCGGGATCAGCCGCCCGCCGGACCGCGCGACCCGCTGCAGCAGCGCCGGCCCGCAACAGACCAGACTCTCCTTGTTGGCCAGCGCCAGGGTCGCGCCCGTCGACGCCGCCGCCCAGGCCGAGCGCAGCCCCGCCGCGCCGACGATGGCCGCCATGATCCAGTCCGCCGGTCGGGTCGCGGCCTCGATGATCGCCTGGTCGCCGGCCGCGGTTTCAATGCCCGTGCCCGCCAGCGCGTCGCGAAGCTCCTGCAGCCGGGTCGGATCGGCGGTCACCGCGATCGCGGGCTTCCAGCGTCGCGCCTGTTCGGCCAGCCGCGCGATATTCGCGCCGCCGGTCAGGGCCGCCACCTCGAAAGCGCCCGTTCCGGCCGTCTCGACCTGATCCATCAGGTCCAGCGTCGAACAGCCGACCGATCCGGTCGACCCCAGGACGGTGACGCGCCGCCGGATCACGCTCCGCCTCCGAACAGCCCGACCAGCAGTCGCCCGCAGGCCACCACCACCACGGCGAACATGAGCCCGTCGACCCGGTCCAGCAGGCCGCCGTGGCCGGGGATCAGCTTGCCCGCGTCCTTGACGCCATACCGGCGTTTGAGCGCCGATTCCCACAGATCGCCGGCCATGGTGGCCAGCGCCGCCGCCAGACCCAGCAGGGCGCCCCAGGCCGGATTGATTCCCATGTCGAGGAAGGTCGCCAGCAGGGCGCCCGCGCCCGTGCCGGCCGCCAGCCCGCCGATAAATCCGGACCAGGTCTTGTTGGGCGAGAAGCGGGGCCACAGCTTGGGCCCGCCGACCAGACTGCCGACCAGATAGGCCATGATGTCCGACGCCCAGGCGATGGCGAAGGCCGAGACCGTCCAGGCCAGGCCCGAGGGGCTGTCCACGTCACGCAGCCAGATCAGCAGCACCGCCGGCCAGCCGAGGTAGAGGACCCCATAGGCCGCATCCAGCGCCTCCTGTCCCCGGTTGCGCGCGAACAGGCCCGCCGCCACGGCCCCGAAGACCAGCATGACCAGAGCCAGCGACAGCTGCTGGGCGTGGGCGGCGACGACGCCGGCCACCAGTCCGAAGGCCACGGCGCCGGCCATGACCCGCCAGGCCTTCGCCGCGCTCATCGTGGCCCATTCGACGGCCAGCAGGGCGCAGGCCATCAGCATCAGGGCCAGGAACCACAGGCCGCCGGCCCAGATGGCCAGGACGGCGGCGGGAGCCAGCACGACGGCCGAGGCGGCCCTGAGACCTATGTCGCCCGCCTTGAACGCCATCAGACGGCTGCGAGCGCGGGCGCCGCCCCCGGCGTGGCCCGTCCGCCGAACCGTCGGTCCCGGTTGCGGTATTGCTCGACCACGTCCGCCAGGGCGTCGTGGCCGTAATCGGGCCAGAGCACGTTCTGATAGACCAGTTCGGCGTAGGCGGCTTCCCAGAGCAGGAAGTTCGACAGCCGCTGCTCGCCCGAGGTGCGCACGATCACGTCCACGGGCGGAGCGCCCGCCGTGGACAGGCCCGCCTCCAGCGTCTTCTCGTCCAGCGGTCCCGTCGCCTCGCCGGCCAGCACCCGGTCCACATGGCGTTGCGCCGCGTCGACGATGTCGGCCCGGCCGCCGTAGTTGAAGGCGACCTGGAGAGTGAATTTTTCATTGTGCGCCGTCTGCGCCTCGGCCCGCTCGATAATGGCGACGATGTCCGCAGGCAGGCCCGGGCGACGGCCGAGGATCCGCACCTTCACGCCTTCGCGCTCCAGCCGTTTCAGGTCGCTGGCGACATAGGTGCGGACCAGCCCCATCAGATCCGAAACCTCGTCGGCCGGACGGCTCCAGTTCTCTGTCGAGAAGCCGAAAACGGTCAGGCAGTTGATGCCCAGGGCCGGCGCGGCCTCAACCGTCCGCTTCAGGGCCTGCACCCCCTCGCGATGTCCCATGGCGCGGGGCAGACCACGCGCCTCGGCCCACCGACCGTTGCCGTCCATGATCAGGGCGACGTGGCGCGGCCCGTCAGTCGGCGTGGCGGGATGAAGGGGCTTGGAGAGCATGGACGCCTATCCTACGGCAAAACGCGTCATCAAACCTGCATGATCTCGACTTCCTTGGCCCTCAAGGCCTCGTCGATGCGTTTGATGGCCGCATCCGTGTCCTTCTGGACCTCGGCTTCCATCTTCTTCTGCTCGTCCTGGCTGATCTCGCCGGCCTTCTCGGCCTTCTTGAGATCCTCGTTGGCGTCGCGGCGCACGTTGCGGACGGCGATCTTCTGCTGCTCGGTATAGCGCCCGGCCAGCTTGGCCAGATCCTTGCGGCGTTCCTCGGTCAGCGGCGGCACCGGGATGCGCAGCATGGTGCCGTCGACGATCGGGTTCAGGCCCAGGCCGGCGGCGCGGATGGCCTTCTCGACCGGCCCCACCATCGACTTGTCCCAGACGCTGACCGAGATCATGCGCGGCTCGGGCACGCTGATGGCGGCGACCGAGTTCAGCGGCGCGGCAGAGCCGTAGGCTTCGACCCGCACCGGATCCAGCAGGCCCGCGTTGGCCCGGCCCGTGCGCAGGCCGTTGAACTCTTCCTTCAGGGCGGCGACGGACTTGTCCATGCGCTCGCGGTAGGTTTTCAGGTCAGGCTTGGCCATGGTCGTTTCTCTCGCGTTTTCTTGGCTTTGGCGGCTCAGGCGGTCTTGCCGGAAGAGATGACCGTAAAGGTCCCCTCCCCCGTCAACGTCCGGCGCAGCGAATTGTCTTCCCGGATCGAGAAGACCACGATCGGAATGCCCGAGTCACGCATCAGGGCGATCGCCGAGGCGTCCATGACCTTCAGGTCCTTCGCCAGCACGTCGTGGTAGGTCAGGGTCTCGTAGCGGGTGGCGGTCGGGTCCTTCTTGGGATCGGCCGTATAGACGCCGTCCACGCTGGTGCCCTTCAGAAGGGCGTCGCAGCCCATCTCGGCGGCCCGCAGCGCGGCGCCCGAGTCGGTGGTGAAGAAGGGCGCGCCGACGCCGGCGGCGAAGATCACCACCCGGCCCTTTTCGAGATGGCGCAGCGCCCGGCGGCGCACATAGGGCTCGGCCACGGCGTTCATGGTCAGGGCGCTCTGCACCCGCGTCTGGACGCCGATCTTCTCGAGCGCGGCCTGCATGGCCAGGGCGTTCATGACCGTGGCCAGCATGCCCATATAGTCGGCGGTGGCCCGCTCCATGTCGCCGGCGGCCTTGCTCAGTCCGCGGAAGATGTTGCCGCCGCCGATGACGAGGCAGATCTCGACGCCCTCGCGGGCCACGTCGGCCACGGCCTTGGCGACCGTGGCGACGGTCTTCTGGTCGATGCCGTAGCCCTGGTCGCCCATCAGGACCTCGCCCGACACCTTCAGCAGGACGCGCTTGTAACGGAACTCTGAGGGGGCGTCGGGCATGGGGGCGGTCCTGGCGGCGGATTCGGCTCCTTATACGGACGCCGCCTCAGTGTTCAAAGGCCTACACCAACTCCGTCATCCTCGGGCTTGACCCGAGGACCAGACCATCTGGTGCTTGGTCGATGCGACGGCCCGCCGCCTTCGGGCCGTCCGCCATCACCGCGCTCGCCCCAACGTCTGACCCTCGGGTCAAGCCCGAGGGTGACGATGGGTGAGAGCTACATCCGCAGGATGATCGTCTCGACGATCGGCCGGCGGTCCCAGATCTGCTGGCTGGCCTTCTTCAGCGCCCGGGAGACGGCCTGTTCGATGACCATTTCGTCTTCCAACGCCGCGCCCTTCAGCTTCAGCACGGCCTGCTCGGCCCGTTCCGCCAGATCGTCGAGGGCGTCGCCCAGCGGCGATTCCGCATCGCCCGGCAGGCCGATGGCCCGCACGTCGATGTCGCTGACGATCTTGCCGCGCTTGTCCATGGCGAAGCTGACGATCAGCACCCCGTTGGTCGAGGCGTGACGCCGCTCGTGCAGGGCCTCGCCCTGTTCGGTGACCAGACGCCCGCCGTCGACGTACAGACGGCCGCTGGGGACCTCGTCGATGATGGCCGCGGGTCCGGGGGCCAGACGCACCATGTCGCCGTTGCGCGGGGTGACGGTCTCCGGGACACCCACGTCCTTCGCCAGATTGGCGTGCTCGGCCAGATGGCGGCGCATGCCGTGGGTCGGGACGGCGATCTTCGGCCGCGCCCAGGCGTACATCTGGCGCAGTTCCTCGCGGCACGGGTGGCCGGACACGTGGATGCCGGGGTGGTCCTTCTCGGTGTACAGGCGCACGCCGCGGTCGGTCAGCTTGTCCTGCAGCCGGCCGATCGACAGCTCGTTGCCGGGGATGACCCGCGACGAGAAGATGCAGTGATCGCCCTTGCTCAGCTTGATGTAGGGGTGGGTCCCCTCGGCGACGCGCGACAGGGCCGCCCTCGCCTCGCCCTGGCTGCCGGTGCACAGATACAGGATCTGGTCCGCCGGCCAGACGCGGGCCTCCTCGTCCGACAGGAACGGCTTGATGTCGTTCAGCATGCCGACGTGCTTGGCCGCCGAGGTGATGCGGTGCATCGACCGCCCCGCCAGCGATACGCGCCGCCCGGCCGCTTCGGCGGCCCGGATCACGCTGTCCATCCGCGCCACGTTGGAGGCGAAACAGCCGACCGCGATCCGGCCCTTCAGCCCGCCGATCAGCTCGGTCAGGGCGTCGCGCACCCCGCCTTCGGACCCCGCCGATCCCTCGACGAAGACATTGGTGGAATCGCACACCATGGCCAGGACGCCCTCGTCGCCCAGACGGGTGATGGCGCCGGCGTCGGTGACCTCGCCGACGATGGGATCGTCGTCGATCTTCCAGTCGCCGGTGTGCAGCACCGTGCCCAGCGGCGTCTTGATCGCCAGGCCGTTCGGCTCGGCGATCGAGTGGGTCATGGTGACGAAGGTGACGTCGAACTTGCCCAGGTTGATCGTCCCGCCCAGCGGCACCTCGATCAGTTTGACCTGGTCCAGGATGCCGGCCTCGCGCAGCTTCTCGCGGATCAGGAAGGCGGTGAAGGGCGTGGCGTACAGCGGCGCCTTCATCCGGCTCCACAGCCAGCCGAGGGCGCCGATATGGTCCTCGTGCGCATGGGTCAGGACGATGCCGCGGATCGTCTCGCCCTCGAGGAAGGACGGATCGGGCACGATCACGTCGACGCCGGGCGTGGACAGGTCGCCGAAGGTCACGCCCACGTCGACCACGATCCACTCGCGGTTCGCCTCGGGGCCGTAGCCGTAGAGGTTCAGATTCATACCGATTTCGCCGGACCCGCCCAGCGGCAGGAAGACGAACTCGTCGTTGGTTTGCTTTTTCATACGTCCTTGAGATGGGTGTTCCGCCGCCAGATTTCGAGCAGGCCGCGGATAGTCAGGTCCGGATCGAACCGGTCGATGGATGGGGTGGCCCCTTCAAACAGCGAAGCGACGCCGCCGGTGCCGATGACGGTCATGGGCTTGCCCCACTCCGCCTTGATGCGCGCGACCAGGCCCTCGATCAGGGCGACATAGCCCCAGAAGACGCCCGATTGCATGTTGGAGACCGTGTCCTTGCCGATCACCTTGTCGGGCTTCTGGATGGCGATGCGGGGCAACATTGCGGCGGCCTCGTGCAAGGCCTGCAGCGACAGGTTGATGCCGGGCGCGATCACGCCGCCTTCAAAGGCCCCGTCGGCGGCCACCACGTCGAAGGTCGTGGCCGTGCCGCTGTCGATGATGATCAGGTCGCCGGGATAGACCATGTGCGCGCCGATGGCGTTGACCAGCCGGTCCGCCCCCGCCTCGCTCGGCTTGGTGATCCGCGCCGTCATGCCCAGGTCGACGTTCTCTCCGATCACCAGCGGCTCGACCGACAGATAGCGCCGCGACAGGTTGCGCAGGTTGAAGATCGACTGCGGCACCACGCTGGAGATGATGCAGCCGTCCAGCTGGCCGATCGCCAGTCCGCGCATGGCCAGCAACTGGCTCAGCCAGACCGCATATTCATCGGCCGTGCGGTTGGCGTGGGTCGCGGTGCGCCACTGGGCGACCCATTCGCCGCCGTCATGCACCGCGAACAGCGTGTTGGTGTTGCCCTGCTCGATCGCCAGAAGCATTACGCGGCCTCCCCGAAGAAGACGTCGCCGGCCGAGATCAGCCTCAGCGAACCGTCCGCCAGTCTCAGTTTCAGCGCCCCGTCCGGCGCCACGCCCTCGACCCGGCCCTCGACGGTCTCTCGCCCCAGCCGCGCCACGGCGGGCCCATCCAGCCCCGGCGTCCGCGCCTGCCAGGCGTCGAGGATCGGCTGGAAGCCCAGCGTCTCCCACCGATCCATCCAGACTGCAAAGGCGTCCGCCAGTATCGCCGCGGCCGCCTCGACCGTCGGCGGCGCCAGCACGTCGCCGCGCAGATGATGGGCCAGCGCCGTCGCCGGCCGCTCGGTCCCGTCGGGCGCATGGGCCAGATTGACCCCGATCCCGACCGCCAGCCACAGGCCGCCGGTCTCGTGCGCCCCGGACTCGACCAGCACGCCCGAGGCCTTCTCGCCCGCCAGCATCACATCATTGGGCCATTTGATCGTCACCAGCGACGGCGGCGCATAGGCATCCAGCAGGTCGGCGATCGCCAGCGCCGCCACGAACGTCACCTGCGCGGCTTCAGCCGGCGCCTTCCGGGTCAATTGCAGCAGGGTGGAAAACAGATTTCCCCCTTCGCTTTCCCAATTGCGCCCCCTGCGTCCCCGCCCCCCCGTCTGGCGGCGCGCGACGATCCATAGCGGACCCGTCTCGCCGGCCTCGGCGCGGCGGCGGGCGTCCGCATTGGTGGAGTCGGTTTCCTCGAGCAGCAGGATCGGAGCGGCGGGCATCGCGCCCTATCCGGCTCCGAATCCGACAGCGGCGGCGCGGGCCAGCGGCTCGAGCCAGGTCAGACCGACGATCACCAGCGGGAAGCTGAAGGCCGCGGCGGCCCAGGCGATCGTCTTCGCCTCGATCGGCGACTTGTCGGTCGGCTCAACCCCTTCCGGCGCCTTGTCGAACCACATCAGCTTGATGATCCGCAGGTAGTAGAAGCCCGCCACGACCGAGGCCACCAGACCGGCGGCGCCCGCCATCCAGTAGCCCGCCTCGGCGGCCGCGCCGAAGACATAGAACTTGCCCCAGAAACCCGAGAACGGCGGCATGCCCAGCACCGACAGCGACAGCACCGTCAGGGCGATGGTCGTCACCGGCTTGTCCTTCCGCAGACCGGCGAGGTCGGCGATTTTCCGGATCGGACGTCCGCCGCGCGACAGCGACAGCAGGATGGCGAAGAAGCCGAACTGGTCGATGACGTACAGGGTCATGAACAGCAGCATGGCCTGGATGCCCAGGGTCGTGCCCGCGGCGATGCCCAGCAGGGCGTAGCCGATGTTGGCGATCGACGAATAGGCCAGCAGTCGCTGGATATCCTTCTGGGCCAGACCGCCGAACGAACCGACGGCGAACGAGATCAGCGAGATCAGGATCAGCACCTGCGCCCACTGGTCATGCGACCCGGCGAAGGCGCCTTCCAGCGTCCGGGCGATCAGCACCATGGCCGCCACCTTGGGGGCCGTGGCGAACAGGGCCACAACCGGCGTCGGCGCGCCCTCATAGACGTCGGGCGTCCACATGTGGAACGGCGCCGCCGAGACCTTGAAGGCCAGGCCGCAGATCAGGAACACCAGGCCGAAGACCAGGCCCGTCGATGGATTGGTCGCGGCGTAGGCGGCGATCTCGTCGAACCGCATCGAGCCGGCGAAGCCGTAGATCAGGCTGGCGCCGTACAGCAGCAGGCCCGACGACAGGGCGCCCAGCACGAAATACTTCAGCCCCGCCTCGGACGCCTTCAGGTCGTCACGGTGGTAGGCGGCCAGCACATACAGGGCCAGCGAATGCAGCTCGATGCCGATGTAGAGGCTGATCAGGTCGCCCGACGACGCCATCATCCCCATGCCGGCCGAGGCCAGCACGATCAGGATCGGATATTCGAACCGGGCGATCTTCGTCCGGTGCATCCAGCCGTTGCCCAGGATGATGGCGACCGCGCTCGACAGGAAGATCACGGCCTTGCCGTAGACGGCCAGCGGATCGGCCACATAGGCGCCGTTGAAGGCCTGCCCCAGCGGACCGGTCACCGTCACGGCCGTGGCCGCGACCAGCAGGGCCACGGACAGCGCCGAAACCAGCTTCGCGCTCCTGTCGCCCATGAAGGCGCCGAGCATCAGCAGCACCAGACCGCCGACGGCGAGCGTGCTCTCGGGGGCGGAAAGGCGAAGCGCTAGATCAAGATCAGGCATCATGGTCTCACCCGCCGATCGCAAGTTGATAGGCGGAAGTCAGGGCCTCGACCGAGGCGGCGGTGTAATCCAGCACCAGGCCGGGCTGCACGCCCAGCCAGAGGGTGCCGATGATCAGCGGCGCGAAGATCAGCAGCTCGCGCTTGTCGATGTCGGTGATGGTCTTCAGCGCCGGGTTGGTGATCTCGCCGAACATGACGTTGCGGTACAGCGTCAGGGCGTAGACCGCCGAGAAGATGACGCCCGACGCCGCGAACAGCGCCGTCCAGGTCGACACCTGGTAGATGCCGACCATGGTCAGCACCTCGCCGATGAAGCCCGAGGTGCCCGGCAGGCCGACGTTGGCCATGGTGAACATGAGGAAGATCGCCGCGAACCACGGCATCCGGCTGGTCAGACCGCCGTAGAAGGCGATCTCGCGGGTGTGCATCCGGTCATAGACCACGCCGACGCAGAGGAAGAGCGCGCCCGAGATCAGGCCGTGGCTCAGCATCTGGAAGACGGCGCCCTGCACGCCCAGGGCGTTGCCGGCGAAGATGCCCATGGTGACGAAACCCATGTGGGCGACCGATGAATAGGCGATCAGCTTCTTGATGTCCGTCTGCCGGAAGGCGACCAGCGAGGTGTAGACGATGGCGATGGCCGACAGCACGAACACCAGCGGCGCGAACATCTTCGACGCATCCGGGAACATGGGCAGGTTGAACAGCAGGAAGCCGTAGCCCCCCAGCTTCAGCAGGATGCCGGCCAGGATGACCGAGCCCGCCGTCGGGGCCTGCACGTGGGCGTCGGGAAGCCAGGTGTGGACCGGCCACATCGGCATCTTGACCGCGAAGCTCGCGAAGAAGGCCAGCCACAGCAGCGGCTGGACGGTCGGGCTGAAGGCGTACTCCTTCAGGGCCGGAATGCTGGTGGTCCCCGCCTCGTGCGCCATCCACAGCATGGCCAGCAGCATCAGGACGGACCCCAGCAGGGTGTAGAGGAAGAATTTGTAGGCGGCGTAGATCCGGTTCGCCCCGCCCCACACGCCGATGATGATGAACATCGGCACCAGGGTGCCTTCGAAGAAGATGTAGAACAGGAACAGGTCCAGCGAGGTGAACACCCCGATGACCAGCGTCTCCAGCACCAGGAAGGCGATCATGTAGTCGACCACGCGGTCGGTGATCGTCTTCCAGCTGGCGATGATGCACAGCGGCATCAGGAAGGCCGTCAGCAGGACGAACAGGATCGAGATCCCGTCCACGCCCATGAAATACTGGGCGCCCGCGAACCACTCATAGCGTTCGGTGAACTGGTAGGCGGCGCTCGACGGATCGAAGCTCGCGACCAGCACCGCCGAGACGGCCAGCGCCACGACCGTGGTCGCCAGCGCGATCCAGCGCGCGGCGCTGTCGGCCGAGCCCTTGTTGAGCAGGCGCGCCAGCAGGATCAGTCCCGCGCCGACCAGCGGCAGGAAGGTGACGACGCTGAGGATGTAGGGGATCTGGGGCAAGATCAGGCTCCCCACGCATAGATGGCGAAGGCGAGGAAACCGGCCACGCCGAGCAGCATCACGAACGCATAGTGATAGACATAGCCGGACTGGATTTTCGCCAGTCGGGCCGCGGATTTCAGCGAGGCCCAGGCCGCGCCGTTCGGGCCCAGCCCGTCGATGATCTTCACGTCGCCGACCTTCCAGAACAGATCGCCGACCGCCTTGGCGCCCTTCACGAACACGGCGTCATACAGCTCGTCGAAATACCATTTGTTGTAGAGGAAGCCGTGGATGACCCCGCCCCGGTCGGCCATGCGCCGCGCCATGCCTTCCTTCAGGACATAGAGCCAGAAGGCGACGAAGGTGCCGATCAGCGTCAGGACCAGAGGCGACCACTTCACCCAGGTCGGGACGTCGTGGCTCTCGTGCAGGACGTGGTTGTCCGCGCCGGTGAAGATGGCCCCGCGCCAGAATTCGTGCTCGCCGTGTCCGATGAAGTAAGGGGCGAAGACAAGACCCGCCGCGATCGCGCCGACCGACAGCAGCAGCAACGGAACCAGCATCACCCACGGGCTCTCGTGCGGATGCAGCGGGCCGTGGTGGCCGTGCCCATCGTCGGCGTGATCATCGCCGATGGGCTCGGAGTGCGTCTCCAGCTGGGCGTGCGAGGCGTGGTCGTCATGGGCGTGGTCGTGCGCGTGATCGTCGTGATGCGCATCCTTCCACACCGGCTTGTTGTGGAAGGTCATGAACACCAGCCGCCACGAATAGTAGGCCGTCAGGCCCGCGGCCAGGATGCCGACCAGGAAGGCGAACAGCCCCATGGCGCTATGGCCGTTGGCGAACGAGGCGAAGGCGCTCTCGATGATCGAGTCCTTGGAATAGAAGCCCGCGAAACCGCCGACGCCGGGGATGCCCAGGCCGGTGATGGCGATGGTGCCGATGGTCATCACCGCATAGGTGACCGGCAGCAGCTTCCACAGCCCGCCCATCTTCCGCATGTCCTGCTCGTGGTGCATCCCGTGGATGACCGAGCCGGCGCCGAGGAACAGCAGGGCCTTGAAGAAGGCGTGGGTGAACAGGTGGAACATGGCGGCCTGGTAGGCGCCGACGCCCGCCGCGAAGAACATGTAGCCCAGCTGCGAACAGGTCGAATAGGCGATGACCCGCTTGATGTCGTTCTGGGCCAGACCGACGGTGGCGGCGAACAGGGCCGTGATCGCGCCGACCAGGGCGACGATGCCCGAGGCGACCGGCGCATATTCGAAGATCGGGCTCAGCAGGCAGACCATATAGACGCCGGCGGTGACCATGGTCGCCGCGTGGATCAGGGCCGACACGGGCGTCGGGCCTTCCATGGCGTCCGGCAGCCAGGTGTGCAGGAAGAACTGGGCCGACTTGCCCATGGCGCCGACGAACAGCAGGAAGGCCGCCAGATCGATCGCGGACCAGGTGTGGCCCAGGAACTCCCAGCCCGTGCCCGCCTTCGAGGCGATCATCGGGAACAGCTCGGCGAACTCGATCGTGCCGAACATCCAGAAGACGGTGCAGATGCCCAGCACGAAGCCGAAGTCGCCGACGCGGTTGACCACGAAGGCCTTGATGGCGGCGGCGCTGGCGGTGGCCTTCTTGTACCAGAAGCCGATCAGCAGATAGGACGCCAGCCCCACCCCTTCCCAGCCGAAGAACAGCTGCATGAGGTCGGCGGCGGTGACCAGCGCCAGCATGGCGAAGGTGAACAGCGACAGATAGGCGAAGAAGCGCGGCTTGTCGGGATCCTCCGACATATAGCCCCAGCTGTAGAGGTGGACGAGCGACGACACCGTCGTCACCACCACCAGCATGGTGGCCGACAGGGCGTCCACGCGGATCGACCAGACCGACTGGAAGTCGCCGACGTTGATGAAGGGGAACAGCTCGACGGTGAAGGCCTCGAGGCCTCCCCAGATCCACTGGCTGAACACGATCCAGGCGACCGCGCACGAGAAGAACAGCAGGCCCGTGGTGACGGACTTGGAAATCAGGTCGCCGAGCCGGCGGCCCGACAGGCCGACGATGGCCGCGCCGAGAAGCGGGGCGAAGACGCCGAGAGTGACGAGGGTCTCGAGGTTCACGGTCAGCCCTTCATCACGCTGGCGTCGTCAACCGCGATGTCGCCGCGGTTGCGGAAGAAGGTCACCAGGATGGCCAGACCCACGGCGGCCTCGGCGGCCGCCACGGTCAGGACGAACATGGCCATGATCTGCCCCTGCACGTCGTTGAGATAGGCCGAGAAGGCGACGAAATTGATGTTCACGGCCAGCAGGATCAGCTCGATCGACATCAGGATGATGATGACGTTCTTGCGGTTCACGAAGATGCCGAACACGCCGATCGTGAACAGGATGGCGGCGACCGCCAGATAGTGCTGCAGGGTGATTTCCATCAGAGCAGATCCTCGGACGAGATGCCGGCGCCGGTCTCGACGGACTTCACTTCCATCGCCGTCTTCGCGTCGCGGCCGACCTGGCGGGCGACGTTCTGGCGCTTGATGTTGGGCTTGTGGCGCAGGGTCAGGACGATAGCCCCGATCATGGCGATCAGCAGCACGATCCCGGCCGCCTGGAAGATGTAGACATAGTCCGTGTACAGAACGCGCCCGATGCTCTCGACATTGGACATGTCGGGCGTCGCCGCGACCAGCCCGGCGTTGTCCGCCGCCGCGCCGCCGCTCACGACCGTCAGCGAGATGATGATCATCTCGGCCAGCAGGATCCCCGCCACGATCATGGCCAACGGCAGATACCGGGCATAGCCCTCGCGCAGCTTAACGAAGTCGACGTCCAGCATCATGACGACGAACAGGAACAGCACCGCCACCGCGCCGACGTAGACGACGACCAGCAGCATGGCCAGGAACTCCGCGCCCAGCAGGACGAACAGTCCGGCCGACGAGAAGAAGGCCAGGATCAGCCACAGCACGCTGTGCACGGGGTTCTTCGCCGTCACGACCATCAGGCCGCCCAGCACGGCCACCGCGGCCAGCAGATAGAAGGCAATGCCTTGCAACATCGGAGGCCTTCGCCCCTTTCGGACTGTGGGCGGCGATCCCTTCTGGAATCACGGCCCGGTGAGCGTCTGCGCCTTAACGGTAAGGCGCGTCGAGTTCCAGATTTTTGGCGATCAGCCGTTCCCAGCGGTCGCCGTTGGCGAGCAGCCGGTCCTTGTCGTAGAGCAGTTCCTCGCGGGTCTCGGTCGTGAACTCCGAGTTCGGACCTTCCACGATGGCGTCCACCGGGCAGGCCTCCTGGCACAGGCCGCAGTAGATGCATTTGACCATGTCGATGTCGTAGCGGGTCGTGCGGCGGCTGCCGTCGGCGCGCGGCTCGGACTCGATGGTGATGGCCTGTGCCGGGCAGATGGCCTCGCACAGCTTGCAGGCGATGCAGCGTTCCTCGCCGTTCGCATAGCGGCGCAGGGCGTGTTCGCCGCGGAAGCGCGGCGACTGCGGATTGCGCTCGAACGGATAGTTCACCGTGGCCTTGGGGCGGGCCATGTATTTGAACGACAGGCCGATCGCGCCGATGGCGTCGATCAGAAGCGCGCCCTTCGCGGCCTGGACGAGACGGTTCAACATTACTGGCTGGCTCCGGGGCGTACGCACTCGCGGGCGTAGCGTTCGCTCTGCTTGTCCATGGTTTCGCAGCGGCGCAGGCGCTCGGCCTCCTGCTGCTGGATCCGTTCCTGACGCTGTTCCCACTGATGGGCCGACACGGGATCGGCCTCATAGGTCGGGATGGTGCAGGCCGAGAGAGTCGCGGCGGCCAGGACGAGGATCAGGGTGCGGATCATCAGTTCTTCCTCACCACGGTTTCGCAGCCTTCCGGCTGACGGTCGCGGTCGGTTCGTTCGTCGCGGCACTCCGGGTGCATCCGTGCGGCCTCGGCGCGCGCGCGCTCGGCGCGGTCCAGCGAACCGACGCTCGTCGTCTCTTCCGCGCGGTCGTAACGCAGGGCGCAGCCGCCGGCGGCCAGGGCCGTCAGCATCACGCCGGAAAGGACGAGGATGCGGATCATGCGCCCACCGCGAATACGCGCCAGGCGGCGACGACGACCACGCAGACCAGCGAGGTCGGCAGGAAGATCTTCCAGCCCAGACGCATCAGCTGGTCGTAGCGGTAGCGGGGCACGAAGGCCTTCACCAGGGCGATGAAGAAGAAGGCGACGACGATCTTGCCCAGGAAGGTGACCAGATAGATGGCCTGCTCCAGCCAGCCCGGCAGGCTGTCCAGCCAGTCCTGCGGCACGCCCGGGTTCCAGCCGCCGAAGAACAGCAGGCTGATCATGGCGCACATGAAGACGATGTTGGCGTATTCGCCGATCATGAACAGCAGGTACGGGGTCGAGGAATATTCGACCTGATAGCCGGCCACCAGTTCCGACTCGGCCTCGGGCAGGTCGAACGGCGGGCGGTTGGTCTCGGCCAGGGCCGAGACGAAGAAGATCACCGCCATCGGGATCATCACCACGATGGTCGGCCAGGTCCCGGCCCCGCCGCCGAAGGCGAACCAGTTCCAGAACATGCCCTGCTGCTGCTCGACGATCGAGGTCAGGTTCATCGTGCCGGCCAGCAGGATGACGTTGATGATCACCAGACCGATGGAGACCTCATAGGACACCATCTGCGCCGCCGACCGCAGCGAGCCGAGGAACGGATACTTCGAGTTCGAAGCCCAGCCGCCCATGATGATGCCGTACACGCCCAGCGAGCTGATGGCGAAGATGTACAGGATGCCGACGTTCAGGTCCGAGATGACCCAGCCCGGCGCGAACGGAATGGCCGCCCAGGCGATGAAGGCGAGGATGAAGGTCAGCAGCGGCGCCAGCAGGAAGACCACCTTGTCGGCGCCCGCCGGCACGATGATTTCCTTGAGCACGAATTTGAAGAAGTCGGCGAACGACTGCAGCAGGCCGAACGGGCCCACGACGTTCGGGCCTTTGCGCATCTGCACGCCGGCCCAGATCTTCCGGTCGGCCAGCAGCAGGAAGGCCAGCGAGATCAGGATGCCGACGGTGACGAGCAGAATCCCGCCGATGGTGGCGAGGGTCCAGCCGAGCGGGGTGGTCCAGAAATCCATCGGGCCTTACTCCGCCGCCATGGCGACCGGGGCGATCCGCAGGGCGGACAGCTCGGCCATGGTCACGCTGGCGCGCGTGATCGGGTTGTTCAGATAGGGGTCGCGAACCGACGACGCGAAGGCGACGTCGCCGAGGTCGCCCTTCCTGCCCAGCGAACCCACGTCGAACGACGCGGCCGGGGCCAGGTAGTCGATGCGGCCGAAGGTCGGATGATCGGCCATCAGCTTCGTGCGCAGCGCGTCCAGGGTGTCGTAAGGCAGGGTCTGGCCCACGCGCGCCGACAGCGCCCGCAGGATGGCCCAGTCTTCCTTGGCCTGCCCCTTGGGGAAGACGACGCGTTCGGCCATCTGCACCCGGCCCTCGGTGTTGACGTACAGGCCCGACTTCTCGGTATAGGCCGCGCCCGGCAGGATCACGTCGGCGCCGTGCGCCCCGCGGTCGCCGTGGCTGCCCAGATAGACGCGGAAGGCGTCCGACCCCGTCGGATCGACCTCGTCGGCGCCCAGCAGGAACAGGACGTCCAGCACGCCGGGCTTCAGCATCTCGCCCGCGGTCTTGCCGCCGTTCGCCGGCACGAAGCCCATGTCCAGACCGGCGACGCGCGAGGCGGCGCTGTGCAGGACGTTGAACCCGTTCCAGCCGTCGACGACCGCGCCGATCTTCTTCGCCAGCGCGCCCACGGCGTTCAGAACCGCCGGTCCATTCGCGCCCGTCAGGGCGCTGCCGCCGACGATGATCGCCGGCCGTTCGGCCCTGGTCAGGGCGTCCATCGCCGCCTTGGGAAGCTTCGACAGCGTCTTCGAACCCGCGCCCAGATAGCTGTATTCATAGGTCAAATCGGCCTGTTCGCCGATCAGCCCGATCTCGGCCTTGCCGGCCAGCCAGGTCTTGCGCAGACGGGCGTTCAGCAGCGGCGCCTCGGTGCGCGGATTGGCGCCGATCACCAGAACCGCGTCGGTGTTCTCGACCCCGGCCAGACCCGAGTTGAACAGCCAGCTCTCGCGCGGGCCGTAGCCCAGCGCCGATCCGTCCTGACGGCAGTCGGTGTTGGCCGAGCCCAGGGCGCGGAACAGGTCCAGCGCCGCCTTCATCGATTCCGCGTCCTGCAGATCGCCGGCGATGACGCCGATCCGGTCGGCCGCGGCCGCCTTCAGCTTGTCGGCGACAACGTTCAGCGCCTCGTCCCACGAGGCGGCGCGCAGCTTGCCGTTCTCGCGCACATAGGGCTGGTCCAGCCGCTGGCGCTGCAGGCCGTCGACGGCGTAGCGGCTGACGTCCGACAGCCACTCCTCGTTGATGCCCTCATTCACGCGCGGCAGGATGCGCATCACCTCGGCGCCCTTGGAATCGGCGCGGATGTTCGAGCCCAGGGCGTCCATGACGTCGATGGTCTCGGTCTTCTTCAGCTCCCACGGGCGGTAGTGGTACTGCCACGGCCGGTGGGTCAGGGCGCCGACGGGGCACAGGTCGTTGACGTTGCCCGACAGTTCGCTGTCGATGTTCTTCTCGAGATAGGTGGTGATCTCGGCGTCCTCGCCGCGCGAGATCATGCCGATGTCCGGCACGCCGGCGACCTCGGTGATGAAGCGGACGCAACGCGTGCACTGGATGCACCGCGTCATGAACGTCTTCACGGTCGGGCCCATGTTCTTTTCTTCGACCGCGCGCTTGTTCTCGGCGTAGCGCGAGCCGTCGCGGCCATAGCCGACCGACTGGTCCTGCAGGTCGCATTCGCCGCCCTGGTCGCAGATCGGGCAGTCCAGCGGGTGGTTGATGAGCAGGAACTCCATCACCCCTTCGCGCGCCTTCTTGACCATCGGCGTGTCGGTGAAGATCTCCTGGCCCTCGGCGGCCGGCAGGGCGCAGCTGGCCTGCGGCTTCGGCGGTCCGGGCTTCACCTCGACCAGGCACATGCGGCAGTTGCCGGCGATCGACAGCCGCTCGTGATAGCAGAAGCGCGGAATCTCGTGCCCGGCGCGCTCGGCGACCTGCAGCACGGTCATGCCGGGCTCGAACTCGGTTTCTACGCCGTTGACCTTGGCGACGGGCATCAGCGGGCCTCTTGCTCAGCCGGCACGGAATACGTCTCCGTGGCGGTCGTCCCATCCGGGAGCTTTGTACTAATCATGATCTTGTCGTCGCCATGTAGCATGTAGCGCGTCACGGGATCGGCGGACTGGTTCATCCAGCGGTCCTGTTCGGCGTTCGTCGCGTCCACGGGCTTCCAGGTGATCAGGTCGTCCTCGACGCGGCACTGGGCCCGGCGGCGTCCGCCGTCGACCGGCGCGCGCCAGGAGGCGTTGACGACCTGGCCTTCCAGCCCGTCGATCTCGATGGCCGACAGGTCCTGTCCGTGGATCGCGGCCAGACCGGCCTTGCACACCCG
>NZ_JAKFEB010000162.1:0-4717 GCF_036677305.1 Brevundimonas sp. | reverse complement strand
GCCGGTCGACCTGTCCGTCCGTCGGATTGGGCACCGGCGGTGAGGCGATCGTGGTCGTCGTCGCGGCGGGCTGGCCGTTCGGCGCGGTCGTCCCGGGCGCGGCGGGGCGCGTCGTGGCCGTGGCCCCGTCGGCGGCGGGCGCGGCAGCCGTCGTTTCCGGGGGAGCCATGGACCGGGCCGGGTCCAGGACCTTGTCGATCGCGAAGATGGACCCGTTGGAGGCGTCGATGTCGGCCCGGGTGATCATCGCGCCGTCGATACGCAGGCCCTCGCCCGTGCCGTCGAGCAGGACGCGCGTGCGGTTGGCGGTCGGGACGCCGCCCCGGGTTCCCGTGATCTGGGACGACGAAACGTCGGCGACGATCACATGATAGAGCAGCAGGTTGCGCAGCTCCCCGGCGTTGGCGGGATCCATCAGCCGGGTGCGCTCGGCCTCGGGCAGGGCGGCGAAGGCCTCGTCCGTCGGGGCGAAAATCGTAATCGCGGGGCGCGACCTGAGGGTGTCGCTCAGCTGGGCCTGGTTGAGCGCCGCCAGCAGGGTGGTGAAATTGCCTTGGCCGGTCAGGACGTCGATGACATTGCCGGCCGCCGCGGGCGTCGCGGGCCCGGCCGCCTGCGCCGGGGCGGCGGCGGGAACCTGTGCCGTCGGTGTCTGCGGGGCGGGGGTCGCTTCGTCGGCGGGTTCTGCGGACGTGGCGGCCGGCGCGGGCATGGCCGGCGCTGCGGTCGTCGGCGCGGCCGGAACCGGCGATGGAGGCGGCGGCGTCGGGGCGGTCTGGGCCAGGGCGGGCGCCGCGAGAAGGGCGGCCGCGGCGGTTGCGGTCAGCAAACGAAGGCGAAGCATGGCGAAATCCCTTTCCTTGGGCGGATGGCCGCAAAGGGAGGGAGGTGCGGCCGGAGGTACACGAAACCTGCCCCCTGAAAGACGCGGGAGGGGTCTCAAGTTCCATCAGGACGGGCGCCTAGCGCAGGGTCGCGGCCCTCACCCACCAGTCGGGACGGACCTTCGTCAGGCGCCCGGCGGCTTGCGCGGCCTGTTCCGCCGTGTCGAACAGGGCGAAGACGGTGGCGCCCGAGCCGGACATGCGGACAAGCCGGACGCCGGGAAGCCGCCGGGCCTCCGACAGGGCTGCGGCGATGGCGGGCTGGAGCGAGACAGCGGGGCCCTCGAGGTCGTTTCGCTGATCTGCGAGCCAGCGGATAACCGACCCCGCGGTCCAGTTCGCCGGCGGGTCGGGCCGGTCGGCGCCGCCTGCCCCGGCCTCGTCGTACGCCCGGTACACGGCCCCGGTGGGCGACGGGACGCCCGGATTGATCAGCAGGGCCGGCAGGGGCGGCAGGCGCGGTTCGAAGGTCAGGCGGTCGCCCCGGCCCTCGGCCCAGGCCGCGCGGGCGTGCAGGCACATGGGGCCGTCAGCGCCGACGGCGGCGGCGATCCCGGCCAGCGCATCGTCGTCGAGCGCCAGGTCGAGCAGATCGCGGGCGGCCTTGAGCGCGGCGCCGGCGTCGGAGGAACCGCCGCCCAGACCCGCGGCGATGGGGAGCTGTTTGTCCAGGGCGGCGGCCAGGGGCGGTTCGCCGCCGCCGGCCACCTGACCCAGCGCGCGCAGGGCATTGAAGATGAGGTTGTCGCCGGCGTCGTCCAGGCCCTTGGCGAAGGGACCCGTCACGGTGAGCGACAGGCGCCCGGCCGCCTCAACCGTGACGCTGTCGCCGATGTCCGCGAACGCGACAAGGCTGGAGAGCGGGTGATAGCCGTCCGCCCCCACAGGTCCGACATGCAGGAACAGATTGACCTTGGCTGGAGCGAGAATGCGGACCGGCGCCATGCCTCAGGGCTGGCCGCCGCCGGGCAGCGGGGCCGGCTCGGCCAGACCCCGCACCAGCTTCTGCTCCACCTCGGCGCGGCGGGGGGCGTCCGGTTCGAGCGTCAGCACCCGGTTCCACTGCCATTCGGCCTCGCGCCGACGTCCGACCTGCCAGTAGGCGTCGCCGAGGTGGTCGACGATCTCGGCGTTGCCCGGCTCCTTGCCGACCGCTTCCTCGAGCGTCTGGACGGCGATGTCGTACTGACCCTGCCGGAACTGGGCCCAGCCGAGGGAGTCCTGGATGTTGCCGTTCTGGGGATCGGCCGCATGCGCCCGGGCCAGCATTTCGGCGCCTTCGGCCACGCGGCGACCGCTGTCGACCCACATGTAGCCGAGATAGTTGAGGATGGCCGGGTCGTTCGGCTTGGCTTGCAGCGCCGCCCACAGCTCGGCCTCGGCCTCGTCGATCCGGTTCAGGTTTTCCAGCACGGCGCCGCGCAGAAAGCGGAACTCGCTCGCCTGCGTCGCGACATTGATGGTCGGCCGGTTGAGGACCGCCAGCGCGTCCTCGTTCCGGCCCATGCCCTGAAGATGGACGGCGAGGGCGTAGGCGAAGGCGGGCTGGTCGGCGGCGGCGGCGTCGGCGCGGCGGAGGGCTTCCAGCGCACCCTCGGGATCCCCTTGCGAGTCCAAGGTCCCGGCCAGACCGAACTGCGCCCGCGCATAGGTGATGGGATCCGCCTGGCCGACGCGCAGGAAGGCCTCACGCGCCAGGCTCGATTGGGGCTGTCGGCCGGAGGCCAGCGCCTGGCCCAGCTGAAGGCTGATCCGGTCGGCAGGGTGCAGGCTGTCGGCCATACGCAGGTAAATCGCCGACAGCTCCCACGCCTCGTTCAGACTGGTCTGCAGGGCCGCGAACTCGAGGGCGTCGGCGGCGCGTTCCAGGGTGGTCGGCTCAGCCGGCGCCCGGCCGCGCGCCAGGACACGCGCCCGGGCCAACAGCGCCTGGGAGTTGGGATTTCCGCCGGTCAGGGCGGCGTCGTAAATGGCCAGGGCCTCGTCCCGCCGCCCCTGCCGCTCAAGGAATTCGGCGTAGTCCAGGGCGAACAACAGGGCGCCGCCGGGAGCGGCCATCAGGATCCTGTACTCGGCGTCGGCCTCGGCGAAGCGCCGACGGCTTTCGAGCAGGCCTGCACGCTGCTGGTGCAGGATAAGGCCTGCGGGGTCGGTCGGCGGCGTCTCGACCGCTTTCAGGGCGGTGTCCCAGTCCCCCGCCGCACCGGCGACGACCGGCGTCAGATAGCGCGCGGCGGCGCGGAAGGGTTCGGCAAAGGGGCGCAGGGTCAGCAGCGCGAGACTCTGGCGCGGTTCTCCGGAACGCAGGGCCTGGATCAGTTCGATCAACCGCCCCGCCTCGGCCAGATCGGGCGTGGCCGCGACCGTCGGCGTCAGGCGCGCCACCTCGCCGATGTCGCCGGAGAACAGTCCGGACCGGAAGGCCTCCTCGCCAAGGGCGGGCTGCTCGGGCGCCAGGGCGTGGGCGTCGCCCAGGAGTTCGGAACCCGCCGCCCGGTCGCCGCGGATGCTGGCCAGGCGACCGGCCAGATAGAGGCCGTAGGCGGACTGGCCCGAGGCGTCGACGGGCACGGGGGCCCAGATCGCCGGGATGGGCGGCGCGGCCGGCTCCGCCGGCTCGACGGGCGGCTCTTCCGCCGGGACCACCATGGGCGGGTGAAGCTCCTCCGGCGGCACGGCATCCACGCCGGGAATGAGGACGGGGCCGGGCGTTTGCCGCTCCGGCGCGTTGAGCGGCGGATCCAGGATGACCGGCGCATCCTGCGCGAACGCAGGCGCGGACAGGGCCAGGGCGGCGCAACCGGTCAGGAGAGAAGCAAGGCGGGAAAGGCGCATGATGGAACCCTCACCGGATTATGCGGCGACGACAAGGCCCCACGCCTGCTCCCGGAAAGAATTGGCCGCTACATGTTCGGATAGTTGGGGCCGCCGCCGCCTTCGGGCGTGGTCCAGACGATGTTCTGCGACGGGTCCTTGATGTCGCAGGTTTTGCAGTGGACGCAGTTCTGGGCGTTGATCTGGAAGCGCGGATTGGCCCCCGCCTCGTCGTACAGCACCTCGTACACGCCCGCGGGGCAGTAGAGCCGCGCCGGCTCGCCGTAGAGCGGCAGATTCACCCGGATCGGGACCGACGGGTCCAGCAGCTTCAGGTGGGCCGGCTGTTCCTCGGCATGGTTGGTGTTGGAGATGAAGACCGACGACAGCTTGTCGAACGACAGCTTCCCGTCCGGCTTCGGATAGGCGATCGGCTTGTGCTTCGCGGCCTTTTCGGTCGATCCGGCGTCCGTCTTCCCGTGCGTCAGCGTCCACGGAAGATTCACGCCGAAGATCGACGAGAACCACATGTCGAACAGGCCCGCCGCCCCGCCCAGGGTCGTGCCCAGCTTCGACAGATACGGCTTGGCGTTCCGGACCTGTTTCAGCTCCCTGTAGACCCAGCTGTTCTCGTAGGCCGTCTGGTATTCGACCAGCCGGTCGCCCGAGCGCCCGGCCATGACGGCGTCATAGGCGGCGTCGGCGGCCAGCATGCCGGTCTTCATGGCGTTGTGGCTGCCCTTGATGCGCGGGACGTTCACGAAGCCGGCCGAACAGCCGATCAGGACGCCGCCGGGGAAGCTCAGCTTCGGCACCGACTGGAAGCCGCCCTCGGTGATGGCGCGGGCGCCGTAGGAGATGCGGGTCCCGCCCTCCAGATGCTCGGCGATCGAAGGGTGGTGCTTGAAGCGCTGGAACTCGTCGAACGGCGACAGGAAGGGGTTCTTGTAGTTCAGGTGCACGACGTAGCCGATGGCCACGTAACGATCGCCGAAATGGTAGAGGAAGCTGCCGCCGCC
>NZ_JAKFEB010000161.1:0-7109 GCF_036677305.1 Brevundimonas sp. | reverse complement strand
CAGAGGTCCCGCACGAGAAGCGCGCGGCGAGCAGGCGGACGCCATCCATCGACGTCCTCAAGGACCCCCGGCGTAAGCGCCCCCGGGCTTCATCGCTCGACCACAGCCCGCCGCCATCGAGAAGCGTGGATCCGACGCCCTCCCCACCGACGGGATGGGGGGATTATGGGGGTGGTCTGGACCAAGGCTACGACATGACGCTGCTGCGTTCGGATTGGCGCAATGGTTCAACGGGTTGGCGTTTGCAACTCGTCTGTTTCAGCGCGAACTTTCAGCGTTGAACCCGTCATTCCGGGGCGCTCGAAGAGCGAACCCGGAACCCAGGGGGGCCGACGCCGTCGTCCGACGCGCCGCCAATATCGAGCCCGGTCGCCTGGGTTCCGGGTTCCTCGCTGCGCTCGGCCCCGGAATGACGGAAGGGTGGGGCTCCGCTCGGCCCCGGAATGACGGAAGGGTGGGGCTGCGCTCGGCCCCGGAATGACGGGGGGGGGTGGGGTGGCGTTCGCTCCCGGGCAGGCGACCCTCACCCTTTGACGCTTCGCGCCGCCCTTCGGGTCCCGTTGCCGATCGCTTCGCCGCCGTGCGCTCAAGCCCTCTCCCAACGGGAGAGGGACGCCGCCGCCGGAACGCTCCACGCCTCTCCGCCGTTGGACTGCGGGGCTGCGAGGAGACAAGGCATGCAAGGCATCTGGAAACCGGGGTTGATCGCGGCCTCGGCGCTGGCCCTGACGGGTTGCGCGACGAGCGACAACTACGCATCGGCCTGCCAGCGCGACTATGAGCGGAACCGGCAGTATGCGACGGCGTCCGGCGCGCTGCTGGGCGCGGCGGTCGGGGCGGCGATCGCGGGCGAGAAGGACCGCGAGCGCGGGGCCGCCATCGGCGCCGTGGCCGGCGGCCTGCTGGGCAATCAGCTGTCGGCGCGGGACGACCCGTGCGGCTACGGCTTCGGCGGCTACAACGAGGATGGCCGATACGGCTATACGCGCGTGCCGCGCCCGGGCGACTACGGCTATTACCCCTAGGCGGCGTCGTGGAAGATCAGGCCGAGGGTCATCCTGGACCCTGAGCCGATGCGGCTGACGCCGTGGCGCATCTGCACGCGGTAGTCGCCGCGCACGCCGGCGACGGGACGCTCGCGGACGGCGAAGACGACGCCGTGGCCCTGGCGCAGCGGGACGACGTGGGCCTGCGACTGGCTGCGCGGCTTCTGTTCGACCATCACCAGTTCACCGCCGTCGAAATCGATCTCGGGCTCATTGAGCAGGATGGCCGTCTGGAGCGGGAAGACGAGGTCGCCGTACAGGTCCTGGTGCAGACGGTTGTAGTCCCCCGGCCCGTATTTCAGCATCAGGGAGGCGGGGCGCGTCTGGCCGGCCGCGTGGCAGCGGGCGGTGAAGGCGTCGAGGTCGGCGGGGAAGTCGGCGGGCCGGCCGAGGCGGGCGTTCCAGCCGTTGGCGACCGGCGCGAGGCCGGCGTAGAGGGCGCGGCGCAGCTCGGGCAGGGGCTCGGGCAGGGGGTCGGTGAAATACTGGTATTCGCCCTCGCCGAAGCCATGGCGGCCCATGACGATCCGGCTGCGGAACCGCTCGGGCTGACCGTACATCGTGCGCAGGGTGGCGCAGGTCCACGGCGTCAGCAGCCGGCCGGTCAGGGCCCAGCCCTGATCGTCGAGATCGGCGGCGATCCGCTCATAGTCGAGCCTGAACATGGGAGACGGGAGGTAAACCGACGGATCGGGCGGGTCTACCGGGTTCCCGTCTTTGGCTATTTCGGGGACGACCACGGCCGGCGCCGGGGCGCGGGGACCGGCGGCGAGGCGGAAAAGATCGGGGGTTTCGGTCATCCGCGGCACAGGACGGCGGATCGGGCGCCGCGTCTGGCGCTTTCCGGCGGCGGCGCCGGTCAGTCGAATTTGACGCCGACCTCATTGCCCGACTGCCAGGCGACCGCGCCGCTGCGCTCGCCCGTGGCGAGCCGCAGGACGACCCGGCCCTGCACCACAAGCCCGACGGTGGAGGTCAGCCGGACCTTGGCGCCGCCGTCGGTGAGGTTGCGGACCACGACGTCGATGACCTCGCGGTGAAGGCCGTGAACCAGCTGACCGCTCATGGCCACGCGGGGGCGTGGTCGGCGACGAGGGTCAGGCGGAGGGGCCTCGGCGGTCATGGTGCGGACAGTTTACCGGGAACGGCGACGCCAGGGGTTAAGGCGTTTCCCCAGGGTCGGAGCGGGCCGGAACCGGCGCCGTCAGCCGAACCGGCGGCGGTGGTCGGCGCTGCGCAGGGTCGAGCGGATGAAGTCGGCGGGCGGGTCGGTTTCCGCCAGCACGGCTTCCTTGATGGCGCGGGGCTCGCCGAACAGATGGCCCTGGCCCATGCCGATGTCGAGTTCGAGGATGTCGACGATCTGGCGCTCGCTCTCGCATTTCTCGGCGATCAGCTCGATGCCGTAGCGGCGCGTCAGGCCGGCGAAATCGGCGGCGGAGATGTCGCGCAGGCTGGGCAGGGCCGAGGCGCCGTCGGCGTCCAGCAGCTGTTCGATCAGCAGGTCAGCGGCGACCTTCATAAACTTGACGTCCGAACGCTGCAGGTCGGCGAAGTCGAGATCCAGCGTCTGGACCTTGTCGATCGAGAAGCGGAAGCCGAGGTCGGCCAGCTTGGCCATGTTGCGGGCCTCGGCGGCGCCGCGGGCGTCGAAGGTGGCCTGGCCCAGTTCGAAGATCAGGGCCTGGTTGAGGTCGCGGTTCTCGGACAGGAATTCGAGGAACTGGGGGAAGAAGGTCTCGTCGCCGAGCGAGGACAGGGCGACGTTGCAGAAGACGCCGACCTTGCGGTCCTGACGGGCCAGGCGGCGGACGATCTGGGCGCAGCGGAACAGCAGCAGGTTGTCGATGGCGGGGACCAGGCCCTCGCCCTCGGCGACCGAGAGGTATTCGGACGGCATCATCACCCGGTCGTCGGCGGCGCGCAGGCGGGTGAAGCTTTCGTAGAAGATGGTCCGGCGCTGGGGCAGGGAGACGACCGGCTGGAGGTAGAGGTCGACGCGGTTCTCGGCCAGGGCCTCGTGGATGGTGGCCAGCAGGGTGTTGGCCTGTTCGCGGTGGCGGGCCTCGAAGGCGCTGGCCGGCGCGGGCTGGGCCATGCGCTGGTCCAGCGACTCGCTCATCTGCGAGATCAGGGTCTCGAGCATGCGGACTTCGCCGGACAGGGCCTCGTTGGAGGTGACGGCGCCGGACTCGATGGCCTGGGCCAGTTCGGTGAGGGCGCCCTGGGTCGACTCCATGGCGTCGGCCAGCAGGCGGTGAGCCTCGCGGACGTTGTCGATTTCCTTTTTCAGCGCGGCCTTGTCGGCCTTGGCCGTGATCAGGGTGTGGGCGGCCAGAAACAGGCCGAACACGCCGAAGCCCGCGGCCACGCCGGCGCCGGCGCCGAGATTGGAGCTCCACAGAAACGCCCCGGCCGTCATGGCCAGGAACAGATAGGTGAAGAACAGGAAGCCCTGGGTGAGTGCGCGCATTGGAAACGGATCGTCCGTCTTCCCGGATGGAATCGCCCGAGTATCGGGGTATCAGAGCAGAACGCCTAGGCTTCCGCACGGATTCTCCCCACTTCTTCGAGGTTAACGATGGAATTGTTCGATCTGACCGGCAAGGTCGCGGTGATCACCGGTTCCTCCAAGGGGATCGGCAAGGCTATCGCCGAGCGAATGGCCGAGCACGGCGCGCGGGTGGTGATCAGTTCGCGCAAGGCCGGGCCTTGCGACGAGGTCGCCTCGGCCATCAATGCCAAGCACGGCGAGGGCCGGGCGATCGCCATTCCGGCCAATATCGCCTCGAAGGAGGATCTGCAGCGGCTGGTCGACGAGACCAATGCGGCGTTCGGCAGGATCGACATCCTGGTCTGCAACGCGGCGACCAATCCCTATGCGGGGCCGATGGCGGGGATCAATGACGAGCAGTTCGGCAAGATCCTGCAGAACAACGTGGTGTCCAACCACTGGCTGATCCAGATGGTCGCGCCGCAGATGCTGGAGCGGAAGGACGGATCGGTGATCATCGTCTCGTCGATCGGCGGCCTGAGGGGGAATGCGCTGATCGGCGCCTACAACATCTCCAAGGCGGCGGACATGCAGCTGGCGCGGAACCTGGCGGTGGAGTGGGGGCCGTCGAACGTGCGGGTCAACACCATCGCGCCGGGCCTGGTCCAGACCGACTTCGCCCGCTACCTGTGGGAGAACCCCGAGCTGCTGAAACAGGTCACGGACCCCGCGCCGCTGAAGCGTATCGGGCAGCCGGACGAGATCGCGGGGGCGGCGGTGTATCTGGCGGCCCCGGCCTCGGCCTACATGACCGGCCAGACGCTGGTGGTGGACGGCGGGATCACCATTGCCTGGTGACGAGCATACGCGCTCAAGCAGCCCTCCGGGCGATAGCGCCTCAGGGAAGCCTGTGAGTTTCCGCCAGGACCTGGTCTGGCGGCTGGAGGCGGTCGGCTTCGCGGGCTTCGTCGGCCTGATGCGGCTGCTGGGCGTGGAACGGGCGTCGGCGCTGGGCGGCTGGCTGCTGCGGACGCTGGGACCGAAGACGGGGACGCAGAAGACGGTGATGCGGAACCTGCGCATCGCCTTCCCGGAGATGCCGGAGGCCGAGCGCGAGGCGCTGGCGCTGGCGCAGTGGGAGCAGACGGGCCGGTCGTTCGCCGAGACGGCGGTGATGGACATCCTGGTGAAGCAGAACCGCATCGAGGTCGTGGGGCTGGAGCGGCTTCACGAGATCCGGGACTCGGGGAAGCCGGTGGTGTTCGCGGGCGGGCATTTCGCCAATATCGAGACGCTGGCGGCGACGATCACGGGCTCGGGCGTGCCGTGCCAGATCACCTATCGCGCGGCCAACAACCCCTATGTCGACGCCCAGATCATCGCGGCGCGGGCGCGGTACGGCGTCAAGCTGTTCGCGCCCAAGGGCGGGGACGGGGCGCGGGAGCTGCTGGCCGGGATGGCGCGCGGCGAGTCCGTGGCCCTGATGAACGACCAGAAATTCTCGGAGGGGCCCGAGGTGACCTTCTTCGGCCAGCCGGTGAACGCGGCGCCGGGGCCCAGCCGGCTGGCGCTGCGGTTCGGGACGGTGCTGCAGCCGATGTCGGTGGTGCGGCTGCCGGGCGTGAGGTTCCGACTGACGGTCTATGACCCCATCGAGATGACGCCGACGGGCGACCGCGCCGCCGACATCGTGCGCGGGGTGCAGGCCATCACCACCTTCGTCGAGGACCGTGTGCGCGAGAGCCCGGTCGACTGGTTCTGGGTCCACAAGCGGTGGCCCGCCAAGGTCTATGCGGCGCTGGAGTCCGGCTCGCGCGACTGATCGCGGGCGCGGCGGAACGGGCCCTTGTAGTCGGCCGACTGGGTGCGGCGGCGGTCGGGGCCGAAATAGCCGTCCGTCTTCACGAACGGGCGGGGGTGGAAGATGACCGACTGGATGCGGTCGAGGATGGCCTTGGCCGTGATCGGCTTGACCACGAATTCGGTCACGCCCGCGTCGCGCGCCTCGACGATGCGGCTCTTCTCGGAATGGCCGGTCATCATGATGATCGGCAGATAGGGATTGGCCGTGTCCGGGCTGTTGCGGACCAGGCGGGTGAACTCGACGCCGTCCAGCGGGAACATCTTGAAGTCCACGATCGCCAGATCGATCGGATGGTAGCGCAGGATATCGAGGGCGGCGGCGCCGTCGGACGCCTCGCGAACCAGACGGATTCCGGCGGAATCGAGCACCGCCGAGGTGATCGTCCGCATGTGGGCGTTGTCGTCGACGAGGAGGACTTTGAGGGCGCTGAGCGAGGCCATGGGTCGATGTCTTGAAGCCCGGCCAAGGTCGGGAATAACGTCGATCTACGAGCCGATTCGCCCCTCGTCCATTACTGAACGGTGATCACCTGGGCGTAATCGGTTACGGCCCTGCATTTTCAACCATGAGTGACGGATCGAGGTTCCGATCCCGCCATTTCATGCGCCAGCAGAGGTGCGGACCGGTCGCGCGGCCGGTCATGCCGACCTGACCTATCGGATCCCCGCGCGCGATGTCCTGGCCCTCGCGGACATCCAGCCGCGACTGGTGCAGATAGGCGGTGATCAGGCCCTGGCCGTGGTCGATCAGGACCAGGCCGCCTTCGAAATGCAGCGCCGGCCGGGCCAGGGTCACGCGGCCGTCGGCGGGGGCGCGGATGGCCGCGCCCTGCGGCGCGGCCAGGTCGATGCCGTAGTGGGGCCGGGCCGGCGTGCCGTTCAGGATGCGCTGGCTGCCCCAGCGACTGGTGACGCGGAAATTCTCCAGCGGCCAGATGAAACCGCCGCTGAAATGGTCGGCGTCGATGCGGCTGGCGAAGCCCTCGGCCTTGAGGGCGACCTCGCGCTGGATGCGGGCGAGGAGGGCCGGGTCGTCCGGTTCGATGGTCGAGGGCGGCAGGCCGTCGATGCGGCTTTCGGAAAACCGGCCGGGGGCGATGGTCAGGGTCCGCAGGGCCGAGCGGCCGTCGTGGCGGGCCTCGATCCGGACGCTGCCCGGCGCGTCGCGGTCGAAGCCGACGATGAAACCGCCGTCCGCCGAGGCGGTGGTCAGGGATTCGCCGTCGACGAGGATCTGGGCCCGGGGCCAGGTCCGGCCGATGGCGTGGCCGCCCTGGACGAAGCGGCCGGTCAGGGGCAGTTCGTCCGACGCCGGGACCCAGTTCGCGGACGGGGCCCAGGCCGCTGTCGGGGCCAGGCCGGCGAGCGCGCCGCCGATCAACAGCTGGCGGCGCGGCAGGATCAAGGGCGCTGGCCCAGGCCCTGGAAGGCCTCGGTCGGACCGGCGTAGGCTTCCTGCCGGCTGACGGACCAGTAGCGCAGGGTCTCCAGCGGGATGGACTTGCCGCTGACGGCGCAGATCACGGCGCGTCCCGGTTTGAGCACGGCGAACTCGCCGTCGCCGTAGTGAAGGGTGGCTGTGTCGGAGGAAGAAGGTCTGGCCATGGGGTCAGGCTAACGTGGCCTTTCCGCCTGCGCCACGGATTTCCCGCCTCAGAAGAGGTCGCCCTGGCCGGGCGGCGGCGTCCTGGGCCTGGGAGCGGGAG
>NZ_JAKFEB010000160.1:0-17136 GCF_036677305.1 Brevundimonas sp. | reverse complement strand
CGATGCGGTAGCCGTCGATGCCGTAGTCGTCGATCCAGCTTCCGTAGAGGTCGATGAAGCCCTGGATGACGCGGGGGTGTTCGGTGAAGACGTCGTCGAGGCCGGAGAAGTCGCCGTCCATCCGGGCTTCGCTGTACCAGGCGCTGTTGCCCCGGTTGTGATAGAGGCCCACGTCGTTGAGCCAGGCCGGGGCCTTGACGCCTTCCTCTCCGGCCGGGACGTAGGGCGTGTACGCATAGTCCGGGCGGGTCAGGGTGGAGAAGTCGCCGCCGGGCGCGCCGGTGAAGCCGGGGTTGATCGCCTCGCCCGACAGGCCGCCGCGGCGGCTGTAGGGATAGTCGCCCTTCCAGCGGTAGCCGCAGTCGTTCTGCGGACATTCCCGGTAACGGATGACGTCGGCGGTGTGGTTGATGACGATGTCCAGATAGACCTTCATCCCGCGCGCATGGGCGGCGTCGACCAGGGCGCGGAACTCCTCGTTGGTCCCCAGGTGCGGATCGATGCGGGTGAAGTCGGTGATCCAGTAGCCGTGGTAGGCCGCGCTCTCGTGACCGGGCGGGCCCTGCACCCATTTGTTCCGGAACGGCGGCGCGATCCACAGGGCGGTGGCTCCCATGCCCTGGATGTAGTCGAGCCGCGCGGTCAGGCCCTTCAGGTCGCCGCCGTGATAGAAGCCGGTGTCGGTCGGGTCATAGCCGGTGACCAGCCGGTCGCCGGTCGCGCCGCCACGGTCGTTGGCCGTGTCGCCGTTCTCGAACCGGTCGGGCATCAGGAAATAGACGACCTCGTCCTCGGCCGGGCGCTGCCGCAGCGCCTCCAGGGCGCCCGCCGACTGGGCCCATACGGGGGAGGCGGCGCCCGCGAGCGCGCCTCCCAGCAGGGCGGCGACACAGATTCGATTCCACCCGTTGAGGCGTCCCGTCATGGCCTGGCGTCCTCTCCTTGTCCGCGAACGACATGGCTCGCTGGATCAGTTTGCAAGATTTTGCAGTGCCGGGACCGTCTGTCAATCCATCCGTTGGCATGTTCGAAATGCGGCGGTGCAGGGCGGAATCGCCTTGTGCAGTGCAGTATAGCCGCCCGCCGCGTCACATTTTCGCCACGCCGGGCCTCTCGCGATATGATTACCGTCTTGCAACGTTCCCATAAGTTTGCATAACTTTGCGATGACAGTCCGGACGCTTCGACAGAAATGCGCCGGCGCCAGGGAGAGAATGACGATGAGAACCCCAATCACGCGGCGCGCTCGTTTGCTCGCCGGCGGCGCTCTCGGCGCCATCGGCCTGATGGCCTTCGCCGGCGCCGCCGCGGCCCAGACCACGCCGCAGGACCCCGAGGCGACCGAGGTCGACGAGGTCATCGTCACCGGCATCCGCGCTTCGGTCGAGGCGTCGATCTCGGCCAAGGCCAGCAACACCTCGATCGTCGAGGTCATTACGGCCGAGGACATCGGCAAGCTGCCGGACGTCTCCATCGCCGAATCCCTGGCCCGCCTGCCGGGCGTGACCTCGCAGCGCCTCGACGGCCGCAGCCAGCTGATCTCCATCCGGGGCCTGGGTCCCGACTTCACCACCGCCCTGCTCAACGGCCGCGAGCTGGTCACCACCGGCGACAACCGCGGCGTCGAGTTCGATCAGTTCCCCTCTGAACTGCTGGGCAGCGTGGTCGTGTACAAGACCCCCGACGCGCGGCTGATCGGCCAGGGTCTGGCCGGCACCGTCGACATGCGCACCCTGCGCCCGCTGGCCTATGGCCGTCAGGCGATCGCGGCCAACTACCGCCATGAATGGAACGACATCGGCGCCCTGAACTCGGGCACGACCGACAGCGGCGACCGTTTCACCCTCTCCTACATCGACCAGTTCGCCGACAACACGATCGGGGTCGCACTCGGCTACGCGCATATGTCGTCGCCCTACCAGTCCGAGCGGTTCAACGCCTGGGGCTATCCGACCTATAGCGACGGCAATCTGCTGACCGGCGGCGTCAAGCCCTATGTCATGTCGTCGGAACTTCAGCGCGACGGCTATATGGGCGTACTGGAATGGCGGCCGAACGACCGCTTCCACACCACGTTCGACGCCTTCTATTCCGAGTTCGAGAACACCCAGGTTCTACGCGGCATCGAGTTCCCGCTGGCCTGGGGCGGCTCCGCCGAGGCGACGCCCGGCGCCTGCGCCGCCGGCGGCAACGTCCAGAGCCCGGTCTGCCGTCCCGGCCCGTCCCTGCGCCCCGGCTATACGGTCGAGGACGGCCTGATCGTCGCCGGCACCTGGGACAACATCAAGGGCGTCGTCCGCAACGACCTGAACAAGCGCGACAGCAACATCACGGCTCTCGGCTGGAACACCGAGTTCGTCGCCAATGACGAATGGACGTTCGACCTGGACCTCAACTATTCGAAGGTCGAGCGCAACGACATCATCCTCGAAACGAACGCCGGCACCGGCCGCAACATCAACGGCGCGCTGGATACGCTGGGCTTCGAGCTGACCGACGACGGCGTCACCCGGTTCAGCAGCCAGCTGGATTACGCGGACCCCAACCTCATCCGCATCACCAGCGCCCAGGGCTGGGGCGGCGACGTGATCCCGGGCGGCCAGGTCGGCTATATGAACACGCCGGTGGTCACCGACGAGATCAAGGGTGTGCGCCTGTCCGCCACGCGCACCGCCTATGACGCGCCGTTCCGGTCGGTGGAATTCGGCGTCAACCTGCAAGAGCGCCAGAAGGATTTCGTCAACGACCAGTACTATCTCGGCGTCCCCGGCGGCGGCGACCTGTTCGTGCCGGCCAGCCTGCTTCTGGCGCCGACCGACCTCGGTTATCTCGGCATCTCGGAGGTGCTGAGCTACGACGCCCTCGGCGTGGTCAACAGCGGCGCGCTGGACCTGGTCCGCAACCCGAACGCCGACGTCATCGCCGGCAACTGGGCGGTGACGGAACGGGTGTCGACCGCCTACGCCATCGCCGACATCGACCACACTCTGTTCGGCCTGCCCCTGACCGGCAACGTCGGCGTCCAGCTTGTCTATACCGACCAGAGCTCGGACGGCTTCTCGGCCCGACAGGTCGGCCCCGGCGTGTCGGAGACGATCGCGGTGTCGGGCGGCGACAGCTATCTGGAAGTCCTGCCCAGCTCGAACTTCATCCTCGAAGTCCGGGACGACACCTTCGTCCGCTTCGCCCTGGCCCGCACGCTGGCGCGGACGCGGATGGACGACATGCGCGCGTCGCGGAACTATTCGTTCAACGTCGCCAACAACATTCCCGGGGCCCAGCCTGACGTTAACTCGCCGTGGAGCGCCAGCAGCGGCAATCCGCAACTGCGCCCCTACATCGCCGACGTGGCGGACATCTCGATCGAGAAATATTTCGCCAACCGCCGGGGCTATGTCTCGCTGGCCGGCTTCTACAAACATCTCGAGACCTTCGTTTACACCAACAACCAGATCATGGACTTCACCGGCTATCCGACCGGCGGCGTCACCCCGGTCATCAACCAGGGCATCTCGTCGGCTCCGGACAACGGCGAGGGCGGCTGGATCCAGGGGCTCGAGTTCGCGGTCTCCGCGCCGCTCGACATCTTCCATCCGGTCCTCGAAGGGTTCGGCTTCATGTTCAGCGCCTCGGCGACGGACAGTGAAATCCAGCCCGACCCGGCCCAGGCCCCGACGGCGCTGCCGGGGCTGTCCGAAACGGTCGTCAACGGCACGGTCTACTATGAGCGCGGGGGCTTCGAGGCCCGCATGTCCAGCCGCTATCGTTCCGACTTCCTCGGCGAAGTGGCCGGCTTCGGCAACGGCCGCACGCTGCGCTCCGTCGCCGCCGAGACGGTCGTGGACGCCCAGATCGGCTATGCCTTCGAGTCGGGCCCCCTGGACGGTCTGTCCATCCTCGCCCAGGTCAACAATGTGACTGACGAGCCGTTCAAGACCTTCGAGAACGGCGATGAGCGCCGGACCATCGACTACCAGAGCTACGGCCGGACGTTCGCGATCGGGATCAACTACCGCTACTGACCGTCCCAACCGGTCGGGAAGGGGCCGCTTCGGGAAACCGGGGCGGCCCTTTCGTTTTGCAGCAGAGGGCGTCGGGCCACTTTTGGTTACGATCCCGATCAAACCGCTGGACGCGGCCGCTGACGGATGAAACCAAGGACGCAACAGCCGCGCGTGGGGACGATGCGGCGATCAGGGGGAGTGAAATGACCGACACCCAGACCTCGACCGCCCACAAGACCGGCGCAGCCTTCGCCTATGTGACGACCCTGTTCTTCGCATGGGGCTTCGCCACCTCGCTGATCGACCCGCTGATCGCGGCGGTGCGGCGGGTGTTCGACCTCAGCTATACCGAGGCCTTCTTCACCACCTCGGCCTGGTTCATCGCCTATGGCGTGGCCTCGATCCCGGCCTCCTATGTGCTGGCGCGGCTGGGCTACAGCCGGGCGATCATCGCCGCCCTGGCGACCATGGTGCTGGGCTGTCTGATCGTGCCCGTGGCGACGATGATGGATCAGTACGCCGGCGTGCTGCTGGCCCTGTTCGTCATCGCCTCGGGGGTGACCCTGCTGCAGGTCGCGGCCAATCCGCTGGTGGCCGAACTGGGCGCCCGGAAGAGTTCGCATTTCCGGCTCAACTTCTCGCAGGCCTTCAACTCGCTGGGCACGACGATCGGGCCGTGGCTGGGGTCGCATGTTCTGCTGACCGGCGGCGTCTTCGCGGCCGGCGCCGTGGTCACCGTGGCGACACGCAATGAATCCCTGCGCAGCATCGACGCCGGCTTCCTGGCCATGGGCGGCTTCTTCGCCCTGCTGGCCGCCTTCATCTTCACGGCCCGCAAGAAGATCAACGCCGCCGCCCCGGTCGCCGTCGCCGGCGCCTCGCCGCTGGCGGCCTTCCGTTCGCCCTGGGCCCTGTTCGGCGCCTTGGCCATCTTCATCTATGTCGGCTCGGAAGTGGCCATCGGCTCGATGCTGACCAACTTCCTCAACAGCCCCGACATTCTGGACATTCCCCTCGAAGAGGCCGGCAAGATGGTCGCCTTCTACTGGGGCGGCGCCATGATCGGCCGGTTCGTGGGCAGCGCCCTGCTGACGCGCGTGCCCGCCGGGCTCCTGCTGGCGGTCTGCACGGTGTGCGCCGGCCTGCTGTGCGCGGTCGTGACCCAGACCGGCGGAACGACGGCGGCCTATGCGGCCCTGTCGATCGGCCTGTTCAACTCGATCATGTTCCCGACCATCTTCACCCTGACGCTGGAGCGGTCGAGCGCGCCGGCTGCGGCGACTTCGGGCCTGCTGGTGTTCGGCATCATCGGCGGCGCCGTCCTGCCGCTGGTCGCAGGCCAGATCGCCGACGCAGCGGGCGGGGCGCTGACCCCGGCCTTCGTCGTGCCGCTGGTCGGCTATGCCGCGCTGACGGTGTTCGCCATCGCGGCGGCGCGGACCCGGGTGCGAAACGGCGACGGCGCGGCGGGTCCCGCGCCGCACTGATCCGGCAAAACGACACGGCAGGGCCGCCGGCGGCATCGTCGGCGGCCCTTGCGCGTTCGGGTCCGGGGCTCGCAAGGTAGGCGGGGCCGCGGAGACCTTTATGATCGCCATGACGAGACGCGCGGGGCTGCTGGGCCTGGCCCTGGCCCTCATCGCCGCCCCCGCCTGGGCGGCGGTGACCCTGACCTTCTACGCCCATCCCGGCGCGCGCATCCGGGGCGGCGACCTTCTGTTCCCCCACGCCTATGTCCACGCCTCCGGAACGCTCGACGACACCGGCGACCCGGTCGACTGGGCCGCAGGCTTCACCGCGAAATACCCGGGTCCGCACCTGTTGCTGGCCACCGGGCCGGGGATCGTCGCCACCCCCGAGGCCCGGTATGTGGGGGAGGGGAAGCCCTATCTGAGGCTGACGGTCAGCGACGCCGTGTACCGCGCCGTGCGCGCCCGCTCGGACTGGTGGAACGGGCCCGAGGGCTCGCTGTACGACCTGCGGCGGCGCAACTGCATCAGCTATATCGCCGATCTGGCGCGGGTCGCGGGCCTGCAGACGGCGCGGGAGCCTTCGATGAAGCCGGGGACCTTCCTCGAGGCGACGGCGGCCCTGAATCCGGCCGCGGCCTGGCGTGATATGCCAGAGGCGCCCGGGCCGGTGATCCCGGCGCCTCGCATTCAGCCCCAGCCCCTGGAGCCGGCGCCCGGCGCTCAGGCGTCGCCCGACCACATGGCGTTGGCCCTCAGATAGGCTTCGTGTTCGGGCAGGCCGTCCACGGTCCGCGCCAGCACCTCGGAGACGTGGCGCAGACCGGCCGCGGACCTGTCGGCGTCCTGGTAGGCATAGAGAGGATTGGGGCCGCGCGGGATGATCCCCTGTCCGTACATCACCGCCAGCCAGGATCCCTGACTGAAAAACTCGTCGGCTCCGACGTGATAGAGCAGGGCGCGGTCGCGGAAGGCTTCGACCCTTTCAGCAAGGCTGTCGGGGATCGGCATGGCGGCCACCTGACGCCAGAACGGCGTGTCGTCTCTCTGGGTCGCGTGATAGTGCAGAATGACGAAGTCGCGGACCAGCTCGACCTCCCGGCCCAGACGCCGGTTGTAGCCCTCGATGTTCGCCGGGCTGAAATCCATGTCCGGGAAATGCTGCAGCAGCCGATAGATGCCGGACTGGACCAGATGGATGCTGGTCGATTCAAGCGGCTCGATGAAGCCGCTGGACAGGCCAAGGCTGACCACGTTGCGGTCCCAGTATTTCTTTCGCCGGCCGGTGACGAAGCGCAGCGGGCGCGGTTCTGCCAGCGGCTCGCCGTCGAGGTTGGCCAGCAGGGTCTCGCGCGCCGCCTCGTCCGACAGATGGTCCGAACAATAGACATAGCCGTTGCCGGTGCGGTGCTGCAGGGCGATGCGCCATTGCCATCCGGCTTCGCGCGCCGTGCATTGGGTATAAGGCGTCAGCGGTTTCACGCTCTCGCAGGGCACGGCCATGGCGCGGTTGACGGGCAGCCAGTGCGACCAGTCCTCATAGCCCGCCTTCAGCGCGCCCTCGATCAGGAGGGCGCGGAAGCCCGTGCAGTCGATGAACAGGTCGGCCTTCAGCGTGCGGCCGTCCTCCAGCGTCACGCCGTCGATGAAGCCGTCCTCGCCGCGCTGGACGACATCGACGATCCTGCCCTCGATCCGCTCGACGCCGCGGTCCTCGCAGACCTTGCGCAGATATCGGGCGTAGAGGCCGGCGTCGAAATGATAGGCGCTGAACAGGCTGTTCTTCGCCGAGAGCGGGTCGGGGTCGCGGTCGCCCACCTTGCCGGCGTCGGCGGCGCGCCAGCAGACGGAATAGTCGCCCAGGTCGCCGGCCAGGCCGCGGGCCTTGAGCGAGAAATACGTCTGCTGGAATTCCGCCAGGGTCGGCCCGCGGCCGAAGGTGCCGAACGGGTGGACGTAGCGGTTGCCGATATGACCCCAGTCCTTGAAGACGATCGCGACCTTGAGCGTGGCCCTGGTCTCGCGCATGAACTCGGCCTCGTCGAGGCCGATCATGGTGTTGAAATCCCGGATCGGCGGCACGGTGGCCTCGCCGACGCCGACGATGCCGATCTCGTCGGACTCGACCAGGGAAACCCTGGCGTGCGGGCCCAGAGACCGCTGCAGGGCGGCCGCGGCCATCCAGCCCGCGGTGCCGCCACCGACGATCAGTATCGACCGGATGGGTTCTGACATTCTGGCCTCCCCGCCAGCCTCCGATGTGCACCAGTCACGCGTTCGTTCCAAGAGCCGGCGCCGGGTTCGCGATTTGTTTACCCGGGCAAACACCATTGTAACCATTGCCTAGCCGGCCACCCCGGTTCAGGTTGGGTGTGGGGCGAGGTCGGGTAATTACATGCGCAACCGATTTTCAGTGGGGCTGGTGTCCCGGGCCCTGTTTCTCGCCGCGGCCCTGATTCCGCTCGCCGCGTGCGGCGGTGGCGGCGGCGGCGGCGGCGGTGGCGGCGGCGGCGGGATCGTCACGCTGCCCCCTCCGCCTCCGCCGCCTCCTCCTCCGCCCCCGCCGCCTCCCCCCCCTCCGCCGCCGCCGCCGCCCCCCTCGCCGCCGCCTTCCACGAGCTCGGCCGAGTATCTGCGGAACTATGGCGTGGCCAACATCAGGGCGATCAACGCCTGGAGCGAAGGCGCGACCGGCGCCGGGATCAACGTCGCGGTCATCGATTCCGGCATCCATTTCGCCCAGCCGGACATGGCCGGTCGCATTTCGGGGGCCTCGACCGATGTCGTGCCCGGCCGTTTGACTCCCGATGGCCCGGACGACCACGGGACCCTCGTCTCCGGCGTCATCGCCGCGGGCTTCAACGGCTTCGGCACGATCGGAGTGGCCTATGAATCGACCATCGTCTCGATCCGCGCCGATACGAGCGACTGCAGCGATCCCGATGACGACGTCTGTTTCAAGTCATCCGATCTGGTCCGCGCGATAGACTATGCGATCGCGGCCAATGTGAAGGTCGTGAACATGTCGCTGGGCGGGGACACCTCGATGGGCGCGGCCTTCGAGGCGGCGCTTCTGCGGGCCGTGAACGCCGGTATCGTCTTTGCGATCTCCGCCGGAAACGAAGGCGAGGAGACGACAGGCGGAAATCCCGAATGGCCGGGCCGCTACGCCGTGGATCCGCGCTTCGCCGGCGCCATCATCGTGGTCGGCGCGCACAACAGCGCCGATGTCATGGCGGCCTTCTCGAACCGGGCGGGCGTGGCGGCGACCAGCTATCTCAGCGGCCCCGGCGTCGACGTCATCACCGGCTGCGACGGGACCAGCTGCTACCGTGTGAACGGCACCTCCTTCTCCTCGCCGGCCGTGGCGGGGGCCCTGGCCCTGCTGTTGCAGGCCTTTCCCAATCTGACGGGCCGCCAGGCGGTCCAGATCCTGCTGACGACCGCGCGCGAGGCGGGAGCCCCCGGAACCGACAGCATCTACGGCCGGGGCCTGCTGGACCTGGTCAAGGCCTTCGAGCCCGTGGGGCCCACCCAGGTCAGCATGGCCAGCGGCCAGGGCGTCTCGGTCACCCGCGACCGGTTCGCCTATACCGGCGGCGCGCTCGGCGACGCGTTCCGGAACGCCCAGGGCGGCCTGCAGACGGTGGGCCGCGACGATTTCAACCGCCTGTTCCGGGTGGATCTGGCCGGCAGCTACGGAATGGCCCCGCGCGGAGCCGCCAACATGCTGCCGCTGGCGCCGCGCCGGCAGGCGCATCTGAGCGTCGCGGGCCCGCTGGGATCGACCCTGTCGCTGACCACCGGCGCGGCGGTCGAGGACAGCCCCTGGGATCTGGCCGAATCCACCAACGTCATCACCCCCTGGCTGGATGAGCGCCGGCGCGAGGACATGATGCTGGAATTCTCGGCCGGTCGCGGAGCGGTCGCCTTCTGGCAGGGCCGCAACGGCGCGCGCTCGCCGTTCGAACTGGGCGCGGGCGACAATTTCGCCGCCCTGGCCCAGGTCGACCGGGCCTGGCTGGGGGCGGTGAAGATGGGAGCCGTGACCCTGACCGCCGACGCGGGCGTCGGCGATCGCGCCATGCCCTTCCAGGCGCGGGAGGAAGACGTTTCCAGCTATGCCCGCTTCGCCGCCGACTGGCGGACCTCGCCCGGCAGCCGCCTGCGCTTCGCCGTCGGAGGTCTGGACGAGAAGATGGGGCCCCTGGGTTCCTATGCGCCGCTGGACTCCGGCTTCGCCCTGCCCAGCACCACGACCTTCGGTTCGGTCGGGGGCGAGTTCGCCCTGCGGTCCAACCTGTTCCTGAACGCCGAGATAGGCTGGGCCCGCACGGACCTGGCCGGGCGATTCCTCAGTCTGTCGGAGACGGCGGTCAGTTCGTCCTGGGCGCTGGGTCTGACGACCTTCTGCAAACAGCTGGGCTTCGCCTGCGAGACGCTGAACTGGTCGATTTCGCAGCCGCTACGCACGGAGAGCGGCGTGTTCAGCGCCTACCTGGCCGATTCTCCGGCCGGCTATTTCGACGACCTCACCTTCTCGGAGCGGACCTTCTCGGCGACGCCCAGCGGGCGCCAGATCGACATGTCGCTGGGCAGCGTGCACCGCCTCGGAGACGGGTCGGCGCTGAGCCTGCGCGGCATGGTCACCCGGGACGACCAGAACGTTCGGGCGGCGCCCACGACATTCACCCTGATGGGAAGCTGGGGAAGGACGTTCTAGGCCCCGCAGCGGAATGTCCGGACGAGTTTGCCGCCCGACGTTCCGGCGGCTATGCCATGCCTGAAATGCAAGGGGCGACGGTGGCGATCTTTCCGGTAATTCTGTGTGGCGGGGCAGGAACGCGCCTGTGGCCGGCGTCGCGGCCGGCCCGGCCCAAACAGTTCATCGACTTCGTCAGCGACCTGTCGCTGTTCCAGGAGACGGCCAGTCGGGTGAATCCGCTCACCGTTGACGGCGGACGCCTGGTTGTGGTGGCGGGTGCGCCTCATCGCTCGTTTATCGTGGAACAGCTCGCCGCGCTGGGTCTGGACGCGGTGGTTCTGCTCGAACCGGAGGGTCGGGATTCAGCACCGGCGATGGCGGCCGCGGCGGCCTGGATCGCCAGCGTCGCACCGGACGGGGTGGCCCTGTTCGTGGCGTCCGACCATCACATTCCGGATGACGCCGCGTTCCGCGCTCCGATGAAGGCGGCCGCCGAAGCCGCCGGACAGGGCCGGATCGTGACCTTCGGGATCCGGCCGACAGATCCGTCGTCGGCCTATGGCTATATCCATCCGGAAACAACCGGCCTGTCGCCCGTCCGGGCGTTCGTGGAAAAGCCCGACAGGGCCAGGGCGGAAGCCTATGTTCGCGACGGCTATCTCTGGAACAGCGGAAATTTCATGGTCAGGGCCGACGTGCTCCTGGCCCAGCTGGATTCGTTTGCGCCAGAGGTTTCCGCGGCTGCGCGTGCGGCGTTGCCGGATGAAACCTCCGCCGTGATGATGCTGACCGATGCATTTCGCCACGCCCCCAAGATCTCGATCGACTACGCCGTCATGGAGCGCAGCGACCGGATTTCGGTGATGCCCGTCGATTACCGCTGGTCCGACCTGGGCGCGTGGGATGCGGTCCAGGCCCTGGGGTCGGGCGACCGCGGCGACTGGTTCGCGACCGAAGGCGATGTCGGCCTGGTCAGGGCCGCCAAGGGCATGATCGTCGCCACCGCCGGCGTTTCCAACATCGCGATCATCGCTGAACCGGATGCCGTTCTGGTCTGCAGTCTGGACCGGGCCCAGGAGGTGAAGGGACTGGTCGAACGCATCCGCTCGGCATCGCCCGCCCATGCGCACGGAGCCGTCGCCGTATCCGGGGCGTGGGCGGACAGGGCCCGGAGCTTCGACTGCTGGCTCCGGCTGAACGCCCTGCCGATCTGGGCCACGATCGGTGTCGACGACGATGGCGGATTCCGCGAAACCGTACAGCTGTCCGGCGCTGTTTCCAGCGAGTTCCGCCGGGCCCGGGTGCAGACGCGGCAGGCCTATGTCTATGCGGTCGCCGGGGCGGCGGGTTGGGCCGGCCCCTGGCGGACGCTGGTCGGGCGGGCCCTGGAGCGTTTCGAGGCGACCAACCTGCGGCCCGACGGCCTCTACCGGACCCGTGTGGCGTCGGACGGGGCCGTGCTGGACGACAGCGCCTCCCTGTACGATCAGGCCTTCGCGCTGTTCGCCTTCGCGGCGGCGGCTTCGGCGGGGATCGCCCCGGACATGATGGCGGAGCGGGCGCGGGCCCTGCGCGAGGCCCTGGCGTCGCTGCGGGTTCCGTCGGGGGGGTGGCGTGAGACGGGGGAGCATCCGTACCAGGCCAACGCTCACATGCATCTGCTCGAGGCCTGCCTTGCCTGGGAGGCGGTCGAGCCCGACGGTGATTGGCGGGCCATGGCCGACGAAATCGTCGCTCTCGCGCGGCGCGCCTTCATTGATTCCCGAGGGGGTTTCCTGCGCGAATTCTTCGACGCGGAGTGGCGTCCGGCCTCGGGCGAGGACGGTCGCCTGGTCGAGCCGGGGCATCAGTTCGAATGGGCCTGGCTGTTGACCCGCTGGGGCCGTCTGCGCGGCGAGGCCTGGGCCCTGGAGGCCGCGGTCCGGCTGTACGACATCGGCGCGCGCGGCGTTGACCAGACGCGCGGCGTAGCCATGGACGCCCTGAACGACGATCTGTCCGTGCGCTCGGACCAGGCCCGGCTTTGGCCCCAGACGGAGCGGCTGAAGGCGGCGCTGATCCTGGCCGAGGCGGCCGAGGGCGGTCGGCGGAACCTTCTGGTGGACGACGCGCGCAAGGCGATGGCGGGGCTGCAGGGCTATCTCGAGCCGTCGGGCCTGTGGCGCGACAAGATGCGGGCCGACGGGAGCTTCGTCGACGAGCCGGCGCCCGCGAGTTCACTGTATCACATCATGGTCGCCTACGAGCAGATCCGGGCGTCGGCGGCGGTGCTGCCCGAGCTCGGCTGGTCGCCGGTCGCGCCGTCATGATCGGAGACCGGTCCGTCCTGGCCGTCATCACCGCGCGGGGCGGGTCGAAGGGCCTGCCCGGCAAGAACATCCTGCCGTTCCGGGGCGCGCCGCTGATCGCCTGGACCATAAAGGCGGCGCAGGCGGCCGCGAGCATCGACCGGCTGATCCTGTCGTCGGACGATCCCGGGATCATCGAAACCGCCCGCTCGCTGGGCTGCGAGGCGCCGTTCCGGCGGGCTTCCGAACTGTCCGGCGACACCGCCGCCTCGATCGACGTGCTGCTGGACGCCGCCGATCGCGTTCCCGGCCATGACATCGTCGTGCTGCTGCAGCCGACTTCGCCGCTCCGGACCGCCGGGGACATCGAGGCGACGCTGGCCCTGATGGCCGAGACCGGCGCGCCGGGCGCCGTATCCGTCAGCGCGGCGCCCTGCCATCCGTATCTGATCTTCCGGCGCGATGCGGCGGGGCGGCTGGACCCCTTCATCGAGAAACCGGCCGACATGGGCTGGCGGCGTCAGGACCTGCCGCCCGCGTATCGCGTCAACGGCGCCGTCTATGCGGCCGATCTGGCCTGGCTGAGAGCCAAGCGGACCCTGTGCAAGGCCGGCGAGACGGCGGCCTATGAAATGCCGGCCGAGCGGTCCATCGACATCGACACGCTGGAGGACCTGCGGGCGGCCGAGCGTTCGCCCGCCTGATCGTCAGGGCAGCAGCGGCGCCCCCGCGGCCCGTTTCGCATCGATCTCGACCTGCACCTGTTCCAGCGCCCGCGCGCGGGCCTCGGCCGAGGCGTGGCGCAACTGGGGATAGCGGACGCGCCAGTTGGCGGCCCCGAACCGGCGCCAGAAGGCCGGTGCGATGGCGGTGTCGTATCCGGCCCTCGCCGCCAGGAACAGGCCGACGCGATCGGCCTGGGTCTCCTTGTCGCCGGCGCCGCTGACGGCCGCCGCCTCATTGGCTTCCCGGCCGGCTCCGCCGACGTCGCTCCATGTGCGGTGACGCAGGACGTGGTGGGCCAGTTCGTGTCCGAGGATCAGGGCCAATTCGTCGTCGGACCGCGTGAAGCCGGCCAGGGCCGTGCTGATGAACAGCCGCCGCCCGTCCGCGCGGGCGTTGAGTTCGTCCGACGGGTTCAACTGGACCTCATAGCCGCAGGCGCGGTGCGGCTGGACGGTCATGCTCAGCGGTTGGCCATTCCGCCGGATGTCGAGCCGCGTCGCGCCGCCGGCCAGGCCGCGATCCACGACGGCGATATTGGCCGCGAGTCCCTCGAAGGCGGGCCGGGCGCGGGCGGGACCGGGGTCGAGTGCTGTTCCATTCACCGCAATGATCAGATCGCCCTCGCGGATGCCCGCCTCCTCGGCCGCCGAGCCGGGGGGAGCGGACAGCACGCCCGGCAGATCGCCGTCCAGCCCGAACCGCGAGTGGACCAGGGGACGCAGTTCATTGCTGTACTGGCTGGCGGAATGCAGGGCCCAACCGGCGGCCAGCCGTACGGCCGGACAGAGCTCGACGTTGGCTTCCGAGAGCCGCTGCGCCACCCGGGCCACGCGCATGTCGAGGGAGGTGAGGGTCGTCAACCGTTGCGACGCAGCGTCGGGCGCCGTGGTCGCCACCGAGCCGCCCGGCGCCTGTCCGCAGGCTATCAGGGCGGCGGCGGCGGCCAATGCGACAGTGGCGGACAACAGGCGGCTGGACGGCATGGCTCGGCTTCGATCGCCGGCATCGATAGCCGACCCCTTCAGAGACAGGATAGAATCCGATCAGGCAACCCGCTTTTCCGCCGCAGCCGCGCTCGGCGAGACGCCGCCTTTTCGGTTCCTTAACGGCCATCAACCACCTTGGCTCCACGGCGCATCCGCCGCCCGGAACGGACCCCATGAGACTGGACGGCAAGCGCATACTGGTCACCGGCGCCGACGGCTTCATCGGCTCGCATCTGACGGAGCGGCTGGTGCGGCGCGGCTGCGACGTGCGCGCGTTCGTCCAGTACAACAGCCTCGGCAGCTGGGGCTGGCTGGACGAAAGTCCGACCGACATCCGCAAGGATCTGGACGTGTTCGCCGGCGACATCCGCGATCCGCACGGGGTGCGCACGGCGATGACCGGATGCGACGTGGTGCTTCACCTCGCGGCCCTGATCGCCATTCCCTACAGCTACCACTCGCCCCAGACCTACGTTGAGACCAACGTCCTGGGGACGCTGAACATCGTCCAGGCGGCGCGCGATCTGGGCGTCGAGCGGGTGGTCCACACCTCGACCAGCGAGGTCTACGGCACGGCCCGGTTCGTGCCGATCACCGAGGCCCATCCGCTGCAGGGCCAGTCGCCCTATTCGGCCAGCAAGATCGGCGCGGACCAGATCGCGCTGAGTTTCCATGCCGCCTTCGGTACGCCGGTGACGGTGATCCGGCCGTTCAACACCTATGGTCCCCGCCAGTCGGCGCGGGCGGTGATCCCGACGGTGATCACCCAGGTCGCGGCGGGCGCAAGGGAGATCAAACTGGGCGCCGTGCACCCGACCCGCGACTTCACCTTCGTCGGCGACACCGCCCGCGCGTTCGAGGCCCTGGCCGAGTGCGACGCGGCCGTGGGCCAGACCGTCAACGCCGGCAGCGGCTTCGAAATCTCCATCGGCGACACGGCGCGCCGGATCATCGCCCTGATGGGCCGCGACGTCGCCATCGTCACCGACGACCAGCGCCTGCGTCCCGAGGCCAGCGAGGTCGAGCGGCTCTGGGCCGACAGCAGCCTGATGCAGTCCCTGACCGGCTGGTCGCCCGAATACGGCGGCGGGGAAGGCTTCGAGCGCGGGCTGCAGCAGACCATCGACTGGTTCAGCGATCCCGCCAACCTGGCCCGCTACAAGACCGATCGGTACGTGCTGTGAGCCTGCCCGATCAGGTCCTCGCGGCGGTCCGCGCCGCCCTGCCGGCGTCCGAAGGCGGCGTCTCCCTGCACGAACCCGAGTTCCGGGGGCAGGAGTGGGCCTATCTGAAGGACTGCCTCGATACCGGCTGGGTCTCTTCCGTCGGCGCCTATGTCGATCGGATCGAACGGGATCTTGAGGCCATCACCGGCGCCGCCCGGGCTGTGGCCACGTCCAACGGAACGGCCGCCCTCGACATCTGCCTGCGCCTCGTGGGCGTGCAGGCGGGCGACGAGGTGCTGGTCCCGGCCCTGACCTTCGTCGCCACCGCCAACGCCGTGGCCTATCAGGGCGCGACGCCGCATTTCGTCGACTCCGGGGCGACCACCCTGGGCGTCGATCCCGTGCGGCTGGACGCGTACCTGCGCGAGACGGCGCGCGTCGACGGCGGCGTCTGCCTCAACATCCGCACGGGCGCGACGATCCGCGCGCTGATGGTCATGCACGTCTTCGGCCACCCCTGCGATCTCGAGGGACTGGCCGAGGTCGCGGCGCGCTGGAAGCTGGCGTTGGTCGAGGACGCGGCCGAGGGGCTGGGCTCGCGCTGGAACGGCCGGCATGTCGGCAACGTCGGGCTGGTTTCGGCCCTCAGCTTCAACGGCAACAAGATCGTCACCACGGGCGGCGGCGGCGCCATCCTGACCAACGATCCCGAGCTGGGCCGCCGCGCCAAGCATCTGACCACGACCGCCCGGGTTCCGCACAAATGGTCGTTCGTGCACGACGAGACGGGCTGGAACTACCGCATGCCCAACCTCAACGCGGCCCTCGGCTGCGCCCAGCTGGAGCGGCTGCCCGACATGATGGCGCGCAAGGCGGTGCTGGCGCAGCGCTACGTCGAGGCGTTCCGCGACGTCGAGGGCGCGCGCCTGCTGACCGCCCGGCCCGGCGCCGAGGTCAACCACTGGCTCAACGCCCTGATCCTCGACCGCCCTGACATGGCCCTGCGCGACGCCCTGCTTGAGGCGCTGAACGGGGCGGGCTTCATGGCCCGGCCGTTGTGGACGCTGATGCACCGGTTGCCGATGTACGCCGACTGTCCGCGCGACGCCCTGCCGGTGGCCGAGGCGCTGGAGGCCAGCGTCATCAACCTGCCCAGCAGCGCGAAACTGGCGGACGTCTAGCGGTCCAGCGACCGCGCCGGATTGCCCACGACGACGGCGCCGGCGGGCACGTCCTTCGTCACCACGGCCCCCATGCCGATGACCGCGCCGCGGCCGATGCGCAGCGGCCTTTCGGGCGTGCCCTGTTTCAGCACGGCGCCGGTGCCGACATAGACGTCGTCCTCGATCACCGTATTGCCGTTGACGCAGACGCGCGGGGCCAGGGTGACGAAGTCGCCGACGACGCAGTCGTGGGCGACGTAGCTGAACAGATTGGCCTGGAAATGCCGGCCGATCACGACATTGGCGGTGATCACGACGTGGTCGCACAGGATGGCGCCCTCGCCGATCTGCGACGGGCCGCGGAAGACGCAGGTCGGGGCGACGATGGAGACGAACGACCGTCCCGCCGCCGTCATCTCCCCGTCGACGCGGCGGCGCACGGCGGCGTCGGCGATGGCGATCGACATGACGGCGTCTGCAGGGGCGTCGGCCAGCTGGACGACCGGCAGTCCGTTGAGGTCTCCGGCGCCCGGCTCCAGATCGATATGCTGCACATTGTCCGCGCCCGCCTGGATCACGGCCAGGGGCGCGACCTCCCGCGCAAAGCCGCCGGTTCCGCACAATCCGAT